>NZ_CP025198.1:936237-1248317 GCF_003325455.1 Acidipropionibacterium virtanenii
CCGAGATCCGTGAGGGAGGAGAACGGCGTCCGCTTCACTGCGGGGCCAGCCGTCTCCGACCATCGTGACGGCGCCCACATGCAGGACTCGCGTGAGGCAAGTGCGGCGAGCGCGGGCCCGGCCGCCTGAGCCGGTGGATTCCCGAGGGTTCGCTCGGCCCAGTGGACCATGCCGGCGGGAAACATCCGCCGCAGTCGCGGTGCGATCCCGGAGCCTGGCACCACCCCCGGGTGAGCCAGCCCGGCGGAGATTCCCCACCCATGGTCCTGGCTGCGCCGAGCCAGTTCCACAGTGCTGAGGCCGAGCGCGACCTTGGACTGGCTGTATGCGGTGAAGGAGCGATAGCCGGTCTCGCCCTGGAGGTTCTCCCAGTGGATGCGGCCCCGGTCGGCGGCCAGGCTCACCTGCGCGACGACACGTGCCGAGCCGGCGCGCAGCAAGCGCATGATCGCTGTGATCAGTGCGATGTGGCCCAGGTAGTTCGCCTGGAAAGTTGCCTCGAAGCCGTCGACAGTGACCTCACGCGGTCCCTCCGCCAGCCGCACGACACCCGCGTTCAGCATCGCGAGATGGATCGGCTCGCCGCACTTGCGCAGCTGCGCGCTCAAGGCTCGCACGGATGCCAGACTTTCGAGATCGAGACTGAACAGTTTGATGTCGGCCCCTGGAAACTCCGCCCGCAGGGTCGCGGCGGTGATCTCGCCCCTCGTACGGTTGTGCACCGGAATCAGAAGCCGGGCGCCACCTGCGGCGAGGCCGCGCGAGATCCCGAGTCCGATGCCGCCATTCCCGCCGGTGATGAGCGCGGTCTTCCCGCGGAAGGTCACCGGATCCATGGGACCCATGCTAATGATCCTCCGGCGCGGCCGGCGGCTTGGAACCCTGACACCCGCCTCATAGGCTGGTGTCACCGACGTAGGAGGCTCAGATGCTTGACGATCTTCTCCAACTCGAACACCAGGGTTGGCAGTCCCTATGTGATGGCACCGGTGCGGACTTCTACGGGAGGATCATGACCGAGGACGCGGTGATGGTGCTCGCCCACGGCCAGGTCTTCGATCGGCGGGCCGTCATCGACTCCCTCAACGACGCACCTGGATGGCGGACCTACGACATCAGCGAGGAGCGGCTCGTCACTCTGGGCCATGACGACGCGGCCATCGTCTACACCGGCCGCGGCTACCGCGCCGAAGGGGCCCCGGAGTTCGTCGCCCTCATGTCCAGCGTCTACACCCGGAAGAACGGCTCCTGGCGCCTCGTCCTGTACCAGCAGACGCCGGTACCCGTGCAGTAGCGACGGCCGGAATGACTTCCCCAGTGTTCCTCGACGCCCATAGGATGGGGCGATGTCCGCTGCGTGGTCAGATGCCGTCGCACCGTCGTCGGGCCCCGACGAACCGGCGCGCATCGGTGTTGTCGGCGCCGGCTGGCGCGCCGGGCTCTTCGCAACCGTGGCGCGAGCCCTGCCCCAGCATTTCCACATCGTCGCTGCGCTGACTCGCACCGAGACGACGGCCGAGGAGTTCGGGCGACGCTTCGGTATCGCGACGACCACCGACTCCGACGCCTTCCTCGGCTCGGGGCCGATGGACTTCATCCTGGTGTGCGTGGCGCGCCAGGCGACAGTGCCCTGGGTGCTGAAGCTCGCATACCGGGGCCTTCCCGTGCTCGTCGAGACCCCTCTGGCTCCCGACGCCGACGCACTTCGGCGCCTGTTCGCGGAGCTGCCCGCCGGGGCCCGCGTCCAGTCCGCCGAGCAGTACCGGCTGCAACCTCAGCACGCCGCCCGGCTCCACATCGCCGGATCAGGGACCCTCGGGCCGGTGCACTCGGCGCTGGTCTCGGCCGGCCACGACTACCACGGCGTCGCCCTGTTGCGAGCCGCGCTCCGGCTGGGCTTCGAGGAGGTGCGGGTGTCCGCGTCCCGTTTCGCCGACCGGGTCACGAGTTCGCTGGGTCGCGACGGCTGGGACTCATCGCTTCAGGTGCGAGAGGTCGAGCGGTTGACGGCTCGCTTCGAGGTGCCCGGGCGAGGTCTGCTCGGCGTCTCGGACTTCTCGCACGAGCAGTACTTCTCGCCGATCCGCAGCCGCCATGTGCAGATCGCCGGCGAGCGGGGCGAGGTGTTCGACGACGACGTCCACCTGCTCGCCGGCCCCGCCGATCCCCTCCACCTGCGCCTGAGGCGCGACGTCACCGGCGCCGACGGCGACCTGGAGGGCAGTTTCCTGCGTCGCATCACCCTCGGAGAACGGGTGGCGTACACCAACCCATTCGCCCCGGCCCGGCTGTCGGACGAAGAGATCGCCATCGCAACCGTGCTCTCCGCGATGGCCGGATATGTGGCCGGGGGGCCGGCCTTCTACGGCATCGCCGACGCCGCCGAGGACCAGTATCTGGCGCTGCTCGCCCACGACTCTGCCACCGACGGGCGTCCGCACGAGACCGACCCCGACCGCCCGTGGGTCGATGAGCCGAGCATGCTACGGCCGTGAGCCCACCTCCCGGTCAGGCCCCCGATGCCACACGGTGGACGGCCCGGTCCACCAGGCCTGGTCGCCTCCCAGCGGGACGATCACCTGGGGGACGCCGGCCCGCCAGCCGGGTCTCCCGCAGCGCGGCGCTGGATTGGAGACTCATGACGGCCCCGTCTCGCCCAGCACCGCGAGAGCGGCCGCCGTCACGGCGTCGGTCAGCCACGGCCGGGGCGGCGCAGCGTCGCCGAGGATCCGGTGCGCAGCGGCATAGGGTATTAGAAAGCAGTCTCCAATACTGGCACGGCCTGATGCTCCGACACGGCCGAACTCCCGGATAGACCCGCAGAATTCAAGCGGTCGCGGGTGCCGGCGGTGTTGCTTCCGGGTTGTCCTCCCCGAGGGCGTCGTCCATGTCCTCGAGGGTGCGGCCCTTGGTCTCCGTGAGCCATTTCGCCACGAAGATCAGTGAGATGAGTGCGAACCCGGTGTAGATGCCGTAGGCGAGACCGAGAGAGACGTCCTTGAGGCCGGGGAAGGTGACGGTCACGATCCAGTTGGCGACCCACTGCCCGGCGGCAGCGAGGGAGAGCGCGGCGCCGCGGATGCGGTTCGGGAACATCTCGCCGAGCAGGACCCAGATCACCGGGCCCCATGACATGCCGAAGGCGATGACGAAAACGTTCGCGGCGACCAGGGCGATGGGGCCGGCGGCGCCGTTGAGGACCGGCGCGAGTTCGCCTGTGGCGGCGTCCAGAACCATGGGAGCGGTGCCGAAGCAGATCGCCAGGGCGGCGAGCGAGACCGTCATCCCGACAGATCCGATGATCAGCAGGAGTTTGCGGCCGATCCGGTCGACCAGCAGGATCGCAACGATGGTGGTCGCGATGTTGACCACCGAGGTGATGACCGAGATCGTGAACGCCGAGGAGGTGTCGAAGCCGACCGCCATCCACAGGGTGTTCGAGTAGTAGAAGATGACGTTGATGCCGACGAACTGCTGCAGCATCGAGGCGATGAGGCCGATCCAGACGATGGGGTAGATCTTGCCGGTATGGCTGTTGCGCAGGTCGCGCCAGGAGGGTTTGGTCTCTCCGGCGAGGCTGCTCTGGATGCGGTGGATGGTGATCTCGAGGTTCTTCTCGCCGAGCAGCAGCGTGAGGACCTTGCGGGCTTCGGGGATACGGTGGGCGGCCACCAGGAAGCGCGGCGACTCCGGAATGGTGAAGGCGAGGACGCCGTAGACGATGGCCGGCAGGGCCAGGACGAGGAACATCCACCGCCAGGCCTCCAGGCCGAACCAGAGCATGCCATCGGGCTGGCCGGTGGGTGTGGCGTGGACCAGGAGGGCATCGACCAGCAGGGAGAGGAAGATGCCGGTGACGATGGCGAGCTGCTGCAGGGAGCCGAGCCTGCCGCGGATTCGAGGCGGGGAGACCTCGGCGATGTAGGCGGGTGCGATGACCGACGCGAAGCCGACGCCCGCGCCGCCGATGATGCGGAAGACGACGAACATCACGAGCCCCGCCGTCGTCTCCGGGGCGAGCACGCAGCCCACGGCACTGAGGATGAAGAGCCCGGCCGCGATCTTCATCACCATCAGGCGGCCGACGCGATCGGCGAGACGGCCGGCGGTCATCGCACCGGCGGCGGCGCCGATGAGGGCTGCGGCAACGGCGAAGCCGAGGGCGCCCGCACCGATATGCCAGACCTCCCCGATGGCCGAGACCGCGCCGTTGATGACGGCACTGTCATAGCCGAAGAGCAGGCCGCCGAGCGCGGCGACCGAGGCGATCCGGACGACGCCCCTGGCATCGCCCCCGTCCTCATCCATGTCCGAGGACCCGTCCAGGACGGCTGCGTGTTCACTCATGAGGTATGTGTCCTCCTCTGGACAGGGACGGGAACCGGATCAGTCCATCCGCGGGGCGACGACCACGCCGTTGCCGGGTCGCCATCGGCCTGGCACCGGAGATACTGCTGTCCCGAGACAGCGTAAATTGAAACGTCGCACAGTGCAGGTGTTTTACGGCTCTTCCAAACGGAGGGAGCTGGATCCGGTGGCGTCCATCAGTCGTGAGGCATGGCGCGACAGGTATTTCCGGTAGTCCTCAGGTGATTCGACGGTGAAGTCGACGTCGGAGAGGGTGAGCACGACGGTGAGCCACTGGTAGGAGTCGACGTGCGCCACGTAGCGGCAGCTGTCGTCGCCGAGCGGCTCGAGGGTCCCGTCGACGCGGTAGAGCCTGGACGCGGCATCGGTTGCGCCGGCGTGCAGCGTGAGGACGACGGTGAGTTCGGGGACGCCGCGGAAGTGCTCGCGCAGGTAGGTCTGGAGGTCCTCGGCGGGTAACGGCCGGCGAGGGAGCGGTCCGCCCTCCTCGGGGTCTCCGATGATGCGGTCGAGGCGGAAGGTGCGCCAGTCGTGGCGGTCGAGGTCCCATGCGAACAGGTACCAGCGCTGCTTGAGCCGCAGCAGCCGGACAGGGCCGACCTCCCGCTCAGCAGTACCGGTGCGGCTCTCATAGCCGAAGGAGACCGTCGTGGACCGTGACGCGGCCCGGGTGAGCGTGGCCAGGAGCGCGGGTGCGGGGAGCGCGACCGAGGTGGCGGAGATCTCGACGGCGTCGAGCAGCTCATCGGTGGTCCGCCGCAGCCGGGGCGGAAGGAGCCGTCGGAGCTTGTCGGCGGCCCGTCCGGCGGCCTCGGCCGTGGCACCGGAACCGGCGCCCCCGGCTGCGGCGAGCCGCAGACCCAGCACGGTGGCGATCGCCTCGTCGTCCTCGAGCATGAGGGGCGGCAGCGCCCGTCCCGCGACGAGCCGGTAGTGGCCGCCGGGCCCCCGGGCGCTCTGGACGGGGTAGCCGAGCTCCCGGAGGAAGCCGATGTCGCGGCGCAACGTCCTGGGCGTGGTCGCGGTCGCCCGCGCGAGATCGGCGGCCGGCCACTGCCGTCCGGTCTGCAGCAGCGACAGCAGCCGGAGCATGCGCTCGCGCGGCGTCCGGGACGACATGCGATCCCCTCTCCATCGGATCAGTTGTGGACAGTTCCTGACCACAACTGATCGTAGCGTGGACGCATGACTGGACAGACACCGCAGGAGCTCACCGGCCGGGCGGGCTGGATCACCGTCGAAGGCGCGCGCACGAACAACCTGAGGAGCGTCTCGGTGCGGGTGCCAAAGCACCGGATCACGGTGTTCACCGGCGTCTCCGGATCGGGGAAGTCGTCGCTGGCCTTCGGCACGATCGCCGCGGAGGCCCAGCGGCTGGTGGCGGACTCCTATCCGCTGTTCGTGCGCAACCGGCTGCGACGGATCGGGCGCGCAGACGTCGATCGCGTCGACGGGCTGATGTTCACCACGGTGGTGGACCAGCGGCCGTTCACCGGCAACGCCCGCTCGACGGTGGGAACGGCCACCGACATCGCCCCGCTGCTGCGCATGCTGTTCTCCCGCATCGGGGCGCCCTCGGCCGGCTACTCCCCGGCCTACTCGTTCAACGACCCGTCCGGCATGTGCCCGGCCTGCGAGGGCCTGGGGACGGTCGACGACATCGACCTGGACGCCCTGCTGGACCGGACGAAGAGCCTCAACGAGGGCGCCATCCGCTTCTCGACGTTCAGGCCGGGCACCTACCGGTGGAAGCGCATGGTGCACTCGGGTCTCGTCGATCCCGACGTGCCGCTGTCCCAGCTGCCCGAGGCCGACCTGCACACCCTGCTGCATGCCGAGGACCTGCCCCTGGAGCACCCCGACCCGCAGTACCCGAAGTCCAGCAACTTCGACGGCGTCATTCCCAGACTGCGCGACTCCTATCTGCGCAGGACGCCGTCCCACCTCACCGAGGACATCAAGGAGGGGCTGGCCCGCATCGTCACCCGGCGCGTCTGCCCGGAGTGCGGCGGCGCACGCCTCAACGCCGCCGCGCGGTCGAGTCTCATCGACGGGCGCTCGATCGCCGACTGGCAGGAGATGCCGATCGGCGAGCTACGGCCGGTCGTCTCCCGGGTCCACGACGCCCGCGTGACCCCGCTGGTAGAGGCGATCGGGGAGCGCTGCGCGGCAATGGATGCGGTCGGGCTGGGCTATCTGAGTCTGGACCGCCTCTCGACGACGCTGTCGGGCGGGGAGGCCCAGCGCGTGAAGATCGTCCGCCACCTCGGCAGCGCCCTGAGCGACGTCTGCTATGTCTTCGACGAGCCCAGCGCCGGTCTGCACCCCCACGACGTCCACCGGCTCCTCGCGCTGCTGGCCCGGCTGCGCGACGCCCACAACACCGTTCTGGTCGTCGAGCACCATCCCGCCGTCATCGCCGCCGCCGACCATGTCGTCGACCTGGGGCCGGGCGCGGGGACGGCCGGGGGACGGATCCAGTTCCAGGGCCCGCCACGGGCCCTCGCACGCTCCACGACCATGACCGGCCGGATGCTGCGCGATCCTGTCCGGCTCAACACCCGGCCACGCCCGCCTACCGGGAGGGTCACTATTGAGCACGCGAGGATGCACAACCTGCGCGACGTCACCGTTGACGTGCCGCTCGGCGTCCTCACCGCGGTGTCCGGGGTCGCCGGATCGGGAAAGAGCAGCCTGATGGCCGACGAGCTCGTCCGCCAGCACACGGAATTCGCCCTCATCGGCCAGGAACCGCTGCACGGCGGCGGCAGGTCCACGCCCGCCACGGTGATGGGCGTCGCCGAGCCCGTCCGCGACGCATTCGCCGCCGCGACCGGCATGGCGCCCTCCTGGTTCAGCGCCAACGGACGCGGCGGCTGCCAGGCATGCAGGGGCAGGGGCGTCGTCACCACCGATCTCGCCTTCCTCGACGACGTCGTCACCACCTGCGAGGCCTGCGGCGGCTCACGCTTCAACCCGACCGCGCTGGCCGCGACCCTGGACGGGCAGACCATCGCCGACGTGCTGGCCATGAACGCCGGCCGGGCCGCGGAGTTGATGGCCTCCGACGCCCGGATCTCCGGGCGGCTGGGATGGCTGGAGGACGTGGGGCTCGGCTATCTGGCCATCGGGCAGGGCGCCGACACCCTGTCGGGAGGGGAGCGCCAACGGCTCCTGCTGGCCCGCCACCTCGCCGACACCCCGGCGGCCTCGCGACTGCGCATCGTCCTGGACGAGCCCACCGCAGGCCTGCACGGGGCAGACATCGACCGACTCCTCGTGCTGTTCGACCGGCTCGTCGACGAGGGGGCCACGATCATCGCGATCGAGCACAACCTGCGCGTCATCGCCCACGCCGACCACGTCATCGACATCGGCCCGGGAGCCGGGCACGAGGGCGGCACCGTCGTCCACGAGGGACCGCCCGCGGACCTGACGACGGCGGCGCGCTCCCTGACCGGCAGATACCTCCGCAGGACCCTGCCGACTCCCCTCCGGCCCGTGCAGCTCGCCGACCGGACAGGATCCCGGTCATGACACGCCCGGGTGATATACAGGCGCGATTCGACGGTGCCGTCGATCGCCGGGGATCCCGAGGATTCCGGCGGCCCGGGGCGGCGGCACCGCAGAATCCGGGAGGTCACTGATGACCGTCGATGAATACCTGAGTGCTCCGGCAACAGGGCCGGGCTCGACCGCCCGCCGTCACGGGAGGGCCCGTCTGGTGATCGGCTATCTGTCGATCGCGGCGATCCTGCCGTACTTCATTCTCAAACTGGCCTGGGTCGCCGGATCCACGGCCGGCATTGCGACGGCATCACCGATCGACGCAGACGTCCTTTGGGGAGGCAATGCGGTCACCATGGCGTTGGAGGTCGTCGCCGCGTTCATCATTCTGGCGTTCACCCATTCCTGGGGTCTGCGCGCCCCGGCCTGGCTCGTCCTGGCGCCCGCATGGGTGGGCACGGGGCTGCTCGCACCCTTCGTCGTTACCGGACCCGTCGTGGCCGGGTCCGGGTCGGGCGGGGACGGATCTCTGGCGCCGTGGGTGGGACCGCTGGTCTACCTCGGCTTCGGGGCCCAGGCGATCGGCATCGCCGTCACCTTCATCCTCTACGTGCGCGCCCGGTGGCCTCAGGCCCTCGGCGGGCGGATGCGCGACCGTTCTGGCGGGCCGTACCAGCCGGCCCTGGTTTTCCTCCTCGGGGTGATGATCGCACTGCTGGCCGTGGTGACCGCGACCCGCGTGATCTGGGCCGCGGGATCGGACTCCGGGCTGTCCGCCGACCAGATCGCCAACAGGGGCGCAGCGGAATGGACGGCCGACGCCGGCACCGCGCTGTTCGCCGTCGCCGCCGCGATCGGCCTGTGGATACTGGTCCGCCGGCGCCCGGGACGGATGCCGACATGGGTGCCGCTCGCCATGGCATGGATCGGCGGCGGCGCCGTCTTCGGCACCGGCCTCTACCCGATGGTGCTCCTGCTCATCGGAACGGCCGGGCTCGGCCCGGCCGGCTCCGGGGAGGGCCTGGTGCCCTTCGTGAACCTTACCCAGGTGGTTGTCGGCACGGTGGCCGCCGTCACCGGGATCTTCCTGCTCGTCGATCTCAATGGGCCGGCTGGCGGGGCTCAGATCCCGTCAGCGTCCCGGGAGTAGTCGACGACGTAGCGCAGATGAAGGGCCTGCGCTCCCTGGAGGGCGCTGATCGGTCGCAGCTCGAGCTGCTCGGCCGGCAGCCCGTCGAAGAGTCGCCGTCCCTGTCCCAGCAGCACTGGGATCAGATGAAGCTGGATCTCGTCGAGCAGGCCCGCGCGCAGCATGCGCTGCGCCACACCGGCGCCGTGGACCATGATATTGCGCCCTCCGGCCGCGGCCTTCGCCCGATGCACGGCGTCATCCAGGTCGCTGATGTAGGTGACCAGCGGGTATCCCGCGAACTCGGCCGGAGCCGGATGACGACTCAGGATGAAGATCGGCACGCCGTCATGGTGGTCGCCGCCCCAGCCGTCGGCGGTCTCGAAGGTGCCGCGGCCTGCGAGCACCGCCCCGGTCGACAGGAACTCGTCCCACACCTGCCGGTCGACGCCGGTGAGGCGTTCGGCGATCGCGCGGCCGTCGTTGACGCCGCGGTCGCCGAACCACTCGTCGTCCTGCCGGTCGTTCCGGCCGGGTCCTCTGGGGCCGAACACCCATTCGTGCAGGCGCTCACCGCCATCGCCCAGCCCGTTCCGCCGGGTTTCGTTGGGGCCGGCGATGAAGCCGTCCACCGACATCGACATGTACAGCACGGTCGCCGACATCACGCACCTCCTGTTGCGGGTCGCACCGATCCGGTGCCGGATGAAGAACCTGCTCCCATCATCCCCGGGCGGGGTCATCTCGCGGGTACCGATGCGGCCCGGGATGCGCCTCGTCGGCCTCGATGATCTCCGCAAGGCCCGCGAGCACCCGGTCGAGGCCGAATGCCCATGCCTGGGAGGCGCTGTACGGTGCGCCCATGTGTTCCCCTGCGGCCTGCCCGATTCTGCGCGCCAGCGGAAACCCGTCAGCGAGGTAGTGCTGAAGGCCGGCGGCCGATTGCGCCCAGATCGGCTCGAAGCTGCTTGAGGACTCCAGCCGTGAGGCGGCGCTGGAGGCGACGAAGTCGAGCAGGAAGGTGAGTGCGGCGTCGCGCTGCACGTCGTCGAGGGGTGTTCCGTCGAAGATGTGGAGCTCGTGGTCGTACTTG
Source organism: Acidipropionibacterium virtanenii (assembly GCF_003325455.1). Classification (NCBI taxonomy): domain Bacteria; kingdom Bacillati; phylum Actinomycetota; class Actinomycetes; order Propionibacteriales; family Propionibacteriaceae; genus Acidipropionibacterium; species Acidipropionibacterium virtanenii. The sequence goes on from NZ_CP025198.1 coordinate 946,335, forward strand.
GTGATCGTCCCGGGGCCCAGGGCGACACGGGGATCGCGGACGTCCAGGAGCCACCGGTGGGCCAGGAACAGGGCCAGGTTGGCCTCCGCCGTCCGCGTTGCGCGCCTCCGCCAGCCCGACCGTCCGAAGGACGGCAGGGGCATCCCGGCGTGGGCGGCGTCCGCCATGAGGACCACCAGGTCCGCGCGGGTGGTCACATGCGTGTAGATCGACATCGGCGAGACTCCCAGGGACGCGGCCAGGGAGCGCATCGTCAGGGAGCCCAGCCCGGACTCGTCGGCCAGTGCCATGGCCCGGCTGACGACATCGGAGAGCGAGTGCCTGGCGCGCGGCCCCCTGCTGCCGGTGGAGGGGGCGTCCGGGTGCTCGCGCCAGAGCAGATCGATCAGCGGTCCGGGCATGGGCTTCTCCTGACACTCATTTCCTGTACACTGTACAGAATTTATCGGTGAGGAGACTCTCATGCAGATCAATCAGACCGCCGTCTCGCTGAATGTCGAGGACGTGGAGGCCTCCGCGACGTTCGCTCAGACCCACTTCGGCTTCACCGAGGAGATGTCGGCCGACGGCTTCGTGTCGCTCGCCCATCCCACCGCGGGGATGAACCTCATCCTGCTGGCGACCGGACTGCCCACGTTCAAGCCGGCCCAGGCCGCGGGTCCGGCGGGCCAGGGTCTGCTCCTGGTGCTGGTGGTCGAGGACCTCGACGCCGAGTTCGAGCGCATACAGGCCCATGGGGCGCCGGTCGTCACGCCGCCCGAGACCGAACCATGGGGCGAGCGGTACTGCCAGTTCGCCGATCCGAACGGCCTGATCTGGCAGCTCGTGCAGTGGATGGACGAGGCGCCCCGCGGCGGGTCGGACGGTCAGTCCGGTCGGCCGTAGGCCTCCAGGAGTCTGAGCCATACCTCACTGAGGGTGGGGTAGGCCGGTACCGCGTGCCAGAGCCGATCGATGGTGACCTCGCCGACCAGTGCGACAGTCGCCGCGTGCACGAGCTCGGCGGCGTCCTGACCGACGAAGGTAGCGCCGACGATGACCCGGCGGTCCTCGTCGACGACGAGCTTCGCGCGCCCCGCGTAGCCGTCCGCGTGGAGGGCGGCGCCGGCCACCTGGCCGAGGTCGTACTCGACCGCACGGACGTTGAGCCCTGCCGTCTCGGCGTCGGCCTCGGTGAGCCCGACCGCGGCGACCTCGGGATCGGAGAACACCACGCGCGGCACCGCGGACCGGTCGGCGGTGGCGACATGGGCTCCCCATGGCCCGTCGTGGACGGGTGCGCCGTTCAGTCGGGCTGCGATCACCTCGCCGGCGGCACGCGCCTGGTACTTGCCCTGATGAGTCAGCAGCGCGCGTCCGTTGACGTCCCCGACGGCGTAGAGCCAGTCCGTGCCTGAGACGAGCATCGTGTCGTCGACGGCCGGCAACGGGGAGGCTCCGATCGAGTCGAGGCCCAGATCGTCGGTGTTCGGTCGGCGCCCCGTAGCGACCAGCAGTTCATCGGCGTCGAGTTCGGCGCCGTCGTCCAGCGTGACAGTGACGCTCCCGTCCCGGTGGCGGCCGACCCGCGCGGGGGAGGCCCCGATGCGCACATCGACACCCTCATCGCTCAGAGCCGCGGCGACCAGCTCGCCGGCGAAGGGCTCCTCGCGTTCCAGCAGCCGGTCCCGTGACAGGACCGTCACCTGCGAGCCGAGCGATGAGAACGCGAAGGCGAACTCGGTGCCGGCGACGCCCCCGCCGATGATGATGAGCCGAGGTGGCACGTGGTCGGCGGCGGCAGCTTCGCGGGTACCCCAAGGCGCGGCCTCGGCCAGGCCGGGGATGGCGGGCAGAACCGGAATCGAACCGGTCGTCAGCGCGACCGCTCTGGCCGAATAGATGCGCCCGCCGACCTCCACTCGGCGCGGACCGGCCAGGTGGCCGTGCCCGCGAATGAGGCCGATGCCGGCGGACTCCACCCAGGCGGCCTGACCGTCGTCCCGCCATCCGCTGGTGAAGGCAGTCCGTCGGGCCAGCACCGCCGGGGCGTCGATCGCGCCTATCGCCTCGCGTGCGCCGGGCAGCCGGCGGGCCGCGCGGATCGCGTGTCCGCTGCGCAGCAGTGCCTTGGAGGGCATGCACGCCCAGTAGGAGCACTCGCCCCCGACGAGTTCGGACTCGACGATCGCGGTATGCAGCCCGCGCCTGGTCGCGTAGTCGGCGACGTTCTCCCCGACCGGCCCGGCGCCGATGACGATGAGGTCGTAGTCGTATGTCGGATTCTTCGTGGCGGTCATGCCGACTCCTTCGGCTTGATGGTGAGACGGAGGGCGGAGATGACGAAGAAGACCCCGCCCAGGGTGGCGTAACCGGCGACGCCCGCGATGCTACCCGCGCCCTGCAGCCCCTGGAGCAGGAACCCGGCGCCGGCCAGGACTGAAATGCCGCCGGACAGCATCTGGGCCACCTGACCGCCGGAACGGCGGTTGCGGATCGCGGTGATGAGCTGCGGGATGCCGGAGCCGACGGCCCACACTCCCCAGACGACGAGGGCTGCGGGGACGGCGGTCGCCGAGGCGATGCCGAGCGCGATGGCCACGGCGACGCTGACGACCACGTTGATCCATTCCGGCGTCTTCGACCGGCGAGCGTCCGGGGCTGCGCGGAGCTGCCACAGCACCGCACCGGCGTCGAAGAGCGGGTAGACGATGAGCAGCGCCGTGAGGAGGGGGCCGGCCGCGGAGGCCGTGGCGAAGACGAGGCCCGCCCAGGCGATGGCGAAGACGAAGCGGATGAAGTAGAGGCGACGCAGCAGCCTGCCGTAGGTCAGGGAGGCGGCTGTCTCGGTGATGGCGGTCATGGTGTCTCTCTGTTCTCTGGTCGGTCAGGATCTGATCGGTTCGACGAAGTGGAGTTACTAGTTCGTCTACATGGCAAAGGTAGACTACGATCAGCGTTGACGCAACACCCGTCCGAGCCGCACCGGAGGAGAGCATGGTCCAAGACACAGCCGAGGCCGCGACGCGCACCACCTCGGGTGCGCGCACCCGGGCACGCATCCTCGATGCGGCCAATGAGCTGTTCTATGCCGACGGGATCCGCGCGACGAGCGCGGACCGGATCATCGAGAAGGTCGGCATCACGAAGGTCACCTTCTACCGCCACTTCCGCACCAAGAGCCGGCTGGTGGTCGCCTACCTGGACGCCCAGGCCACCGCGGAGCGGGACTGGATGCAGGGCATGCGTCGCACCGACGACCCCATGGGATCGCTGCGCGCGCTCGCGACGGGCATCGGTTCGGCAAGCTGCGAGCCCGGCTTCCGGGGCTGCGCCTTCATCAACGCCGCCGCGGAGTTCCCCGATCCGAAGGATCCCGTCCGGGCGGTCGTCGACGCCCACCGCCGGTGGATTCTCGATGAGTTCGCCGGCATCGCCGCGCAGGCCGGTGCCGCAGATGCCGAGTCGGCGGCACGCCAGCTCATGATCCTTCGCGACGGTGCGATGGTGAACGGCTACCTGGGCGAGTCATCGGCTGTCGCCGGGGCCCTGACGGGGGCCTTCGAGGCGGTGGTCACGGCGTCCCGGGGGATCGGATGACCTCTCCATGAACCGGTCAGGATGCGTCGGGCCCTCGTCCGGCGATGCAGGCGCTCACTCGCTCCGAAAGACGCTCGTGGTTGTTGCATCGCCGCCTCTCCATCGATCTGACGCGTGAGCGCTTCGACGAGTGGGAACCTGTCATCGAACGCAATCTTGAATGTCTACGCGGTGGAGTGACGGGCCAGCCGCACGAGAGGAATGTCGAACGGTGGTCGGTGCTCGTGGACGGACGTGACCTGGGCGGCCTCAAGCGCGTCATGACGGGTCTGGGCCGAGATGCCGTTGAAATGCGCGAGGTGTCCCCGATGAGCGGTCTTCTCGCCGAGGACGAGCGCCGTGAAGCCCGCCGCGGCTCCGCGACCTGATGGCCGACCGCGGCTTCCGGAACTCCGTGACCCTCTGTCCTAGGAGTGGGCCTCCCGGGGCTGCTCTTCGGTGATGGCGGCCCAGTCGTCGTCCCCGTACCCGTCCTCGACGGCCTGATCGAAGACGGTACGCAGCAGTTCGCCGAACGGCAGGGGGACGTCGTGCTCGGCTGCGGCGTCAAGAGCCAGGTGGAGGTCCTTGCGTCCGAGCGCGGTCGTGAACCCGGCGGGCCGATAGCGCCGGTCGGCGATCAGATCTCCGTAGGCGGCGTACGTCTGCCCGGGGAACAGGGTCGAGGTGAGCAGTTCGACGAGCTGGTGCGCGTCGACACCGGTGTGCTCGGCGAGGCTGACGGCCTCGCCGAGGGACTGGATGGTGGTGGCGATCAGGTAGTTCCCGAGGATCTTGACGAGGTGGGCCTGCTCGGGGCGGTCTCCGAGCCGCCAGGTCCTGGTGCCGATCACCTCGAACAGCGGCTGGACCCGGTCGATGAGCGCCGGATCGCCCGCGGCGAGGATGTTGAGCCTGCCGGCCTCGGCCACGGGCACCCGCCCGAACACGGGGGCGGCCAGATAGCCGATGCCGTGGGCGGCGTGGACGTCGCGGGCGCGTCGGGCCAGCGCGGTGCTCACCGTCGCCATGTTGACGTGCACCGTGCCCTCGGGCGCCCGGGCGAGGACGCCGGAGTCCAGGAGGGTCTCCGTCACCGCCCGATCGTTGGAGAGCATGGACAGCACGGTTCCGGTCTGCAGCGCCTCCGCGACCGATGACGCCGGACGGGCGCCCTCGGCGACGAGGTCCGCCACGGGTCCCGGGGATCGGTTCCACACGGTGACGTCGTGCCCGGCGGCGATGAGGTTGCGGGCCATGGGGCGTCCCATGGCGCCCAGACCGATGATCGAGACGGCAGTCATCGTGATGTCCACGTGATTGATCGGCAACGGTGCATCCATGTCCTGGGCCTCCGCATCCTTCTCCTCCGTCCTTTTCCCGCTGAACCGTCTGAGACGGTTCAAGTATGACGGAACGGTACACTCATGTCGAACCGTCCAGGACGGTTCATCGGGATTCGGGGGGAAAGAACGGTGGCAGAGGATGCAGGGCGGGTCTTCCGTCTCGACAACGAGGTGCTCGCCTTCCGCTTCACCGCGACTCTCAGTCATCGCGCGAGCACCGACCCGCTGGAGCGCCTGACCTCACCGGAACGCCTGCGGCTGTGGCTCGGCGCGGCAGGCCTTGACCCGGGACCGGACATCACGGAGCAGGAACTGGCCGCCGGGGTGAGACTGCGAGAAGCGATCCACCGCGTCGGCAGGGCGATCTCGCGCGGTCGGACATGGGCGGCGGGGGACTGCGGCGTCCTGAACGCGACCTCGGAGGGAGGACGTCCCGCAGCTGTCCTCACCGCGGGTGGGCGGAGCTGGCGGCTGTCGGGCGAGAGTCCTGTCCGCGATGCGTTCTCGGTGGTCGCTCAGGATGCGATCGCCGTGTTCGGCACACAGGACGCCGGACGCATCAAGACCTGCGACGGCCCGGGTTGCGGAGGCCTGTTCCTGGACACCAGTCGCGGCGGCAACAGGCGCTGGTGCTCCATGAACACCTGCGGCAACAGGGTCAAGAAACTCCGTATGGTCGCGCGGTGAACGGGACGGGGGAGGGCCCGCAGTCTTGCCGGATCCGGATCAGCCGCTGCTGCGGTCAGGGGCCAGGAAAGCCTCGTAGCTCACGGCCCAGACGCCGAAGGCCGTGGCTCCCGCGGTGAAGGGCGCCGCCAGGGGCCGCACGCCACCGGACCCGCGCCCGGGAGCACACGGTGACCGCGGTGCCGGCCGCCAGGTTCGTCATCCCCCAGGCGAGATTGGCGAGGGGCCCCGAGTCCTGCCCGCCGTAGGGGGTGAGCAGGTACCGGCGCCTGGCGGCCGTCACCAGGTGCGGGAGGCTGTTGGCCACGAGCATCCCGCCGATGAATGCGGCCCCTCTCCACGTGTTCATGGCGGCACGGTACCCGCCGACAGGCCCCCCGAGGACGACGGCGATCAGGATTCGGGGTGCTCCGCACGCCGCACGGTGCCGCTGGTTCCGTCGATCGTGACCGTCTCCCCGGTGCGCAGGGCGCGGGTGGCCGAACCGGTCCCCAGGACGGCCGGAATCCCGTACTCCCGCGCCACGATCGAACTGTGGCTCAGCGGGCCGCCCACGTCGGTCACCACCCCCGCGGCCATCGCGAACAGCGGCGTCCAGGCCGGCGTGGTGATCGCCGCCACCAGGATCTCGCCGGGCCGGAAGGTCGAGAACTCCGACGGGTCGGTGAGCACCCGCACCGGAGCGGTCACGGTGCCGCCGCTGCCGCCGATGCCGTGCAGCACGGCGGCGTCGGCCCCCTCGGCGGCGGGCATGAACGGGTCGAAGACGTGCCAGATCGAGCGGTCGGGCAGCATCTGCGGGGGCTGGGCGAGTGCCTGACCGCGCCAGATGCGCCGCCGCTCCTCGACCACGGCGGCCCGCGTCGGCAGGGCCCCGACGCCGGCATCCAGCGACGCCGCCAGCTCGGCCAGTTCATCGCGGCGCAGCCAGAAGACCTGGTCCGTCTCGGCCAGCGCGCCGGCTCCCACCAGCCGCGCCCCGAGTGCCCGCAGCGCGCGCCGGGCGGCCGGCCACCCCAGGCCGATTCCGGCTAGAGCGTCCTCGCGGACCGGCGCCAGACGCTGCGCCCAGCCCAGCAGCCGGTCGAAGGCGGCGCGCAGCGGCCGGGCCAGATGTCCGCGGATCCGGGCTGCACCGGCGTCGCGGGCCCGTGCCGCCCTCTCGCGCCGCGCGGCGGGGTCGGTGCCCTCGCCCCGCAGGTACATGGCGAACACCTCCCACAGCAGGTCCGGGGTGTCGGCGGCGACCGGCCGCATGAGGTCCAGGGTGTAGGTGGCGTGCCCGTGCCGGCGCAGATGCTCGGCCAGCCGCCCCTCGAACCGCGTCCAGGTCTCGGGCGCCACCTCGGCCGGGCGCTCCTTCGGGAACCGGCCGCAGGCGAGCAGGGCCCGGGCCAGGGAGGCGTCCTCGCGGGCCCGGGCGCCCAGGTCGTAGAGGGACTGCTCGGCGCGGATGGGGGCGCTGTCATAGCCGAACAGCAGCGAGGCCGCATCGGGGTCCCCGGGCCGGCGCACCCGCTTGCAGAAGGCGGTGAGCGAGGACTCCGCGGTCGCGACCGGGGGGATCACCGTCTGCACCGCCGTGTAGTAGGCGAACCCGGCATGGACCAGGCGCTCGGCCGAGTCCAGCAGCTCCCGGGCGCCCAGGGCCTCCGGGTCGCGCGCCGACTCCTGGGCGACGACGCCCTGGTAGCGGGGCAGTGCGGTGGTCCGCCAGTAGGTCGGCCCGCCCAGCCCCCTGGTCACCGCGCGCGGGATCATCAGGGCGGCCTTGCCCATCAGCGCGGCCATGTCCCGGTCGCTGTACTGGTAGTAGGCGTAGCCGTTGATGGTGGGGAAGCCCATGCCCTTGCCGCGGGCGAATCCCGGACGACCGGAGACGTCGGTGAGGGTCTCGTCCATGGCGGGCAGGACGTGCGCCCGGGCCAGGTCGGCGAACAGCGGGCTGAGCGGGTCGGGCATCTGCTCGACGATGCTCGCCCGGAAGTAGGCGGCATGCCCGCGGGGCACCGGCCAGGTGGTGGGGGTGGGGCCCGCCGGTTCCGGGAGGGAGACGATGGGGCGGGCCTGGGTGATGACGAAGCCCGTGCCGGCCAGCGCCCACTCCACGTCCTGCGGGGCGCCGTAGTGGTCGGCGATGCGCGCGCCCCAGGCGGCCAGATCCAGCGCCCGGGCATCGGTGAGCACCGGTGCGCGGCGCAGTTCTGCGGGCACCGGCCGCCGCCTGGTGCCGTTGTCCGGATCCGGGACGACCATCACCGCCTTGTCGGCCGTGGTGCGCGAGAGCACGGCCGACGCCGCGGTGTCGACCACCAGGTCATCGGTGTCCACCATCCCGGAGACCACGGCCTCGCCCAGCCCCCAGGCGGCGGAGACGAGGGTCTCCTCACGCCGCCCCGTGGCCGGATTCGAGGTGAACATGACGCCGGCGGCGTCGGCGGCGACCATCTCCTGGATCACCACAGCCAGGGCCAGGTCCTCGGCGGGAATCCCGCGCTCGGCCCGGTAGGCGAGGGCGCGGGCGGTGAACAGGGACGCCCAGCAGTCGCGGACGGCGTCCAGGACGGCCTGCTCGCCGCGGACGTGCAGGTAGGTCTCCTGCTGCCCGGCGAAGCTGGCGTCGGCGAGGTCCTCGGTGGTGGCTGAGGAGCGGACGGCGACCGGCGGGTTGCCCAGCTCGGTCCATGCGGCGAGCAGATCGGAGCGGATCGGGGCGGGGACGGCGACGCCGGCGAACAGACCGGTGATCCGCCGGGCCGTCTCCTGGGCCCCGGAGGGATCCTCGGGGTCCACGGCGTCGGCGAGGGACGTCAGCTCGCCGACGATGCCGGCCTCGGCCACCGCCTGCCGGTAGGCCTCGGTGGTGAGCACGAAGCCCGGCGGGACCGGGAGGCCGGCCGTGCTCAGTTCGCCCAGGTTGGCGCCCTTGCCGCCCACCGTCGCGATGTCATTGCGGGAGATGTCACGGAACCAGAGCAGATTCATACTCGGTCGCCTTCTTCACCTGTCGGCTGTGCCACCGGTCGGCGTCCAGACCACTGGGTGTCATGGCCGGTGCGGCCCGGCGGGCCGCTGGTGACTGGAGAGCGTACTCCCGGCGGCAGCGTCGGAAAAACGCGGACGCTCATCCGCTCAGCGTTGCCTCGTAACCGGAAACCAGGGCCGTCAGCACGATCTGAAACCGCTCCTCCAGACCGGGGACGCCGTCGGCGAGCGCGGCACGCATGAGCGGCAGATCCTCGCCGGCGGGGAGCGCCGACGCCGTGGCCTCCTCGGCGTCCTCGTCGCCGCGGCCGACGTGCTGGCCCAGAACGCATGCCGCGGTGGCATGCACCATCGTGAGGGCTGTCCTGGGCGTGAATCCGGCGTCGGTGAGGATCCCCAGCAGGTCCTCGAGGGTTCGCACGCCCCGCGGGGTCAGCGCCGGGCGCGTCGCGAACAGGGGCACGACGCCGGGGTGGGCGAGCAGCCCGCGGTGGAGGGCCCGGGCATAGTCCGCGAGCACCTCCTGCCAGCTCCCGTCGCCATCCGGCTCCTCGACCGACTCCGCCAGTACGTGCTCGACGATCGCATCCTCCAACGCGCCCTTGTTCCGCACGTAATGGTAGAGCGTCATGGCCTCCACCCCCAGCTCCTGGGCGAGCCGGCGCATGGACAGGGCCCTGCGCCCCTCGGCATCGATGAGCGCCACTGCGGCCTCGAGGATCTGGTCCCGGTTCAGGCCGGCGTGCCTGCCCTGGATGCGCGGCTGGTTCATGACGTCCTCCCTCTTGTGTCTCTTACGTCGTAAGGGTACCGTGATCGCATCACATACAGTGTACGAGAGGAGATATCCCATGGCTGGGACGCATGACATGAGAACGACTGGTTCGCGCACCGGGCCGCTCGGGGTGCAGGCCACTTCCGCAATGGCCGCCGGCGGTCGGACCTCCGACCGGGGAGGACGCCGGAATCCGCGGCTCGGCCGGGCCTGGCCGCCGTCATCGCGGCCTGGCGGAGGCCCTCCCATGGGTGACCGCTCAGGAGCCGTGCGCAGCCAGCCTGTCGCGGTGGGCGCACTGGTGCTGGTCGGGTTCGTCTCGGTGCTGGTGAGCTCGGTGACCTCGATGGCGCTGGCCCCGCTGGCTGCGGCCATGGGGGTCTCCATGGCCGCGGTCGTCCAGGTGACGACGGCCTTCCTCATCACCGCCGGCCTGGCTCTGCCGGTGGCGGGGTGGGCGGTGGATCGTGCGGGCGGACGGCTCGTCCTGCTCATCGGGATCGCCGTGTTCGCGGCAGGTGCGCTGGGCGGCGGGCTGGCCGGATCCTTCGACCAGCTCATCGCGGCCCGCGCGGTGCAGGGCCTGGGAGGCGGGTCCCTGGAGCCGGCCTGTCTGGCCCTCATCTCCCGGATCACCGACCGTCGGCGCATCGGTGCCGTGATGGGGCTGATGGCCTCGGCGATCAACGTCGCCCCGGTCGTCGGCCCGGTGTTCGGGGCGGTGCTGCTGTCGTGGGCCGGCTGGCGCGGCATCTTCCTGTTCTCCGCTCCGCCGATGATGCTGGCGGCCGGCCTGCTGCTGCTCTCCCTTCCCCGACGTGTGGGGGAGGAGCCCGTTCCCGGCGCACCACGGGACGGGTCTGATCCGGACGGGCCGTCGCGCCCGGACCTCGCCGGCCTGGTCCTGCTGGGGCTGGGATTCACCGGCGTCGTGTTCGCCCTCGCGCGGCTGGGTGCTGCGGCGCCGTGGACGGTCGCGGGTGCGGCACTGGCGGGCGCGGCGCTGCTGGTGATCTACGTGAGGCGGGCGCTGGGGATGCCGGATCCGGCCGTCGACCCCCGGCTGTTCGCCGACCCGCGCTTCGCCGGTGCGGCGGCGATCATGGCCCTGGGCGGGGCACTGCTGTTCTCCATGCTCACCGTCGTCCCGCTCATCGCCCGGGAGGCGTGGGGTCTGAGTGGCCTGGCGCAGGCGGTACCGCTGGGGGCTTTCGGCACGGGGGTGCTCATCTCGATGAGCGCCTCGGGCGCCCTGTCGGACCGGATCGGATCGCGCCGCATCGTGACCGTCGGTGCGGTTTGTGCGGCCCTCGCACTGGCGGCGGTGGCGGTGTGCCTCTTGATTGGGACGCAGATGACCGTGAGCCTGGTGCTGCTGGTGCTCGCCGGCGCCTCCTACGGGGCGGTCTCGGCGCCCACATTCGCCAGCATCTACCGCATCCTTCCCGAGAAGACTGCGGGTCGGGGCACCACGGCCGCACTGATGGGCATGCAGATGGGCTCGGCGCTGGGGGTCACCGGCCTCGGCCTGCTCGTGGACGCACCTGTCGCCGCGCGATTCAGCTGGGCCCTGGGCGCCCTGGCCCTCCTCATGGCGCTGGCCTCCGGCATCGCCCGTGCGGCGTTGACCGGCGAGGAGTCGTCAGCGCGTTGAGATGGTCCTCGTCCCGCCTGCGCCGCCCCTGTTGCCGTCAGCGGTGCCGATCAGCTGCCGCGACGCTTGCGGTTCAGTGCACCGGCACCGTGGTAGAATATGGCATAACGCAATAGTGCGTACCGCTCTATCTGGAGGAGCGCATCATGAAGCTGTTCATCGTCGGTGCCACCGGGCGCACCGGAAGCCTCGTGGTCGAGCAGGCACTGGACCGGGGCCATGAGGTCACGGCGTTCACGAGACGCCCGGATGCGGTGCTGCTGAGGCATCCGCACCTGCGGGTGGCGTCGGGGGACGGCCTGTCTGTTGATGACCTCTCGCAGGTGTCCGGGCATGACGCGGTGCTGTCGATCGTGGCCGCACCGGATCTGAAGCGGACGACTCTCGCCGAGCAGGTCGCACGGAACCTGGTGAAGGCCATGGGCAGGGCGGGGATCGCCAGATTGGTGGTGACGAGTAGTCATGCGCTGGTGGCGACCAGGCCGAAGCCGGCCCTCGCGCTCGTGCGCGTCCTGCTGCGTCACTCGTACGCGGACGCGCGCAACATGGAGTCGGTGCTGCGCCACTCGGATCTGGACTGGCGCATCGTGCGCGCGAACCGGCTGGTGGACAAGCCGGCTCTGGGTTCAGTGCTGCGGATGCCGGACGGCCGGGACTTCACCGGCGGCCTGAACGAGCTGACCCGGGCCGATCTGGCCTCCACGCTGCTGGACGTCGTGGCCGACGACGCCTTGGTGCGACGGGCCATCGAGGTGACCGGGGCCGGCGCCGCATGAACGGCGCAGCCGGCTCGGGTTGGTGTCATGGGCCCCCAGCTGCGGACGGTCCGCAACGATGCTCAGGGCCTCGGGTGTGTGCGGCCGGGCTTCGTGACATCCTGATCCGCGAACACGTCCAGCCATTCGAGTCGTCCCGATTCGAGCCGTCTCATCAGGTCGGACATCCACGCGCGTTCGGCCTTGAGACGCGTCATCTCGAACTCGGACTCGATGAGAAGCAGTGGTTCGACATCGGACGCCGAATCGAGATCGGCCTCAAGGTGCTCGGCGGACGCCGTCAGGGCCTCGACGCGGCTGCGAAGGACCGTCATGGCCTCCTGTCGGGACAGGACCGCGATGAACGACAGCGCCGCATAGGTGATGTCGGAATCGGCAGTCGGCGTGGCCAGCAGCACATGGACGCGGCGACGCACCTCGTCACGGCCCGCCGACGTGAGGGCGTACACGGTCCGTTCGGGCCGGCCGGCCTCGCGCTCGGTGCCGACTGGTTCGATGAAACGAGACTTCTCCAGCTTGCCGACGGCGTGGTAGAGGCTGCGCGGAAGCCCGGTCACGAAGACTTTCCCGGTCTCGATGAGAAGCCGATGGATGTCATACGGGTGCCGGGGCCCGGTCGACAGAAGTGCGAGCACCGCCAGTGCCGGCAGGTCGCGGTCTCTCCGGTCGGGCTCCTGAGGCTTTCGCACGCCAGGAGCCTATCCAGTACCACGGCGGTCTGCATTGATGCGAACCGCACTGAGCCAACACGGCGCCGGACTGGGGAACGAATAAGGAGGTAGGAAGCCATGAGGGAAGAGATGAGTGAGGCGTGGGAGGTTCTCGGCCGTTCGGCGCGATGGTTCGGTCGGAACTATCCGGTGGTGGCGTCGTACGGACTGCTGGCGTCGGTTCAGCGTTTCATGGCTGTTCGCGGCGGACGCGGAAGCTCATGGGCGGGCGGCGCTCCCGGCGAGGTGTTCACCGCCGCGACTCGCGTCGGACTGTCGGTCTGGTGCGTGACGAAGGTGTTTCGGGACTGTCCTGTCTCTCCGCGTGAGGTGCCCCGACGCATCTGGCGTCACGGACGCTCCCACCCGCAGGACGTCGCAGCCGGAGCGGCCCTGCTCGGGGCGCTCACCGTCGTCTCCAAGGTGATTCCCGATGCGGTGGTCGCGCACCTGGATGAGGAGCGGCGCAGGCGGGCCTCGGCCTGGGGGCTGGCCGTCAAGAATGTCACCGTCATCCCCTTCACGGTGGTGTGGATGGTGATCGGAGCGCGGCACGCTGTCGACCAGTGATCCGGGCACGGATCCTCGGACGGAGGCCGTGGAGCTCCTGCGCTCCTCGGTTCCCAACCTCCCGAGAAGCGCCTGCCCGGCATAGTCGTCGGTCCTGCTGTCGCGCGTAAACTGCTGACGTCGCAGAGTCGCACGCCCCTCCAAGGGGCATCTCGCCTGAAGGAGACAGCATGACTGCAATCCCCGCCGACCAGAGTGCCGAGATCGCCCCCGCCGAGCCCGACGGCATTTGGGCCCGCTACCCCTACTCCGGCCGGGTGGTGCTGGTGACCGGTGGGGGATCGGGCATCGGGCGCGCCGTCGCCCGGGCCTTCCTGAGTCAGGGGGCCACCGTGGCGGTGGCCGGTCGGCGCGCCGAGCCGCTGGCCGGAACCGTCGAGGGGCACCAGAACTCCTCGATCCATGTTGCCGATATGTCGACACCCGAGGGAGTCGAGAGGGTCGTCGCCGAGGTGGTCGAGACCCACGGGCGGATCGACGTCGTCGTCGCCAACGCAGGCCTCTCGCTGCCGGGCACCATCGAGGACCTGGACGCCGACTCGTGGACCCGGATGCGCTCGATCAACCTCGACGGGCTCATCCTGCTCGCCCGTGCCGCAGTGCCGGCGCTGCGCGCCACCAAGGGAGTCCTCCTGGCCACATCGTCGATCGCGAGCCTGGGCGGGGACTGGAACCAGACCGGCTACAACGCGACCAAGGCCGCGGTCAACGCCCTGGTCGAGTGCATGGCCCTGGACCTGGGCCGCGACGGCATCCGCGTCAACGCCGTCGCGCCCGGGTTCATCGCCACCAGGCAGACCCGCGACCGGCTCGACGACCCGGAGTTCTGGGACGCCCTCAACGACCGCCTCGGCGTCCCCCGCGCCGGAAAACCCGAGGACATCGCCCGGGCCGCCCTGTTCCTGTGCAGCCCCGACGCCTCCTACATCACCGGCGCCGTGCTGCCGGTCGACGGCGGCATCACGGCCTCCTGCGGGACGCCGCGGCCTCGCACGTAGCGCCAGAGTCTGCACGGAGCGCCAGGTATTTCAGGCGCTCCGTGCAGACTCTGGCGCTACGTCGGTATTTCGTTCCGTGCGGGCACTGCCGACGGCGTTTCAGTGCTGGCCGTGTCCGGGTGGAGACCCCGGACCCTCAGCTCTCGCGGCGCCGGGCGTAGGCCCCGGCGTCGATCCCGCGCAGCCGGGTGTATTCGCCCAGCCGGCCACGGATCAGCAGATCGGTGCGGCGCAGCGCTGGCAGGTCGACGGCCCCGAGCAGGGCCATCAGCTCGCAGACGTGACGTTGCCAGTTGCCGATGAGATCTATCAGCCCCTCGGCGCCGACCTCCACCACCGTCGACAGGAAGGCCCCCGCCACCCCGACCGCCTCGGCCCCCAGGGCCAGGGCCTTCAGGACGTCGAGGGGATTGCGGACCCCGCCGGAGGCGAACAGGATCGGTCTGGACGCCGCCTCAAGGGTCGCGGCGTCGAGCAGGCAGGCCGGGGCCGACTGCCCGAACCCGGTGAGATAGCCGTAGTCACCGTCGGAACGTCGGTCGTTCTCGATGCGCAGGAAGTCGGTGCCGCCGCGCCCCGACACATCGGCGTAGCGCACCCCGGCGTCGGCCAGACGTCGAAGGGTGCGCGCACTCAACCCGAACCCGACCTCCTTGACCAGCACCGGGACGGGGCTGGCCGACACGATCGCCTCGATGCCCCTCATCCAATCCCCGAAGCGGGGAGATCCCTCGGGCATCACCGTCTCCTGGACGGCGTTGATGTGTACCTGGAGGGCATCGGCGCCCAGCAGATCCACTGCGCGCATTGCGTCCTCGGCGGATCGCCCGACACCGATGTTGGCCATCACCAGGCCGTCGGGGTTCTCCTCGCGGATGATCCGGAAGCCGGGCCGGGCATCGGGATCGTCCAGGGCGATGGAGACCGAGCCGCAGCCCATCGCCAGGCCGGTCTCGCGGGCGGCGATCGCCAGCTGCTGATTGATCCGCCCGGTGTGCTCGGTGCCGCCCGTCATCCCATTGATGTAGAGCGGCCAGGCCACCGGCCGCCCGAACATCTCGGCCCCCAGGTCCACCGACTCCGGCGGCACCGCATCGAGGGCGTGATGGATGAACTCCAGGTCGTCGAACTCGTTCCCGGCGCCGCCCGGTCGTTCCCCCGGCCCGTCCTGCTGCTCCCACTGCCCAGTGGCCAGGCGGACGTGATCCTCCTTGCGGTCGTGGCGCCGTTCGGCGTCGTGGTCGCCGCTCACCGGGTGGCGCCGATCGGCTCGCCCGTGGCCGCGTGGGGTTTCAGATCCAGGGGGAGGACGCCGTCGGCCCGCCAGGCTGCCAGAATGCCGTCGACGTCATGGTCATCGGGGATGAGGGCGATACCGCAGTCCCCGCCGCCGGCCCCCGAGGGCTTCGCAGCGGCGCCCGCTCCTTCGGCGACATTGCACAGGGTGCGCAGCTGGTCGGTCTCGATCGCGGTGCCCCGCAACTGCCCCAGGTGCTGAAGCAGTCGCCGACAGCGCCGGATCACCGACAGGATGGTCTCGGCATCGTGATCCCAGGCCTCGACCAGTTGATCCACCGCCTCCCGGGACATCCTCAGGAAGGCCGAGTACCGGGCGTCCAGCTCGGCGTCGCTCATCGACACCCGCCGGACCAGCCCCTCGGTGGAGGCCGGGGTCCCGGTCCATCCGACCAGCAGCCGCAGCCCGGGGAGGGCGCTCAGCCGGGTGACCCGGCAGTTCTGCCAGCCCTCGTCGGTCAGGGCGTCGGTGATGGTGCCCTCCGATGCCGCCTGCCGCAGCCGGGCCCGGTCGGGGGAGGTGTAGCGGATGAAGCCGCCGAAGGTGCTTGCGGCGATGTCGCCTCCGGAGGATCGGGGAGCCACCTCGATGGTGGCCAGCAGGGCCAGCCGGAACCGCTCATCGCAGCTCAGGCCGGTGCCGTAGAAATCATCGAGGGCGGCGACGACCGCGACGGTGACGGCGGCCGAGGACCCCAGGCCGAATTTGCGGCCCGAGGAGTCGTCCAGCTCGCTGCTGATGTACAGGTCGAAGTATCGCGGGGCCAGGCCCCGCTCGGCGCGCAACCTCTCCATCACGGTGATGGATGCGGTGACGTAGTCGTAGGGATTGTGGTCGGCGATGATCTGGTCGTCCTCATCGCGCACCCAGGTGAGCGGGCCGTGCCCGTAACGGCTGGAATGCACCCGCCCCATCCCAGCGCTGGGGGACAGCCGTACGGTGATGCAACGGTCGACGGCCACCAGGACCGACGGCTGGCCGGATTCCACCACCGCGTACTCGCCGGCGATGTAGAGCTTGCCCGGGGCGCTGGTCTCGATCACATCTCCTCCGATCCAGGGGTCGGTACTGACCGGGCGCCCAGTCCGGGCGACACCAGTCGGGCGCCGGGGCCCGGGGACACGACGCGCACCCTGCCGAGGCCGGAGACCGCGGAGGCCACCTCTCCGGCCTCCCCGGGTGTGGTGAGCAGGCAGACATTCGGCCCGGCGTCGGCGGTGGCCCAGGCCTGCACGCCGCTGGCGCGCAGCGCCGCTGCGGCGTCGAAGACCGAGACGCTGGCCGGTGCCAGGTATCGCACAGGGGGGCGGCAGGAGGCGATGACGGCGTGCATCCGCAGGGCGTGGAGCTCGGTGAGCTCCCCGATGCGGGCGATGTCGCCGGTCCGGCAGGCGGACACCATCTCGTCGAGGACCGCCTCGGTGGAGGAAATCCAGGCGTTGTAGAAGGGGGAGGTGTCGCGGGTCAGGCGCATCGCCTCGCGGCTGGAGACCGCTTTCTCGTGGCTGTCGATGGTGACGATCACGAGCCGCAGGTCAGGGGCCGGGATCGGTTCGGCGTAGGAGCTCGCGTCGTCGCGTCCGGCATGCCACACGGCGAATCCGGGCACGATCGATCGGCAGGCCGACCCCGAGCCGCGGCGGGCCAGCCGGCTCAGCTCGCTCTGATCCAGATCCAGCCCGTAGGCCTTCGAGGCCGCCAGCGCCAGAGCTGCGAATCCCGACGCGGAGGAGGCCAGGCCGGCCCCGGTGGGGGCCTCATTGACGGACGTCACGGCGGCCGGGCCATCGTCGGCGGCGAGTTCGCGGACCAGGTCGAGAAAGCTGGTCGTGCGAGACATGGCAGCCTCGGCGGCGGGGGAGCCGTTGAGGGTGAAGGAGTCGGCCTCGACGCCGAGGCGCACCGTCGTGGTGGTGGTGAAGGCGTCCAGGGTCATCGACAGCGAGCCGGTAGCCGGGAGGATCAGCCCCTCGTCCCGCTTGCCCCAGTACTTCACCAGGGCGATATTGGGCTGGGCGCAGGCGGTCGCCGAACTCATGCGGCCTCCACCGCCGTCCGCCAGGTGCGGGTGGCGCCGGCCCTGCGCAGGTCGGACTCCATCTGCTCGGCGTGCTCCTCGTCGCGGGCCAGCATGACGATGCAACCGCCGCGCCCGCCGCCGGTGAGCTTGGCTCCCATCGCGCCCGCCCGGTCGGCGGCGTCGACCAGACGCTCCAGGGTGAGATCGCTGACGCCGAGTTCGGCGAGATGGCGATGCACCTCGCACATGTGGGCTCCCAGGGCCTCGCGGTCGCCAGTGGCCATGCACGACATGCCGATCTCAGCCAGCTCGCCGAGTCGGTCGATGAGCGGAGTGACGACGTCGGGCTCGGCCTCGAGGCGTCGGCGCACCGCCGAGACGGCCTTGCCGGTGGCGCCGGCCCGTCCGGTGTCGGCCAGCACGAAATCGAGCCTGGCTCCGACCGGGACCGCAGCGACCTTGCCGTCCAGGAAGCGGATCGGGACGGCGGAGGCGACGGTGCGCGGATCCAGACCGCTGGACTTGCCGTGGGCGATCTTCTCGGCATCCATGGCGATCGCGTGGACGTCCTCGGCATCGAAATCGCAATGCTCCAGAGCCGCCACGGCCCGCGCCACGGCCACCGCGACGGCCGCGCTGGAACCCAGACCCCGCTCATAGGGAATGGTGCTGTCGAGCCGCAGGTCGACGCCCTGGCCGGTATGACCGGCGCGCCTCAGGGCGGAGTACAGGGCCTCCAGAAGGGGCTGGACGCGTGCCGGCGCCTCGTCGGCCTCACCGCGGAACAGTGCGCTGTGGATATGGGTGCCGGCCGGTCGGGGCCTCACCCGTGCGGTGGCACTGAGGGCGTGCAGGGGGATCGCTACCGCGGGGGCCCCGTACACCACGGCATGCTCACCGAAAAGGATGGCCTTGGCGTGAGCCGCGCCGATGGCCGTCCGCTCATCGCGGACGGCGGGGCTGATCGGGGTGGACGCGAGCCCGCCGTCGGGTGTCCGCTGTGCGGCGGGGTAGCTGCCATCGACCTCGGTCGTCACGCGTTCTCCTGTCTGCTGCGAGGTGTCTGGATATCAGGGCCGTCGAGGGGCAGAAGGGTGCTCGGGGGCGGTCACCTGGCCGCTGGCCAGCATAGTCGCCCACGAGTAATTCTCCCTTTCGCCATCGGCTGGAGAGCCTGTGCGGATCCGACGGGAACCCCGGGTCCCGGCCCGACGGGAATAGTTCCCGGGCGGCCGCGGTTCTGGTAGTTGACACATCAATTATCCAGGAGTTCACGGTGACCGAGACCACTTCCGCATCCGCCATGCAGGCAGGAACCACGGCCCGGGCCGAGGCCCGGGTGCCCGTCCAGTTCGGCGTCTTCACCGTCTCCGACGTGACTTCCGATCCCATGACTGGAAAAACTCCCAGCGAGCACGAGCGCCTGATGAACATCGTCGCGATCGCGAGGAAGGCCGAGGAGATCGGGCTGGACGTCTTCGCCCTGGGCGAGCACCACAATCCTCCTTTCGTATCGTCCTCGCCGACGACGACCCTGGGATACATCGCCGCTCAGACTCAGCGGATCATCCTGTCCACCTCGACGACGCTGATCACCACGAATGACCCGGTGAAGATCGCCGAGGACTACTCGATGCTTCAGCACCTGTCCGGAGGTCGGGTCGATCTCATGATGGGACGCGGCAACACCGGCCCGGTCTATCCCTGGTTCGGCCGTGACATCCGCCAGGGCATCAACCTGGCCCTGGAGAACTACGCCCTGCTGCACAGGCTGTGGCGCGAGGACGTCGTCAACTGGTCCGGGAAGTTCCGCACCCCGCTCACCGGATTCACCGCCACCCCGCGGCCCCTGGACGACGTACCGCCCTTCGTGTGGCACGGCTCGATCCGCTCTCCCGAGATCGCCGAGCAGGCCGCCTACTACGGGGACGGCTTCTTCCACAACAACATCTTCTGGGACATGGACCACACCCGCCGGATGATCGAGCTCTACCGCGCCCGCTTCGAGCACTACGGCCACGGGCCGGCGTCCCACGCCATCGTGGGGCTCGGCGGTCAGTTCTTCATGCGGAGGAATTCCCAGGACGCGGTCCGTGAGTTCCGTCCCTACTTCGACAACGCCCCGGTCTACGGCCACGGCCCCTCGATGGAGGAGTTCACCTCCGCGACGCCTTTGACCGTGGGCTCCCCGCAGCAGGTCCTCGATCGCACCCTCGGATTCAAGGATCAGGTGGGCCACTACCAGCGCCAGCTCTTCCTCATCGACCACGCCGGGCTCCCGTTGAAGACCGTCCTGGAGCAGATGGACCTGCTCGGGGAGATCCTCCCGCAGCTGCGCAAGGGGTTCCTGGAGGGGCGGCCCGCCGATATTCCGGACGCCCCCACCCACGCGTCGCTGGTGGCCGCCGGAGAAGCTGCCGACGACGCCTACCGATTCGAGACCGGAGACGACGTCACCGGCACCTCCGACAGAATCGAGGTCTCCTCATGAGGATCGCCGCTATCAGCTCGGGGCTGGGCCGGCCCTCCTCCACCCGGCTGCTCACCGACCGGCTGGTGGCCGGGCTGAAGGCCGTCGGCCTCGATGCGCAGGTCGACGTCGTCGAGGTGCGCGAGCACGCCCATGACCTGGTCAACGCCGAACTCACCGGCATGCGGACCCAGGCGCTGGCCGCCGTGCTGGATCAGGTGGCCCGCGCCGACGCCCTGGTCGTGGTGGCACCGGTGTTCAACGCTCACCCCGCCGGCCTGTTCCAGATGTTCTTCGAGGTGCTCGACGAGGGCTCCCTGGCCGGCAAGCCCGTGCTGATCGGCGCCACCGGCGGGACGCCCCGGCACTCCCTGGTGCTCGACCAGACCCTGGTGCCGATGTTCCACTACCTGCACGCGCTGGTCGCGCCGGTCTCGGTGTTCGCCGCCACCGACGACTGGGGCAGCGCCGAGAGCCTGGACGCCAGGATCGGGAAGGCCGTGGCCGCCTTCCTGCCGCTGCTGGGCGCCCGGCCGGACACGACCGGCGGCGAGGCCCGGGAGACGTTCGAGGAGGGGAGCGCCGCGCCCCACGACGACCTTGCTCTCACCGCCGATTTCGAGCAGATGATGAAGGCCCTGGGCCACTGATCCACGGGTCTGGTCCAGTCCGGGGCGGAACGGAAGCGACTCGTCGAAAACCACTGTCCACATTTTGAGATGTGGCGGGTTCTGTCGACGGAAACTGTCAGACCGGCCTGGTTGGCTTGATCCATGGAGGCGATGACGCGGTTCAGGGCGGCGGGCGACCGGCTGGTCGACGCCGATACCGCGATGCGTCGCGCCGAGGCCGACCGGCTGCTGGCGGTGGCCGGGATGATCGACACCTACCCCGCACCGGCACCGCTGGTGGATTCTCCGGCCGCCGAACGGGTGGTCTCCGCCGGGGCGGAGAGCGCCGGTGCGGTCGGGGAGTTCGTGGCCCTGGAGGTCGGTGCGCTGCTGGGGCTGGGTGAGCCGACGGCCTGGAGCCTGGTCCATGACGTCGCGAACCTGCGGGCCCGCCACCCCCACCTCTGGGCGGCGGTGGCGGACCTGCGCGTGGAGGCGTGGCAGGCCCGCAAGGTCGCCCAGGCCTGCGACGAACTGTCGGCCGAGGCCGCCCGGTGGGTCGATCAGAAACTCGAATCGGTGTGGGGTACGGCGCCGTGGCCGAGGATCCGACGGCGCCTGACCGGCCTCATCGTGCGCGCCGACGCCGACCTGGCCAGACCGCGGGCCGAGACCGCCCGGCGCGACCGGTTCCTGTCGATCCGTCATCTGGGAGACTCGACCTCTGTGCTGACGGCCCGGATGGACACCGCCGCAGCGCTCACGCTGGAGGCCTCGCTCGACATGATCGTCGACCAGATGATCCTCGAGGGCGCCCAGGATCCTCTGCCAGTGTTGCGGGCCCGGGCACTGGAGATGCTGGCCACACCCCAGAATCCCGACCAGGACACCACACCCACCAACCCGTCGCCGCCCCTGCCGTTGGCCGACGTCGTCGTCCATATCGCCGCCGAGAACCTCGAGACCGGGACGGGTGTCGCACGGGTGACCGCCCGCGGCAGGGATGTCGGCCCGGTGCTCGTCGACCAGCTGGCGCATCTGCTGGGCCATCACCGCATCCGTGTGCTGCCCGTCACAGACCTCAACGGTGACCCTGCGGTGGACGCCTACGAGATCCCCGACCGCATCCGCAGACAGCTGGTCATCCGGGAGGACTACTCCGTCTTCCCGTACTCCACCTCGAGGTCTCGCAGCGCCGATCTGGATCACACCGTGGCCTACCGGCGGTCGACGCCGGGTTCCCCGGCCCCGCCCGGCCAGACCCGCATCTCCAACCTCGGCCCGCTGGCCCGGCGGGAACACCGCGCCAAGACCGCCGGACTCTGGACAGTCGATCAGCCCGAGCCGGGCGTCTACGAGTGGACCAATCGCACCGGACGACGCTGGCGCGTGGCCAGGGGACGCACCACCAGGCTGCCCGGCACACCCGACGGGGCTCGGATCGGTGACCGGCCGCGCCGGAATCCCAGGATCGACGTCATCTTCGGCTGAGTTGCCCGATCAGGGCCGGGACGGCGGACGACCCCTCAGACCAGGCGGGCGGCGAGCTGGCGGTACATCTCGATCTTGACGTCGACATCGGCGATGTAGCTCACCAGCATGATCTCGTCGACGCCGTGGCCGGCCCGGAACGTCGTGATCCTCTCGGCCACCTCGTCGTAGTCGCCGACCATGAACTCGTCGGGATGAGCCTCGACGTAGCGCCGCAACTCGTCGCGATGCCCGATGTCCATCTGCTCGGGGGCCACGAAACGGATCGGCCGGCCGTGGGCCAGACCGGTCTTCATGTCCGCGGCCACCAGAGCCTGCTCGATCGCCTCGGCACGGGTCGGCGCAGCGCTCACCGACAGCGCCGACAGCGTCATCCCCTCAACGCCCGAGGGCAGTTGGGCCCGGTACCGGTCCATCACCCCCGGGCTCTGCGTCCCGGTGAAGAACTGGGCGTAGGCGTAGTTCATGGCCTGCCTGCCGGCCCAGGCGGCCGACTGGCCGCTGGATCCCAGGAGCCAGAACTGGGGCAGTGTGTCCAGGGAGGGCCCCACCACCAGCGGCCGGTAGGGATGGTCCTCGGCCAGCTCTCCCCGCATCAGCCCGAGGGTCTCCACGATGAGCTCGTTGATGGAGTCCGGGTGGATGACGCGGCCCTGGTTCAGGGCGTAGGAGGCCCGCATGTCCCCGCCCGGCGCCCGCCCCAGGCCCATGTCCACCCGGTCGCCGAAGAGGGTGGTCATGGTGGCGAAACGCTCGGCCAGCTGCAGGGAGCCGTAGTGCATCGCCATCACCCCTCCCGAGCCGAGGCGGATGGTCGACGTCGCGCCGAGCAGATGGGTCATGAGCAGATCGGGGGCCGTCGAGAGCATCCGGTCCGTGTTGTGGTGCTCGGCCAGCCAGAACCGGTGGTACCCGGCCTCCTCGACCCCCTGCACCAGGCGTACGGCGTCGCGCAGCGTCCCGCTCGCCGTGTGCCCGTCGAACAGTGGTAGCTGCTCCAGAACTGACAGTCGCATCCTGCCTCCGTCATCGAGATTCCTTCAGTGCCCGCCGTCATGGGCGAGCGGGCCGGCCCCGACCGGAACCGGCGGACTCCTGCTGCAACCTCGACGGGGCACCGATTCTTCCCTCAACGTTCATCGGCCCATGTTGGTCCATGCGGTCACGTCGCGGTTGAGCCGTCATTAGGCTGGGCCCCATGAGAGAACCCGCAGAAATCGAGTGCTGGCTCACCGATATGGATGGCGTACTGGTGCGCGAGGATCATGAGATCCCCGGTGCCGGCGATCTGATTCAGCGCTGGGTCGACACATCCCGGCGCTTCCTCGTCCTCACCAACAACTCCATCTTCACCCAGCGTGACCTCGCCGCCCGTCTTGTGGCCACCGGGCTCACCATCCCGGAGGAGAACATCTGGACCTCTGCCCTGGCCACCGCCCGGTTCCTGGCCGATCAGCATCCCGGTGCGCGGCTCTTCGTGATCGGCGAGGCCGGACTGACCACCGCCCTCCACGAGGCAGGGTTCATCCTCACCGACTCGTCTCCCGACTACGTCGTGCTCGGCGAGACTCGCAACTACTCCTTCGAGGCCATTACCAAGGCCATCCGGTTCATCGAGAGCGGCGCCCGTTTCATCTGCACCAATCCCGACGCCACCGGGCCCTCGCCCCAGGGACCGCTGCCCGCCACCGGCTCGGTCGCAGCCCTCATCAAGGCGGCCACCGGGGGCCGCGAGCCCTATGTCGTCGGCAAGCCCAACCCGATGATGTTCCGCTCGGCCCTCAACCGCATCGAGGCCCATTCCGAGACCACCGCGATGATCGGCGACCGGATGGACACCGACATGGTCGCCGGGATCGAGGCAGGGCTGCTCACCGTGCTCGTGCTCTCGGGCATCACCCGGCGCGAGGACATCGACCTCTACCCCTACCGGCCGAATATCGTCCTCGACTCCGTCAACGACCTCCTGCCGCTCCTGAGCACGCCGTAATCGCCGGGCATTCTCAGACGACCCAGGGGGGTGTGAGGCCCTCGGCCATGTGGCCGTGGGCCTCCAGTTCGCGGCCCCAGGTCTCCACCCCCTCGGGACGCAGCTCCGGGGGCAGCCGGGCGGTCGCTCCCACCAGCTGCCGCTTGGTCTGCTCGAGCTCATCCATCTCGGTGCGCGTCGCGGTCCCGGCCAGCCAGGCCTTCTCCAGCTCCCAGCCGTGCATCCTCAGCCGCACCAGCTCATTGACGAGCCGCCGGTCCTCGGCCGTGGACTCCGCGTGGACCCGCGCCGACGTCATCCATCCGTAGTCCCGGTTGATCCTCAGCAGGCCGGGATCCACCGTCATCGAGCTGTGCACCGCCACATCCGGGGCAATCACCACGGCCCCTGCGTTGAGGGCGTAGGCGACCTCGTCCCGCTCCGTCTCGTCGGTGAGGATCTCGATGCTCCTGGTGGCCAGATCGAGCATGTTCCTGGTTCCGAAATCCCCGTCTCCCGCCGACCCCTGCGGGGAACAGGTGATGACGTAGGGATGGGTGACGCCCAGATGGCCGATGGTGATCTCGGCCGGCACGTTCTCCCTCACGCCGCCGTCGACGTAGTGCTCACCCTCGATCTCGACAGGACGGAACACCCCGGGCACCGAACATGACGCCAGCACTCCTTCGGTCACCTCATGGTGGATGTCGCTGACCGGCCTGTTGTCGCGGTCGACGAGGGTACCCTTCTCCGTCATGAAGCGCAGCTCCCCGGACTCCAGGGCCACCGTCGCGATGCGCAGGGTCAGCCCGGAATCGGCCAACCGTTCACTGCGGAACCATTCCGGATCCAGCAGCTTCGCCAGCAGGGGACCGGCCCGGTAGGTGGAACCCGAGGCGTCGGCGCCGCGCAGAATCGTCTGAATGTCGCCGCCGTCGCGGGTGAGCTTCGACAGCACTCCCAGCAGCTGCAGCATCACCGAAGGGCTCCACGACGCCGATCCGGAGTCGGGCTCGATATCCTTGGTGGCCATCTCCAGGGTGGCCGCCTGGCCGGTCAGGGGGGCCGCCATCCGCTCGTCGTCCTCCCCGGCCCGCGGATCGGACGGGTCGACGACGGTGTCTCCGTCCGCACTGTGGGCGAAGGGGAGGTTGAGACGAGGCCGGCTCAGGCCGACCGGCGTGCGCCTGCGGTCCCGTTCGACCAGCTTCATCCAGTCCGGAGCCTTGTCGAGCAGGAGGTTGAACCATGCCCGGCGGGCGAACATGTCCGACTGCTCCTGCATCGTCATCCACATCGACTCCAGCTGGCGGACGGCCCGGGACTGGTCCTGGCGGTCGGACCACTGGGCGATCGAGCAGGCGACGACCGATCCCGCCGAGGTGGCCGAGATCGCCGTCGGGGAGATGCCGACGACGTCGTAGAGATGGCGCAGCGCGCCGATCTGGAAGGACGCCTTCGCGCCACCGCCGGCCAGCACCAGGCCCTGAACGGGGCGGGAATTGCTGCGGCCGAACCGCAGTGTGGGCAGCCCGAGCCAGGAGGAGAGTTCCATGCCCCCGATGCTATGCGGGCCGCGCCGATGAGCCTGGCTCGGACGGTCGGTCGTCGCCGTACTGGGCTGATTGAATAGTTGTGTGAGGCTTGCCTGAGCTTGTTCTTCGAGGACGGGATGGTTTTCGGAATGAGGAGATGACGTAAATTGTGAACCTATCTGACAAGGTGATACTCATGGGGAATCGCGATCTGGAGGCCCATCAATGGGTGATCTCCGACAGTCTGTCGTAGGTAATGCTCAGTTTCGTTGTAGTGGCCTGGAATCGTGTTTATGCTGGGAGCATCCGAATCACGGACGAACCCTCTGGAAAGGCCCGATCATGAGCACCGTCACCGCTGTCAAGTCCTGTGCAGCCACCACCTGCGCCTTCAACAACGGCGGTTGCGCCGCCTTCGCCGTGACCATCACCGGCAAGGCCGACTGCAGCACCTTCATCACCCTCGACGCCCGTGGCGGCCTGCCGACAGCCTCCGGCCAGGTCGGCGCCTGCCAGTGCCTGGAATGCGTCCACAACAAGGACCTGATGTGCACCATCGATGCCATCGACGTCGCCGACGGTGCTGCCTGCGCCTCCTATGAGGTCCGCTGAGCCGCGTTCACGCAGGTCTGATGAGGGGCCACAGCGGGCCTCGCGAGAGCGAGGCCCGCTGCCCGCGGTTCCGGCGTCAAAGACGCGGAGAGCTGTCCGGAACCGAGTCTTCGATGAGACAGCTCACCTGGACCGCCAGATCGTCCAGAGTGGTGGCCGGTCGGCGGAAAGCCGCGAAGGCCGCGAGTGTCTCGTCCTCCCGCACCGACATGAGGGTCACTCCCGTGCTGTCGATATCGGCCAGGAAGACATGTCCCAGCGTGTGGTCGCAGGTGTGCATCGTGGGCCGGCGCCAGCAGATCGCACCCGGGATCGCGCCGGTGTCGACCGAGCGGCACATCTCTGCGAGGTGGGTCTCGCTGACCGAGGCCACCAGGTCGTAGGCGTTCCACTCGTCATCGGCCCCTGGGAAGGCCTGCGGCCGGTCATTGACGATCGTCCCCACCAGGTCCTCGAAATCCATCGGGGTGACGCCCAGGCTGTCGCGCAGCACCACCCGCTCGATGTCGATGACGCCCAGCCGGCCGCGGCCGTCCTCGACCAGATCGGCGACCTCGCGGGGGAGTTCACCCCACGCGTAGAGCCTCCGGGCCTCGCCCGGTGCCAGCCATCTCAGCACGCCGAGGGCGTGCACTGTCGCGGCCACCAGGCGCACCGCCGGATCGGGGGACTCCTTGAGCAGATCCACCCGTACGTCGATCGGCTCGCCGGCGTCGACGGTGGTCACCGGATCGCTCGGGTCGGGCCGTCCGGCCACGACGAACTGCCCTGAGCGGGTGAGCCCGTGGGCGATGGAGGCGGTGAACTCATCGGGGCTGAGACGATAGGCCAGCAGGGATGCCGAGCCGGCTCCCGACAGAAGGCGGTGGGCCATGGAGCGGGTGCGAGCGGCCAAGGCATCGGCATTGACGGCAGCGCGATCTGTGGATGGGAACATCGTGATGAGCGACCTCTCTCGTTCGCTGAGGTAAGGCTAGCCTAAACTCTTGTCGGTGCTGTGGCCAACCCCGGTTCAGAGTGTGGACGGGCCCCGCCCGGGTGGTCCTGCGGCGGCTCCTCGGCCGGATGGCGAACGAGGCGGGGACTGGCACAATGGGCGCAGTGAGCAGTTCCCTCATCCCTCCGGCAGTCAACCCGGCCCCGCGCCATGACCCGCCGGAGGATCTCAGCCGTTTCGCCTGGCTGTCGATCGCGGCCGCGGTGACGACGATCTGTCTCAAGGCCGGGGCCTGGCTGCTCACCGGATCGGTCGGCCTGCTCTCGGACGCCGCCGAGTCGGTGGTGAATCTGGTGGCCGCGATCGTGGCCCTGGTGGCCCTCAAGGT
Organism: Acidipropionibacterium virtanenii; assembly: GCF_003325455.1. Lineage (NCBI taxonomy): Bacteria > Bacillati > Actinomycetota > Actinomycetes > Propionibacteriales > Propionibacteriaceae > Acidipropionibacterium > Acidipropionibacterium virtanenii. The sequence continues at coordinate 973,724 of NZ_CP025198.1, forward strand.
ATCCATCAAGCCGCCGGACAAGAACCACCAGTTCGGGCACTCGAAGGCCGAGTACTTCTCCGCGGCGGTCGAGGGCATCATGATCTTCGTCGCCGCGGCGGTCATCCTCGTCTCGGCGGTCGACCGCTTCATGCACCCCCAGGGTCTGGAGAACATCGGCATCGGACTGGCGGTCTCGGGAGTCGCCTCGGTCATCAACGGTGCGGTGGCCGCAGTGCTGATCCGCAATGGCCGACGTCGTCATTCCATGACTCTCACCGCCGACGGCCGGCACCTGTGGACCGACGTCGTGACCTCGGTCGGCGTCGTCGTCGGCGTCGGCCTGGTGTGGCTCACCGGCTGGCAACGGCTCGATCCGATCGTGGCCTTCGCGGTGGGCCTGAACATCCTCGTCACCGGTGCGAGACTGATCGGCCAGTCGGGCGCCGGCCTGATGGACGTCTCCCTGCCCAAGGACGACAACGCCGCGATCCGCGAGTTCCTGGACCAGCACAGCGGCGATCGGATCGGGTTCCACGCGATCCGCACCCGTGAGGCCGGCTACCGCAGGTTCCTCGAGTTCCACATGCTGGTGCCCGGCGACTGGACCGTTCAGCACGGTCACGACGCGATGGAGGACCTCATCGACGAACTGCTCGACAAGTGGCCCGACCTGCGGGTGATGGGCCACCTCGAGCCGATCGAGGATCCTCGCTCCTACGAGGATCTGGACGTCTGAACCGTGGGTCGGCGGCTCAGTCCAGTCGGCGGGCTGATGGGCCGGGAGCGGTGATCAGCGTGGTGGCGCGGGCCGCCTCGACCGGGAACTCGGCGCGGTAGCCCCGCAGCCAGGAGTCGGCGAAGACACCGGCGTCGGCGCCGGGCACGGCCGCCCACACCGATCCGCCGAACCCGGCCCCGAAGGAGCACGAGGCCACGGCGCCCAGAGCCCTTGCGATCCGGGCCAGGGCCACGGTCTGGGGAACCTGATTGCCCAGCAGGGAGCCGGCCACCTCCTGGGACTCGTCGACCGCGGCCCCGAAGCCCTCCAGATCCCCGGAGCCCAGGGCATCGGTGGCGGCGGGGATGATCCGCTCGGACTCGGCCAGGAAGTGATCCAGCCGGCGGGTGAGGTAGTCGTCGCCGGACACCAGACTGTGCAGCTCCACGGCCCCGGGATCGGCCTCCAGGGCGTTGGCGAGCACCGCGTCGTCGCGGCCCGTCGCACCGTTCCACAGCCTCAGGATCTCCCTGGTGGACAGCGAGGCCCGGTTGTAGAGGTCTCGTGCGGCGCCGGTCTTCTCGGCCGCCACCCCGCTCACCGCGACCACCAGGGCCAGATCGGCCGGGAAGCCGACACGCTTCTCCAGCCGGATCGGGCAGAACCGGAACTGGCCGAGCTGCCCGGCGCGACTGGCCACCATGGCGGTGTGATCCTCAGAGCCGCCGAAGGTGCCGACTCCGGCCGCTCCCGCCAGCTCCTTGAAGCTCATGCCGTTCTCGAAGCAGGCCAGGTACTGCGCCAGATCGGCCTCGTCGGCGACATTGCGCCTCCATCTCGCCGATCCGGTGAGGCCGTTGGCATCGGCCGTCGCCAGCACCACGGAGCTCACCAGGGCCGACGAGGAACTCATCCCGCTGGCCAGCGGCAGATCGCTGGAGACGTCGAGGCGGCAGGGGGCCAGAGGGCCGAAGTTGTCGGTGAGCCGGTCGATGACGGCCTGGACGTAGCCGCCCCAGTGGCCGGCCGGGAGATGCGGGTCGGTCCCGGCGGCCAGGTGCAGCTCACCTGGCACGGCGCTCGAGGAGGCGATGACCCCGTCCCCGTCGACGGGGGTGCAGGTGGTGGTGACGCCGCGGTCGACGGCGGCGACGAGGGTGCGCCCGCCGGCATAGTCGGTGTGCTTGCCGAGCACCTCGATCCGACCCGGGACGAACCAGCGCACCGGGGCACTCACAGGACGACCTCGGCGGCCCCCAGAGCGGCCTCCACCGAGGCGATGTCGCCGCGGCTGGACATGTCGAGCACGCCGGCCTCGACCGCGATGACGTCGAACCGATTCCCCTGCGCGACCATCCGGCGCACGGCGTCGACGATCTCGAACTCGCCTCGTGGGGACTTCTCGATGCTGCGGCAGGCCGCGAAGACCGCGGGGGTGAACAGGAAGCAGTTCATCGACACCAGGGCGTCCTCTCCGGCCGCCTCGACCACCTCCGCCGAGGGCTTCTCGACGATCTCGGCGAGCTGCCCGTCGTCGGTGCTCAGCAGCGCGAAGGCGGCGATCCGGTCGGGGTCGATGTTCGACTCGGCGATCATGGAGTGCTTCACGAAGCCGAGGGTCGCCGACGCCGGTGCCTCGGCCAGCCGGGCCACGGCCTTCGGCGGGTAGAAGTTGTCGGAGTTCACCACCAGGACGCGATCGGGCCCGGCGAAGGACTCGGCGGCGGCGACGGCGTCGGCGGTCCCCAGGGGCTCGGCCTGGACGGCGTAGGAGACCGACACCCGGGTCTTCGCCAGACCGTCGTAGTAATCGCGGATCATCTGGTGCTCAGGGCCGATCACCAGGCAGAACTCGTCGTAGCCGACATCGGCCAGGGCGGAGATGACGTGATCGAGGAAGGGCCGCCCGCCCTCCATGGAGATCATCGCCTTGACCCCCGCCGCGGCGGCCGAGGCCTGGCCGTCGTCCAGTTCGATCCCCTCGGCGGCCCTGCGCATCCGGGTGCCCAGCCCGCGGGCCATGATGACAGCCTTGTGGGGTGCTGAGTACTCGTGCGGCGCAGTGGTGTCATCCTGCGGCGCAGCTGAGTCGTCCTGGGGCGCAGTGGTGGTCTGCCTGGTGCTGGTCTCGTCGGTCACACCCGTCATCCTATGGGCTGGCCACCGCTCGGCGGGCAGGGCGGTGGGAGCATCGCTCGACCCGGGTGCTCACGCCCGAGGGCGACGGCCGCCGCCCCAGCGGGGCAGCCGGGGCGGTGCGAGAATGGGTCGGGATTTCCGAGGGCAGAGGGGTGGGTCCATGCAGCGACAGGCCGGTTCGCCGATCACGGTTCCGGGATGGGACGACTACTTCCTGGGCATCGCCGAGGCGGTGGGGGCGAGGGCCAAATGCACCCGTCGCAGTGTGGGTGCGGTGCTGGTGCACGAGCACCGGATCATCGCCACCGGCTACAACGGGGCGGCTCCCGGACGGCCCGACTGCCTGGAGGGCGCCTGCCCGCGGGGCCGGCTCGGCTATGACGACGTGGCCGCGCTGAGCGACTACGACGCCCCTGGCTCGCCGGGATTCTGCATCGCCATCCACGCCGAGGTGAACGCGCTCCTCTTCGCCACCCGCGACACCACGGGATCGACGGCCTACATCACCGACAAGCCCTGCCCCGGCTGCCGCAAGGCACTGGCAGCGGCCGGCGTGGTGCGGGCGGTGTGGCCGGCCGGGGAGTTCGACGTCGACCGGCTCGTCGACTGGAACGCCTAGCCGATCTGCTTCTGCTTGGGTTCCAGGGCGCGGGCGGCCTCGGAGGCCACGGCCTCGAGATCGACCCCGGTGGAAGCGGTGATGGCCGCCACCAGGAGCCCTTCGACCAGGGGTGCCGGGCTGATCCGCATCTTTGCGGAGACCTCGGGGCCCAGAAACTCCCCGGCCATCTCGGCCGACAGGATCGATGATCCCAGGTCCACCAGGACGAGGATACCGGGACAACCGCTGAGCTCCTCCACGGCGCTGCTGACCGCGGCGGCATCGGTGCCCAGGGTGTGCTCATCCAATCCTGCGGCGATCCTGATCGTGGGCCGGGAATCGGCCTGGACCATCTCCGACGCGAGTTCGACCGCGGCCCTGGCCAGCGGGCGGCTGTGGGAGACCACGACGATCCCCACCAGATCTGTCCGCAGAGTCTGGGCGGCGGCTTCAGCGTGAGACTCGGTCATGGCCCGCCCCTCACGCCAGAGTGCGAGCTGCGCTGTCGATGAGCATCGCCATCGACGCGGCTCCCGGATCGAGATGGCCCTTGCTGCGCTCCCCGAGGTAGGAGGCCCTGCCGCGGCGGGCGATCATGTCGACAGTGGCGTCACGGCCCTCATCGGCCCCCTTCGAGGCGGCGGCCAGGGCCTCGGCGAAGGACTTTCCGGCATCAGCGGCCTTCTGGGCGGCGTCGACCGCGGTCGACAGGCAGTCCACCAGGGTCTTGTCTCCCAACGACGCCTTGCCGCGGGCCACGATCCCGTCCAGGCCGGCCTTCATGGCGGCGGCCCACATGGCGGCGTCGAGCACCCCGGTGGCGGGCAACGAGGTGCCGAGCCGCAGGAAGAAGGTGCCGTAGAGAGGCCCTGAGGCGCCGCCGACGGTGCTAACCAGTGTCATCCCGGTCTTCTTCAGCAGCGCAGGGGCATCGGGGAAGGTCGTCGGGTCGAGGGCCGCGACCGCCGCCATGCCGCGCGACATGTTGGATCCGTGGTCGGCGTCGCCGATCTGGCGGTCCAGGTCGGTGAGGTAGTTGGTGTTCTCATTGATGACGTCGGCATAGTCCTTCAGCCACGTCGAGACGAGTCGCGTTGAGAGTTCAGGCATCGATATCAGCATCCCCATCGGAGTCCGGGCGTGTTCACCGGCGCGTCCCACAACCTCAGGAGATCATCGTCGGCATTGAGAAGCGTCAAGGAACATCCTGCCATCTCCAGCGAGGTGATGTGGTTGCCCACAAGGGTGCGGGCCACCGTCACCCCCTTGCCGGAGAGAATCCGGGCCACCTCCCCGTAGACCAGATACTGCTCGATGAGAGGGGTCCCGCCCATGCCGTTGAGCATCGCGATGACCGGTGCACCGGTGAAGTCGCGATCGGCGAGGATCGGCTCGACGAGTTCCCCGGCGACCTCGGCGGCAGAACCGAGCCTGGCCTTGCGGCGGCCCGGCTCGCCGTGGATGCCGATGCCCAGTTCGATCTCGTCCTCGGCCAGGTCGAAGGTGGGCTTTCCGGCTGCGGGGACGATGCAGGAGGTGAGGGCGACGCCGTAGGACCGGCCGCCGTCGTTGACCCGTTTCGCCAGGGAGAGCAGGGCGTCGATGTCCTGCTTCTCCTCGGCCGCCGCACCGAGGATCTTCTCCATCAGGACGGTGAGGCCGACGCCGCGCCGCCCGGCGGTGTAGAGGGAGTCCTGCACGGCGACGTCATCGGCCACCAGTACCGACTCGATCCGGCTCCCGGTCTCGGCGGAGACCATCTCGGCGGCCATGTCGAAATTCATCACGTCGCCGGTGTAGTTCTTGACGATCTGCAGGATCCCCGCCCCGCCGTCGACGGCCCTGGCGGCGGCCATCATCTGGTCGGGGACCGGGGAGGTGAAGATCTCACCGCAGCAGGCGGCGTCGAGCATGCCCGCGCCGACATACCCGCTGTGCATCGGCTCGTGTCCGGAACCTCCGCCCGAGATGAGACCGACCTTGCCGCTGACAGGTGCATCGGCGCGCGCCACGATGCGGTTCTCCAGATCGACAGCGAGGGAACCGGGGTGTGCGGCGGCCACACCGACCAGGGAATCCCTGACGACGTCCTCAACAGCATTGATGAGCTTCTTCATGCCACAAGTGAACCACCCCCCGACGGGCCCTCCAAGAAAACTCCCGGAACAGCACGGATGGCACGAGTGAGGGGATTCAGCGGACGTGCCGGTCGTAGTCGAGGGTCACCTGGCCTCGCACGATCCGTAGCCAGGGGGCCTTCTTAGACGGGTCGAAATGCACCCGGATGACGTCGTTTCGCATCACCACCCAGGTGACGACGATGAAGGTGAGTCCCAGGAAGACCGCGCCGAAGGCCATCGTGGCGCGCGGGCTGACGGCGTCGCCCAGCCAGCCCACGATCGGGGAGACCAGTGGTGTGCCACCCATCACCATGAGTGCCCAGAAACTCATCACCCGGCCGCGCATCTGCGGGGATACCGAGGTCTGCACCATGGAGTTCGCGATGATGGTGGTGGACACCGCCCCCCAACCGATCGGGGCCATCAGCACCGCGAAACTGGCGTAACCGGGGGCGAAGGTGGCCGCGGCCATCGAGACCGTGTACACCACCAGGGCCAACTCGATGTAGCGCAACCGGGGAACACGGCGGGCGGCGCCCAGGGCGGCGATGATCGCGCCGATCCCCATCACGGAGCCGAGCAGCCCGTACTCGCCCGAGCCCTTGCCGAAGGCCTGGGTGGCCATCACGGCGTCGGAGATGTTGAAGTTGAATCCGAAGGTGCCCATCATGAAGCCGATCCCCAGCAGCAGCATGAGGTCAGGACGGCCGCGCACGTAGCGAACGCCATCCCGCACACCGGCCTTCCCCCTGGCCGGTGGGGCGGGATGCAGCTGCTCGGAGCGCAGCATGACCAGCGAGGCGATGAAGATGATGAAGCAGCACACGTTGATCGCCATCACCCAGCCGACCCCGACGGCGGCGATGAGCAGACCGCCGAGCCCCGGCCCCAGCAGCCGGGCGCCGTTGAAGGAGGCGCTGTTGAGGCTGATGGCGTTGGACAGCTGCGAGAGCGGCACGATCTCGGAGACGAAGGACTGCATCGCGGGGGAGTAGAAGGAGGAGGCGATACCGTCGAGACCGGCGAAGAGGAAGACCATCCACAGCTGGACGTGACCGGTGAGCACCAGGATCGACAGCAGCGCCGCGTCGATGCCCAGCACGATCTGCGCGATGACCATGATGCGGCGCTTGGGGAAGCGGTCGGCCAGTGCACCGGCCCACGGGGTGAGCAGCAGGATGGGCAGGAAATTGATGGCCGTCACCCAGCCCAGGGCCGAGGCGTTGCCGTGGGTGAGGATCACCAGCACGAGCCAGGACTGGGCGGTTCGAGCCATCCACTGGCCGAGGTTGGCCGCCAGTGTCCCGACGAAGAAGATCCGGTAGTTGGGGATGGACAGGCTGGCGAACATCGTTCTCATGCCGGGCGGCTCCGGGGTGCAGGACATACGGGGGGTCAACGACCTAACGTTAGACCCGCGCCGGACCGGCTGACAGGCGGGCCCGGACGAATCTCAATCTCGGCAGGGGAAGCAGGGCGGATCAGGTATGGCGACATTCGGCCAGTGGGTGGAGGGGGCGCGGCTGCGCACCCTGCCGATCGCGATCTCGTCTGTGATCGGCGGCTGGGCGGCCGCGGTGTTCCTGGGGCGGTTCAGCCCGGCGCCGGCGGTTCTCGCCATGGTTGTGGCGCTGGCCCTGGTGGTGGGCGTCAACTTCTCCAACGACTATTCCGACGGCATCCGCGGCTCCGACGGGGCCGACCGGGTGGGACCGCTCCGCCTGGTGGGTTCGGGGGCTGCCGAGCCCGGGACGGTGAGGGCGGCGGCCTTCGGGTGCTACGGGGTCGCCGGTCTGGCGGGCCTGGCGATCGTGATTCTCACCGGGCAGTGGTGGCTGCTGGTGGTCGGGGTGGCCTGCGTGCTGGCGGCCTGGTTCTACACCGGCGGCAAGCATCCCTACGGCTATGCCGGCCTGGGGGAGATCTTCGTCTTCATCTTCTTCGGCCTGGTGGCGGTGTGCGGCACCGCCTTCGTGACCGCCGGTGCGGTGGACGCCGCCACCGTGGTGACGTCGGTGATCTTCGGGCTGCTGGCCTGCGGGGTGCTGGTGGCCAACAACCTGCGCGACATCGACGGCGACCGGGTCTCGGGCAAGCGGACGCTGGCCACCCGGCTGGGTCACGGCGGCACCCGGGTGCTCTACGTGCTGCTGGTGGTGCTGGGGGCGGCCGGCGTGGTGGCGGTGGCCGTCCTGACCAGCTGGTGGGCGCTGCTCGGCCTGGTGATGGTGATCTTCATGATCGGCCCGGTGCGGGCGATGGTCACCGGGGCCTCCGGGATGGTGCTGGTCAAGGCGCTGCGCGACACCGGCTTCGCCGAGCTCGGCTGTTCCCTCGGGCTGCTGGCCGGCGCCCTGCTGGGATAGCCCGGTTCGGATAACGTGGTGCCCGAAATCTGCGACCGAGAGGACCGACCCATGATCGTCACCCTGGCATTCCTGGACATCAAGCCCGAGAGCATCGACGACTTCATCGCCGCGAGCAGGGCCAACGCCGAGGCGAGCCGCCAGGAGCCGGGCGTCACCCGGTTCGACCTCACCCGTCAGCTCGACGTGCCCACCAACTTCACCCTGGTGGAGGAGTACCAGGACGTCGACGCCGTCGAGGCCCATCGCACCACCGATCACTACCTCACCTGGAAGGCTGCCGTGGAGCCGATGCAGGCCACCCCGCGCCACTCCCACCGCTACGAGATCCTCTGAGCTTCCTCAGGCCCCGATCGGCCCGGCGATTTCTCGTTCCAGAGTTCCTGTTCCGGCGTCAGCGGCGCACACCGGAGGGTTCTGGAGAGAGAAATTAACGGTGCGGACTCACATCCTGATGCCGAACTTCGCCAGCCGCTTGCGATCGGCTCTGGAACCGGCGGCCTGGAGGGCCAGCAGCTCGGCGTAGATGCCGCCCGAGACCGCCAGCTCCGCCGGGGTGCCGATCTCGTCGATCCGGCCCTGGTCCAGGGTGACGATGCGGTCGACGCTGGAGATGGTGGAGAGCCGGTGGGCGATGATGAGGCTGGTCCGCCCCGCCATCAACGACTCCAGGCCGGCCTGCACCCATCTCTCGGACTTGGTGTCCAGGGCTGATGTGGCCTCGTCGAGCACCAGCACGGGAGCGTCCTTGAGGATCGCCCGGGCGATCGAGATGCGCTGCTTCTGGCCTCCCGACAGCTTGATGCCGCGTTCGCCGACGAGGGTGTCGTAGCCGTTGGGGAAGCGGTGTACGAACCGGTCGGCGAAGGCCTTCCGCGCGGCCTCCAGAAGCTGCTCCTCGGTGACCTCGGACCCCGAGCCGTAGGCGATGTTCTCCCTGATCGTTCCCGAGAACAGCGACGGATCCTGGAAGACCACCCCGATGCTGCGGCGCAGCTCATCGACCGGGATCTGAGAGGTGGCGCGCCCTCCCACCTCGATCGATCCCGAACCCGGCGGATACAGGCCCAGCAGCAGGTTGACGATGGTGGACTTGCCGCCCCCGGACTCGCCGACGAGGGCGACGCGCTCGCCGCGACCGATCGTGAAGCCGACCCTGTCGAGCACCTGATCCTTGCCGTCGTAGGAGAAGGACACGTCCTCGAAGGAGACGACCGGCCGGTCCTCGGCGATGCTGACCCTGGTCGGCCGGGATCCGTCGGTGACCTTCGGCGCGTATGACGGGCGGGTCTCCATCACCTCGAAGTAGTCCTTGGAGCCCGAGACCGCGCGCTGGGCGTTGTCGATGATGTAGCTCATCATCTGGACGGGCTGGCGCGCCATCGCCATCAGCTGGATGAGCATCACCATGACTCCCACGCTGAAGACGCCGCGCGCGGTCTGGACGAAGATGATGGCGTAGATCGCGAAGAAGACGACGTTGAGGACGGCCCGGCGCAACGTGTCCATGAGGTGCCAGTGGGTGGACTGCTCCCTGGTGGTGCCGACCGTCCGGTCGTAGTGCTCATCGAAGTGATGCTGCTCGGAGCGCTCGGTGACGAAGGACTTCACCACCCGGATCTGGGAGATGACCTCCTGGAAGCGCCCGCCGGCCGTGTCGATGTGCTCATTGATGATCTGCTGGCGCGCCTGCCAGTGCCGCGAGGTGAGCGCGGTCAGCCAGACGTAGACCGGGAAGATGATCCCCAGCAGGACGGTGAGGGGCCAGTAGTACCAGGCCGAGATCACCAGCACGGCCACCGTGGTGAGCAGCAGGGTGAAGAAGTTGTTGGCGAAGGCCTTGGCGAAGTCGGTGACGTTGGTGATCGAGCGGGACAGCTTGCTCGTGATGGAACCGGTGAGCTCCTCGTCGAACCAGGACTGCGGCAGCGACAGCAGCTTGGAGAAGTAGCGGCTGGACAGGATCTGGCGCATCCGGGCACTCATCACGTCGCCCAGCCAGCCGTTGACGTTGGTGGTCACCGAGTTGACGAGGTCCAGGGCGAGCAGCCCCACCGCCAGCCAGATGATCGGGACGACGTTGTGGCCCTCGGTGCGCATCCCGGCGACCGCCAGATCGGTGGCCCGGCCCACCACGAATGGCACCGCGAGTGAGGTGACCGCCACCACCATGGCCGAGGCCACGACCCCTGCGTAGTACTTCCACAGGGAGCCCGTGAAACGCAGGATCCGGGTCAATGAGCGCATGGCAGCAGATCCTATTCCCGGGCCCGCGGGGACAACGAGTCCTTCCGCGTCAGGAGGAAGACAGTCCCCTCAGCCAGGCCCGCAGCGCGTGGGTGGCGCGGACGTCGTCCTCGTTGTAGCGCAGCACCCGCTCCGCCGATTCCCGGCGGACGTCCGGATCGGGGTCGCCGACGGCCCGTGACCACCACGTCTGGGAGTTGAGGCCGCCGGGCTCGGGATCCCTCCAGCGGAATCCGGGTCCGGCCTGGGCGACGGCCTTGAGGCCCAGCCCTGCGGTGCCGAAGAAGTGCCGGCGCATCACGGTGAACAGGTCGAGGAAGTGTCCAGAATCGAGCAGGTGCCCGGCCCGGGCCGCGGCGTCGGGACTGTGGGTGGGAGATCCGGGCCGGGAGAAGTTCCTGGCGAACCGTCTCAGGTGGACCCGTTCGTAGTCGGAGTAGTGGACGATCAGGCAGTCGGGCACGGCTCGCACGGCCTCGTCGAGCCATTCGACGGCCTCTGCGGCCAGGGTGGCCTCGGTAACGTCGTCCAGCTCGTCGAAGCTGGAGAAGGACAGGTAGTACGGGCCGCTGTGGGAGGTGCTGGAGGCCAGCCGGGCGTCCGGGTCGTCGACCCACAACCCCCACAGATAGACGCGGTCGTCGGGGGAGGTCTCGATGTCCAGATCGATCTCCAGCCGCGAGGACGGCAGCAGGATCGGTTCGTCGTCGTTGCGCTCCAGGGCGACGCCGTCGCGGATGAGCCGGGCACGGCGGGCCGCCAGGCGGATCCGTCTCTCGGGTTCGGGCCGGTGCTGCACCTGAGGCAGGTAGCCGGGAAGCACCGTGTCCAGGTCGGCGGCGGCCAGGTCGTCGACAGTGCGGATCCCCAGACGTCGCAGGGCGGCGATCTCCCGGACGTCCAGCGGGGCCTTGGAGATCCGCACCGACAGGTCGTCGGCGTCCAGCCGGGGCCGGCAGACGCTCCACCACTGGCAGGACTCGCACTCGCGCACCATGATCGGGCTCACCATCGGGCGGCCCGCCGGGCGGTCCGGCGAGGCGGCATGGGCGGCCACCGCCACCCGGAAGGCGTGCTCGTGGTCGTAGCGGTCCAACACGCTGCGGCGTCGCCAGCCCGAGGCCGCGGTCCGGGAGTAGGTGCGGATGAAGCGGTGGTCCAGATCCAGCCAGCTCGCCACGGGGCTGTCGGCGGGATCGAGGGTGTCGGTGCCGATGAGGCCGGCCAGGCGGCGCCCGGCCAGCCCGGGGAAGTCGGGGGCCGGCAGCAGGCCGAGATCGTCCAGGAGCCTCCAGAAGTGGGCCGCCTGCAGCAGCGGGCCCTGCCGTCCGGAGCGGAAGGTCTGCTCGGTGCTCAGCGCGGCTGTCAGCGGTGACGCGTCGTCCAACGGGCTCAGCCAGGTGAACTCCGCGTGGGTGTGGTGGCGCTCGAGCACCGGGTGCGGTGTGATGTGCACCGGCAGATAGCCGGGTCGGCCGTCGGCGGTGCGGCCGGCCTGCACCAGGGCGTCGGGGGAGCCCTTCCGGTGCCCTGAGGCCGAGGCGGCCAGCAGCGGTGCGATCACCACGGGGGCCGCGTCGTCGAGGGCGCGCGAGGTCGCGGCGCGACGGCCGGCGTCGGACCGGCGCAGGTCCACGGCGCCGATGGCCGTGGCCAGGCGGCCGCAGACGTCCTGGTTGAAGGCCGCCGGGGCGGCGAACAGCTCGGCCTCGGACTCGCAGCCGGGGGCGTCATCACCGGCCGGCAGGCTGATAGAGGGGTCGAAGGCGTTCTGGGTCTTGACCGGGCAGGATCGTGCCGCCCAGGAGTCCAGCAGGATCGGACGGGACCCGGCGCTCATGCCTTCCAGGCCCGGTGCAGGGCGACCACCCCGCCGGAGATGTTGCGCCAGGCCACGGCCCGCCATCCCGCGTCGGACATCAGATCGGCCAGCCGCTGCTGGTCGGGCCAGGCCAGGATCGACTCGGCCAGGTAGTCGTAGGCGTCGCGGTTGCTGCTGGCCAGCCGGGCCATCGCCGGGATCGCGCCCAGCAGGTAGTCCTTGTAGACGCGGCGGAAGGGCGCCCAGGTGGGGGTGGAGAACTCGCAGACGACGAGGCGTCCGCCGGGCCGGGTGACGCGCAGCATCTCGGCCAGAGCCGCGGAGGTGTTCTCGACGTTGCGCAGCCCGTAGGAGATCGTGACGGCGTCGAAGGAGTCGTCGGCATAGGGCAGCCGGGTGGCGTCCCCGGCCACGAAGTGCAGTCCGGGCTGGCGCTGATGGCCCACCTGGAGCATGCCCATGGAGATGTCGGTGGGGTAGACCTCGGCGCCACGGGCCGCGAAGGTGGCCGAGGAGGTGCCGGTGCCGGCCGCCAGATCGAGGATCACCTGGCCGGGGGCCGGTTCCACGGCGTCGACCACCAGATCCCGCCAGCGGTCCACCGCCCCCAGCGTCATGATGGAGTTCATGACGTCGTAACGCTGCGCGACACCGTCGAACATCGAGGCGACGTCCGCGCGGTGCTTGTCGAGGGTGGCCCTGGTCGTCAACACGGGCCCAAGTCTCCCACAGCAGACGAGCCCCGTTTTGGGAGACCTCGGCGGGGGAGGGACAATATGCGCCATGGCCTCGCACTCCCAAGTCCTTGTCGTCAAGGACCTCACCAAGTCCTACGGCGACCACACCGTCGTCTCGAACTTCTCCCTCACAGTCCGCACGGGTGAGGCGGTGGCCCTGACCGGACGCAACGGTGCGGGCAAGTCGACGGTGCTCCGGTGCCTGGTCGGGGCGGACCGCCCCAGCTCGGGGACCATCGAGGTGCTGGGCAGCAAGGTGAGCGAGACCAACCCGGAGTTCCGGCGCAATGTGGCCACCGTCATCGACGATCTGGACTTCTTCCCCGACCTGTCGGTGGTCGAGCATCTCGACCTGCTGGCGCGGGCCCATGGCCTGACCGAGGCCGATGAGCTGGTCGATCAGGTGCTCGAGGAGGTGCAGCTGGTGCCGCAGTCCGGTCAGCTGCCGGGGACGCTGTCCTCCGGGCAGCGACGCCGCCTGGCGCTGGCCACCGCCTTCGTGCGTCCCCGCAAGCTGCTGGTCCTCGACGAGCCGGAGGCCCGCCTCGACGTCGAGGGAGTCGCCTGGCTCGGGGAGCGGCTCAAGGCGGAGATGAAGCACGGGCTGGCGATCGTGATGGCCAGCCATGAGCCGGCGCTGGTCGAGGCCATCGGCGCCCGCTCCGTGGAACTGGGAGGGCGGCGCGGATGAGCCGGGGCAGAAGTAAGAAATTCAAGAAGCAGAGCCAGCCGCAGGAGCAGGCCCCGCAGGCCGTTCCGCAGCCCACGCCGTCCGACGTCGAGGCCCCGGAGCTGGTGATCGATCACCAGCCCGACGAGTTCTGGGCCGGTGAGGTGGACGAGAAGCAGTTGATGCTGCTGATGGGCGACTGGCGCAAGGGCCGCACCACCAGGAACATCTGGCAGGCCCTGGGCGACGCTTACGTGCTGGTCTTCTCGCTGCTGGTGGTGCTGGCGATGCTCATCAGCCTCATCGTGCAGGCCCAGGGCCAGGCGGCCGGCTGTACCGCCGTGGGATGCCGCACGGCCCGGCAGATGCTGCCGTGGGCGGCCTTCGCCGGCGTGCTGGCCTTCGCCCTGGCGGCGGGCCGGATCTTCGGCCCGGTGCTGGCCTCGGCGGCCGAGGGATTCTGGCTGATGGACGCCCCGATCCGGCGGTCCAGTTTCCTCGGGAAGCGTCTGTGGGCGGCTCTGGGAGCCGGGCTGGCGGGAGGCGCCCTGCTCGGCGCCCTCGTCTCGGCTCTCACCGGCTCCTCGGTGATGGCGATCATCGCCTGGACGGTGGCCTGCGCCCTGGGCGGAGCCTGCGTGGTGGCCTTCGCTGCCGCCCAGCAGGGAGCCGGACGGGTCTGGAGCGTGAAGCTGGCCGGGTCGCTGGCCGGGCTGCTGGGCCTGGCCGCCCTGCTGGCGGTGGTCTGCACGGCGACCGGCTGGCTGTCGCTGGACTTCAGTTCCTCTGTCGCGGTCACCACGGCGTGGGGGATCGCGGCGGTCGCCGGCGTGCTGACGGTGCTCTTCGGCGCCCTGGCGCGGGCCAGGCTGAATCGGATCCGGCGTGCCCGACTGCTGTCGGGCGGCTCGCTGGCGGCCGGCATGCAGGGCGCGGCGTTCGCCCTGGACTTCGCGCTGATGCGCGACATCCTCCAGGAGCGCGACGCCGTGGAGCGTGGCCAGGTGAGGCCCACCAGGGGGCGGGGACTCGGGCTGCAGACGCTGATCTGGCGCGATGTGCAGCGGGTGATCCGGTTCCCCAAGCCACTGCTCACCCTGGCCGTGACGGCGGTGGTGCCCTACGCCGTGGAGGCGCTGGGCATGGGCCGACTGTCCTCGACCGTCTCGGCGCTGGTGCTGGTGGCGGCCCTGGTGCCGTTCTTCACCAGCCTGCGGGTGCTCTCGCGCACCCAGGGGCTGATGCGATGCCTGCCGTTCAGCACCGGTGAGGTGCGCACCGCGGCCTCGGTGGTACCCGGTGTGCTGGCCGGGATCTGGGCGATCGCGGTGATCCCGGCCTTCCATGGCCTGGGCTCGGCCAGCACGCAGCACAGCTGGTTCGAGGCCGTCATGCTGGCGATCGTCACCGCCCTGGCCGGGTATGTCGGGGCGATCAGGTGGGTCTCGGCCAAGCCCGCCGACTACTCCGCGCCGATGGTCGCCACCCAGATGGGCGCGATGCCACCGGGGCTGATGTTCAACCTCGTCCGTGGCCTGGACATGGTGGCCCTGGTCACCATCTGGATCGTGCTGGGCCTCTCCCCGTGGATCTCGATCGTGGTCGGCGTCATCGCCTTCTCGGTGCTGCGGATGGGCGGCCTGAACCAGCAGGAGCTCCAGGAGCGCCAGGAGGAGGCCAAGCGGGAGCTGGCCGATCAGAAGGCCGCGGCCCGGGGTGGCCGTGGATCCGCGGAGCGCAAGGTCATCACCCGAAAGAAGTGAGGGGGACGACGCCGCCCGGACCGGGCGGCGTCGGAATGCGGATTGTGCGCAACCTTCGGCTGAGCGCCGGCTACTTCAGCTCCCCGTGTTTCTATCAAGACCCGAGGACAGCGGGGATGCGTCCGTTGTGAATGCCCAGGTGTCATCGGCGAATTGGTCGGGATGTATTACACTTCCCGATCCAGTCGGCGTCCTCAGGGACGGCCCTTCCAATGACAGCCAACTCGTGGCCGCTGCTCACGTTGCGTTCCCCTCTCCATGTTCTTGGGAATCGCGCAGACAGTCGAGGTACTTGGGATCGGTATGCAGGAGGCGTTCGCAGGACTGCAAGTCCTGCATCGCGTCTACGGTCAGGACGACGTCGTATTCGTAGAGCTGCGTGCATAGAATTTCGAATGCGACCTGGAGTTCTCCAACGTCGAGAAGCGAGGTGACATTTTCTGAATCTTCAGCGGGAAGACCATCCATCTGTGCCACATCCCGGAGCGCTGAGTACACTGCGTTTCTGTCATCAGGATCCATATTGCCGTGGCTCTCTCATGTAGACCGGGGTGAGCAGGTTCATCTCGTTCCGACTCAGGGATGGAGGGTGATGGGCTCGAATCGCACGTCGTCCGGTCCGGGCCAGCCTTCCGGCGGATCATCGGAGACCCACGCCTGCTCGATCGCCGACAATCGCCGGTCGTCACACCAGAGGAGGATGAATCCTACCATTTCACCATCACGGTAGACGTTGGCATAGTCGAGAAACGGGTTGGCGGCTGATCGGAACTGTGGAGTGGACGTCGGCGTTATGACGTTGATCCAGTCCGGTGCAAAAGTCTCGATGATCGTGTCCTCGATCTGCTGCTCGCAGATCTCCTCCGGCTCGTTCGTGAAGGACAGGACGCGGCGCATGAGCATCTTGACCGCATCGGGGAGAGGCCGGCCGATGAGAGTCGGATCCTCCTCCATCGCGTACCTCCTCGTTGTTGCGCGGCTCAGACGGGGTCCTCAGAGGCCGACCACGCTGAGCGTCGCTCGAAGTTTCGCCTCGAGTTCGGCCGACAGGGCGTCGACGTCGTCGTCGCGGCTGACCGCCTGGCCGGTGAAGACGTGGGCCAGGTTCGGATCGGTGCCGTCGATCTGGGCGCCCCTCCAGTCGGTGACCCATTCGCCATCGCCGTCGCGGTCGACCCAGCCCAGGGGCCCGGTGATCCGGCCGCGATCCACCTCCTCGACCTCGGCGAGGGTGTCGGCGGCCTTCCATGGCGGCAGGCCGCTGACGAAGGGTGCCGGGTGCAGCCCGCCGACCACCGCCAGGGACCGGGTGCCCGGCAGCGCCGCGCCCGTGACGTCGGTGGAGAGCAGCTGTTCCTCGGCCGCCCACACCAGACCCGGGAAGGGGGAGTGGCGCACCGCGCTGCAGAACGGGGCGATCCGCTCGGCCGACCACTCGACGGTGCGCCGGTGCTCGGCGGCGATCGGCCCCCGGCCTCGCAGCGCGTCGAGGATGCGGCCCTCGGTGGAGTGGTTCCCGGTGGGGCCGTGGGTCAGCGCCCGGGTGCGCAGCAGCCCGTCCAGGTCGCCGACCATGAGTTTCGTGGTGACCCCGATGGCCCCCTCGACCAGATAGGTCCAGGCGTCGGGCTCCCGGCGGATCAGGGTCTCGACGAGCCAGCGCGGATCGATCGGCGTCGCGGTGCGCACCATCGTGTCGCGCATCAGGAGCACCCGCTCCAGGTCCCCCTCGCCGAGGATCTCCTGCACCTGGGTCGCCAGCTCCCGCCACCTCTGGACCCCGATCACTCCGTCCGCGACGGAGGTGATCTCCGACGGGCGGGGAGGAGCCTGGATGCGGGGCGGATCGGCGTCCACCGAGTCGTAGGACATCTGCGTCACCCAGGAATAGCCCGCCCGGTGGCCGATGACGGTCTCGGGAACGATCATCACCGACGGTGAGGCCGAGCGGTCCGGGTCGAAGGCGAAGGAGCCGAAGGCGATCGGCCCCGTGCCGTGGAGCCCCGGCATCTCCGTCTCGTCCTCGATCTCGGCGCTGAACGTCTCCCACCACACATCGGCGGCATCGGGGGAGTCGGTCTCGAACCGGGCCACCTCGCCCAGTCCGACGACCCCCTCCCCGGAATGCACCAGACACATGCTGCGGGTCGGGGTGAGGTAGGCCTCCAGCGGCCCCGGATCGCGAACGGCCACGGTGCGCGCACGCAGACGGCTCGACCCGGGGTTGATGATCACATCACGCACAATACAAGTTCAGACTCGCCGATGGTGCTACCGGTCCATCGGCAATTTCGCGAATGTTCCGGCCAAAGAATCGGTCGGACCAATTATGCTGAATTGCGGCGGCCGGACCCGATGGCCGCGCGCCGGCGGGCCGGACCGGCCCGCCGTGGCTGCGGGGTCTGGTTGCACGTGGTGCGGCGAAACGAATTATGCAACGAAAAACTCTCGTAATTCGTCTATTGTGTGCGGTAAACTACCTAGTCAACGCCATGTCAACTAATTGTGAACACATGGCTGAGAGGCAATAGACTCATGCCCGAAGGTTCAACGAGGAGGCTCGCGATGTCGGAGCAGGCGATCGGTGGCGACGCCGCCACGCCAGCCGTCGTGGAGTCCGACGCCGTCATCGTCGGCGCGGGCCCCGGCGGTTCGGCGACTGCCGCGCACCTCGCGCGACGCGGCCTGCACGTCACGCTGCTCGAGAAGGCGACCTTCCCCCGCGACAAGATCTGCGGAGACGGGCTCACCCCGCGCGCCGTCAAACAGCTCATCCGGCTCGGCGTCGACGTCTCCGAGGAGGCCGGCTGGAAGCACACCCGCGGCCTTCGGATCCAAGGCGGCACCATTCCGCCCTTCGTGATGCCCTGGCCCGAACTGGCCGAGTACCCCGATTTCGGCATGGTCTGCCGCCGCTCGGTGCTCGACCAGCGTCTGGCAGAGCACGCCGCCGCGCAGGGGGCCGAACTGATCACCGGCGCCAACGTCACCGATCCGGTCATCGACGAGCGCACCGACCGGATCGTCGGGGTGCGCACCAAGGACGGGCGCACCTTCCGCGCCCCCGTCGTGGTGGCCGCCGACGGCGTCTCCTCCCGGCTGGCCACCCGGATGGGGCTCCAGCGCCGCGCCGACCGGCCGATGGGCGTGGCCGTGCGCACCTACTTCCGTTCCCCGCGCTCCGACGACGACTGCCTCGACAGCTGGCTGGAGCTGTGGGACGGCAGACCCCACGAGTCCGACCTGCTGCCCGGCTACGGGTGGGCCTTCCCCGAGGGGGACGGCACCGTCAACGTCGGCCTGGGGATGCTGGACTCCTCCGACGCCTTCCACAAGACCGACTACCGGGCCCTGATGACCCGCTGGCTGAGCCACACCCCGCCCGAGTGGGGATTCACCCCTGAGAACCAGGAGGGCCCGATCCGCGGAGCCGCGCTCCCGATGGCCTTCAACCGGCAGCCGGCCTATCATCGCGGGCTGATGCTGGTCGGCGATTCCGGCGGCATGGTGAACCCCTTCAACGGGGAGGGCATCGACTACGCCATGGAGGCCGGGGAGCTGGCCGCCGATGCGATCGCCGAGGCTCATTACCGCGGATCCGGGAGCCGTTCGGCGCTCAAGGCGCTGGAATCGTACCCTCGTGCATTGCGGGCGAGCATCGGTGGCTACTATCGGCTGGGCACGATCTTCGTGAAACTCATCGGTGATCCACGGATCATGAGGTTGTGCACCACCTACGGGCTGCCGAGGAAGTCGCTCATGCGTGTCGTCAACAAGCTGCTCGCCAACCTCACCGACTCCCGAGGCGGTGACGCGGCGGACCGCGTCATCAACGCCCTCACCAGGATGGCGCCGTCAGCATGATGTCAGAGGTCGGATGCGCGCGATGCGGCGCAGGAAGCTCCGGAGGGGAAATGAACGTCGACCGAGGTGGTAGGTCATGAACGCATATGTCGGGCTCATCAGCATGCTGATCATCGCGACGCTGTTCGTCTGCGTGATGATCGGGGTCAACCTGATCTTCAGCCCCAACCGGAAGAACCTGTCGAAGCACCAGAGCTACGAGTGCGGCATCGAACCGACCCCCCAGCCGGTGGGCGGGGGCCGCTTCCCCGTGAAGTACTACATCGTGGCGATGCTCTTCATCGTCTTCGACATCGAGATCGTCTTCCTCTACCCGTGGGCGGTCTCCTTCAACCGATTCGCCGCGCTCGGCGTCTTCGCCGTGGTGGAGATGGCGCTGTTCATCGCCGCGGTATTCGTGTCCTATATATACGTGTACCGCCGCCGCGGCCTGGACTGGGACTGAGAGGAGCCGACATGGCTGAACATGACGCCGATGTGCCGGCCGGAATCATGATGACCTCGATGGAGGCCATCGTCGGCTGGCTGCGCAAGACCTCCTTCTGGCCCCTGACGATGGGCCTGGCCTGCTGCGCCATCGAGATGATCTCCTACGGCGGGCCTCGCGCCGACGCCGCCCGGTGGGGCCATGAGGTCTTCCGCGCCTCCCCGCGCCAGGCTGACCTGATGATCGTCTCGGGGCGGGTGAGCCAGAAGATGGCCCCCGTGGTGCGCCAGCTCTACGATCAGATGCCCAACCCCAAGTGGGTCATCTCGATGGGTGCCTGTGCCTCCTCCGGCGGCATCTTCAACAATTACGCCATCGTCCAGGGCTGCGACCACATCATCCCGGTCGACGTCTATCTGCCCGGCTGCCCGCCCAGTCCTGACATGCTGATCGACGCCGTCTTCAAGATCCGCGAGCAGATCCAGCACTGGCCGCTGATGGGGCACATGGCCGAGGTCGAGAAGGCCAAGGAGCAGCTGGCCCTGGCCGCCACCCCGACCCTCGAGATGGAGACGACCACCCCGAGCAAAGAGATAGGCACCGCGGCCAAGGAGATCGGACGATGAGCGAACAGACTCCGCAGGCTCCCCAGGGATCGGGTCTGGAGGCAGCCGGCCAGAATCCCGTGATCGAGACGAAATCCGGCATGTGGGGCGGGGCCTCGGGCTCCTCAGACACCTCCGGGTACAACGGGCTCACCCGGCTGATCGAGATGCCCGGTGACTCCAACCGCCCCTACGGCGGCTGGTTCGACGCCGTCGCCGACCGGATGGCCGAGCTGGTCCCGGGCTTCTCCGCCGGCCTCACCCTCGTCGACCGCGGCGAGATCACCTTCTTCGTGATCCCCGACAAACTCCTCGACCTGGCCCGTGCGCTGCGCGATGACGAGAAGCTGCGCTTCGAGTCCTGCTCCTGTCTCACCTGCGTGCACTACCCGCAGATGAGCGGCAAGGAGATGCACGTCGTCTACGACATGCTCTCCTACACCCACAACCGGCGGATCCGCCTCGAGGTGGCGCTGGCCGACGCCGAGGACCAGCACCCGCACCTGCCATCGGTGGTCCCGGTGTATCCGCACGCCGACTGGCAGGAGCGCGAGGCCTGGGACATGTTCGGAGTGATCTTCGACGGGCACCCGGCGCTCACCCGGATCCTGATGCCGGACGACTGGCAGGGCCACCCCCAGCGCAAGGACTACCCGCTGGGAGGCGTCCCCGTCGAGTACAAGGGCGCCGTCGTACCGCCGCCTGACCAGCGCAGGAGCTACAACTGATGACCGAGCACAGCACAATCGACACGGGCGCCGGAAGACGCGAGTACCTCGCCCAGGGCGGGGACTGGGACGAGATCGTCTCGGAGAACGCCGAGCGCGGCGACGAGACCGTCGTCATCAACTTCGGCCCCTCCCACCCCTCCACCCACGGCGTCATGCGCCTCATCATGGAGCTCGACGGCGAGACCGTCACCAAGGTGCGCCCCGGCATCGGCTTCCTGCACACCGGCATCGAGAAGAACATGGAGTACCGCACCTGGACCCAGGGCGTCACCTTCATGACCCGCTGCAACTACGTGGCCAACTTCTTCAACGAGGCGGTCTACTGCCTGGCCGTGGAGAAGCTGCTCGGCATCACCGACCAGATCCCCGAGCGGGCCAGCATCCTGCGCGTCATGATCATGGAGATCAACAGGATCTCCTCCCACCTGGTGGCCATCGGCACCGGCGGCCTGGAGCTCGGCGCCTCATCGGTCGCCGAGGTCGGCCTGAGGGAGCGCGAGATCTGCCTGGAGTTCAACCAGGCCGTCACCGGCCTGCGGATGAACAACGCCTGGATCCGCCCCGGCGGCACCGCCACGGATCTGCCGGAGAACGGCCTGGACATGCTGCGCGATCTCATCAAGAGGATGGAGGACAACGTCCCCGAGATCGACCAGTTCTTCACCGCCAACCCGATCTTCAGGTCCCGCACGAAGGGCGTGGGCTACATGGACCTGGCCGGCTGCATGGCGCTGGGCGCCACCGGACCGGTGCTCCGTTCCACCGGGCTGCCCTGGGACATCCGCAGGAAAGAGCCCTACTGCGGCTACGAGACCTACGACTTCGACGTCCAGACCGCCGACAGCTGCGACGCCTACGGCCGCTACAAGGTGCGCCTGGGCGAGCTCTTCGAGTCGATCAAGATCCTCAAGCAGTGCCTCAAGCGCCTCAAGGACACCCAGGGCCAGCCCCACATGGTCGCCGACAAGAAGATCGCCTGGCCGGCCGAACTGGCCATCGGGCCCGACGGCCAGGGCAACTCCCATGAGCACATCAAGCACATCATGGGGGAGTCGATGGAGGCCCTCATCCATCACTTCAAGATCGTCACGGAGGGATTCGCGGTGCCCGCCGGGCAGGTCTACCAGACCGTCGAGGGGACCGGTGGCGAGCTCGGCTGCCACCTGGTCTCCGACGGCGGGGTGCGGCCCTACCGGTCGCACCTGCGCGATCCAGGATTCATCCACGTGCAGTCGATCCCGGCCATGACCGAGGGCGCCATGCTCTCCGACGTCGTCGTCGTCCTGGCCTCCCTCGACCCGGTTCTCGGAGGTGTTGATCGATGACCGATCCCACACAGTCGTCCTCCTACCCCTATGAGGAGGAGTTCGAGTCGCATTTCGACGCCCCGTTGGTCGACCAGGACGATCAGTCCACGGCGATCACCGAGCAGACCATGGAGGAGCTGCGCTCCCTGGCCGCCCGCTACCCGGACTCCCGGTCGGCCCTGCTGCCGATGCTCCACCTGGTGCAGTCGGTCGACGGGCGGGTCTCCCCGGCCGGCGTCGAGGCCTGCGCCGAGGTGCTCGGCATCACCGCCGCCCAGGTCTCCGGAGTGGCCACCTTCTACACCATGTACAAGCGCCGCCCGGGCGGCACCCACCACATCGGGGTGTGCACCACCGCGCTGTGCGCCATCCTCGGCGGGGACGTGCTGCTGGACAAGGTGGAGCACAAGCTCGGCATCAAGGAGGGCCAGACCACCCCCGACGGGACGTTCTCCCTGGAGCGCATCGAGTGCAACGCCGCCTGCGACTTCGCGCCGATCATGATGGTCAATTGGGAGTACATGGACAACATGACCCCCCGGAAGGCCGAGGAGATCCTCGACGCGCTGGCCGCCGGCGAGGAGGTCCACTCCACCCGTGGCGCCACCATCACCTCCTGGCGGCAGGCCGAGCGGGTGCTCGCCGGATTCCCCGACGGGCGCGCCGATGAGGGCCCCACCGCCGGCGAGGCCTCGCTGCGGGGCCTGCGGATCGCCCGGGAGCACGGCTGGCACGCCCCCGATCCGAACAGGCTTCCCCAGCCCGACACCGAGGAGGAGGGCAAGTGAGCACCACCGTTCACGCCGGTCCGGGAATCGACCCCCTGACGCCGGTCCTCTCGGCCAACTGGGACGACAACCGCGCCTGGAAACTCACCAACTACGAGCGCCGCGGCGGCTACGACGCGCTGCGCAAGGCCGCCACGATGGCTCCCGAGGAGGTCACCTCACTGGTCAAGGACGCGAACCTGCGCGGTCGCGGCGGGGCGGGATTCCCGACCGGGATGAAGTGGTCCTTCGTCCCCAAGGACAACCCGAACCCCACCTACCTGGTGGTCAACTGCGACGAGTCCGAGCCGGGCACCTGCAAGGACATGCCGCTGCTGATGGCCTCCCCCCACACCCTGGTCGAGGGAGTGGTGATCGCCTCCTACGCCATCAAGGCCAAGGTCGCCTTCATCTACGTCCGCGGCGAGGTGCTGCACATCATCCGCCGCCTCCAGCAGGCGGTCCGCGAGGCCTACTCGGCCGGCTACATCGGCCGCGACATCCTCGGCACCGGCTACGACCTGGATGTCGTCGTCCACGCCGGGGCGGGGGCCTACATCTGCGGCGAGGAGACCGCCCTGCTCGACTCCCTGGAGGGACGTCGGGGCCAGCCCCGGCTGCGTCCGCCATTCCCGGCGGTCGCCGGCCTCTACGCCAGCCCCACCGTCATCAACAACGCCGAGTCGATCGCCTCGGTGCCGGCCGTGGTGGCCAACGGGCGCGACTGGTTCAAGGCCATGGGCACCGAGAAGTCCGACGGCTTCACCCTCTACTCGCTGTCGGGTCACGTCGCCAATCCGGGGCAGTTCGAGGCCCCGATGGGCGTCACGCTGCGCTCCCTGCTCGACATGAGCGGCGGGATGAGGGCGGGCCACCGGCTGAAGTTCTTCACCCCGGGAGGGTCATCGACGCCGATCCTCACCGGCGACGACATCGACCTGCCGCTGGACTACGAGACGATGGCCGCCAACGGCACGATCCTGGGCACGAAGGCCCTGCAGTGCTTCGACGAGACCACGTCGGTGGTGCGCGCCACGCTGCGCTGGATCGAGTTCTACAAGCACGAGTCCTGCGGCAAGTGCACCCCCTGCCGGGAGGGCACCTGGTGGCTCGTCCAGATGCTGCGCAAGATCGAGGCCGGCCAGGGCGAGCCCGGTGACGTCGACAAACTGCTCGACGTCAACGAGAACATCGGCGGGCGCTCCTTCTGCGCCCTCGCCGACGGGGCGGTCGGCTGCATCCGCGGCGCGGTGAAGCATTTCCGCGAGGAGTTCGAGGCCGGCTGCCACGGCACGCCCGCCTGGGAGCTCCTTCCCTACGACAGGAGCGCCATCTTCAGTGACGCCGAGGTGGGAGCGATCTCATGAGTGTCGATACCGAGAAGGACGCCGGACAGGTGGCCGCCGAGAACCTGGTGACCCTGACCATCGACGGCCAGCCGGTCAGCGTGCCCAAGGGCACCCTGATCATCCGGGCCGCCGAGCGGATGGGCACCGCCATCCCCAGGTTCTGCGACCATCCGCTGCTGGACCCGGCCGGCGCCTGCCGCCAGTGCCTGGTCGACATCCCCGACGCCGGCAACGGCCGCGGCTTCCCCAAGCCGCAGCCCTCCTGCACGATGCCGGTGGCCGAGGGCATGATCGTCAAGACCCAGAACACCTCCGAGGTGGCCCGCAAGGCCCAGGAGGGGATGCTGGAGTTCCTGCTCATCAATCACCCACTCGACTGCCCGATCTGCGACAAGGGCGGCGAGTGCCCGCTGCAGAACCAGTCGATGGCCGACGGCCGCTCCGAGTCCCGCTACGAGGGGGTCAAGCGCACCTACCCCAAGCCGATCAGCATCTCCGCTCAGATCCTGCTCGACCGCGAGCGCTGCGTGCTGTGCCAGCGCTGCACCCGCTTCTCCGACCAGATCTCCGGGGACCCCTTCATCAACCTCCAGGAGCGCGGCGCCCGGTCCCAGATCGGCGGCTACGACAAGGACGGGTACGACTCCTACTTCTCCGGAAATGTCATCCAGATCTGTCCGGTCGGAGCCCTGACCAGCAAGGACTACCGGTTCCGCTCACGGCCCTTCGACCTTGTCTCCACGAGGACCACCTGCGAGCTGTGCGCAGCCGGCTGCGAGTTGCGCACCGATCACCGGCACTATCAGGTGACCCGCCGGCTGGCCGGCAACCTGCCCGAGGTCAACGAGGAGTGGAACTGCGACAAGGGCCGCTTCGCCTTCCGGTACGGCCGAGGCAACGACCGCATCACCCGGCCGCTGGTGCGCCGCGACGGCGTCCTGCGGCCCGCCTCCTGGGCCGAGACCATCGACGCCGCGGTGGGTGGTCTGAAGGCCGCCGGCGACCACGTCGGCGTGCTCACCGGCGGACGGCTCACGGTTGAGACCGGTCTCGCCTGGTCGCGCTTCACCCGGGCGGTGCTGGGCACCAACAACATCGACTTCCGCTCGCGTCCGGCATCCGCCGAGGAGGCGTCCTTCCTGGCCGCCGAGGTGGCCGGGCGGAGCCTGGCCGAATCGGTCACCTACGCCGACCTGGAGAAGGCCGGACGGGTCGTCCTGGTGGATCTGGAACCCGAGGACGAGAGCCCCGCGGTGTTCCTGAGGCTGCGCAAGGCGTGGCTCAAGCACCGGGTACCGGTCACCGTGATCGGATCCCACCTCACCCGCGGCTCGGTCAAGATGGGCGCCACCCTGGAGCCCACCGCCCCCGGCGACGAGGCCGCATCCCTGGTGCGGATGGTCGAGGCCGAGCAGATCGACGACTCCACCGTGCTGCTGGTGGGGGAGCGGGCGGCCACCAGCCCCGGCACCCTCACCGCCCTGGTCGACGCCGCCCGCGTCACCGGCGCCCGACTCGCCTGGGTGCCCCGGCGGGCCGGCGACGTCGGCGCGGTGGAGACCGGGTGCCTTCCGGGCCTGCTGCCGGGCGGTCGCCCGGTCAGCGACACCCGGGCCCGTGTCGACATGGCGACCCTGTGGGGTGCCGGGTCGCTGCCGTCGACCCCGGGCATGGACGCCGGGCAGATGCTCGCCTCCGTCGGCACCGAGGGCGGAGTCCGGGCCCTGATGGTCTCCGGCGTCCAGGCCCGCGACCTCGCCGACCCGCAGGCGGCCCGCCGGGCCCTGGAGGCCGTCGACTTCCTGGTGAGCCTGGAGCAGCGGGCCTCCGAGGTGACCGAGCGCGCCGATGTCGTGCTGCCGGTGAGCCTGCTGGAGGAGACCTCCGGCACCTTCCTCAACTGGGAGCACCGTCCCGGACGGGTCCGGGTCATCAACAAGGAGGCCCCCACCCCGATGAACGAGATCCGGGTGCTGGCCGCACTGGCCGACGCGATGGGCTCGGATCTGGGGATGCGCACCGTCGTCGACGCCCACAACGCCTGGAACGAGATCGATCCCTGGCAGGGCCCGCGCCCCGCACTCGCCGACCCCGGGACGGCCGAGGAGGCCGCGCGGCTGCGCGACTCCGCCCACTCCTCCGGGGGGTTCAAGGTCGACCTGTGGCACCAGATGCTCGACGACTCCGCCGCCCTGTCCGGTGCCGTCCACCTCATCGAGAGCGCCCGACCCGCCCAGGTGCGCGTCTCGGTGGCCGCTGCCGAGAGGATCGGCGCCGCCGACGGCCAGGCCGTCGCGGTGACCGGGCCGGCCGGCTCGGTGGAACTACCGCTGATCGTGGAGCCCACGATGCTCGACGAGGTGGCATGGCTGCCCTCGTCGGGCCCCGTGTCCGCGGCGAGGGGAGACTCCTCGCTGCGCGAGATCCTCGGGGTGTCTCCCGGTGATCCGGTCGAGATCTCCATCAAGTCCGAGGGAGGCGCGGCATGAGCCCGCTCGAGAGTGCCCTGTTCGGTACCGACCCCTGGTGGATCACCGTCATCAAGGTGGTCGTGCTCTTCGTCGTCCTGCTGATGTGGACCCTGTTCAACGTGTGGTTCGAGCGCAGGGTGCTGGGACGGATGCAGAACCGGCTCGGCCCCATCATGAACACGGCCTTCATCCGTGGTATGGGCCAGGCCATCGGCGACGGCATCAAGCTGATCTTCAAGGAGGTCGTCACTCCCAAGGGCGCCGACAAGATCGTCTTCTACCTGGCACCCGTGATCTCCGGCATCGCCTGCTTCACCTCCTGGGCGGTCATTCCGCTGGGCGGCCAGGTGTCCATGTTCGGCCACCAGACCCGCCTCCAGATCACCGACGTCCCCGTCGCCGCCCTGTTCATCCTCTCCATCGCCGGGATCGGCATCTACGGCATCGTGCTGGCCGGATGGTCCTCGGCCAGCACCTACTCCCTGCTGGGCTCGCTGCGCTCCAGCGCCCAGATGATCTCCTACGAGGTCGCCATGGGACTGTCGCTGGCCGCGGTCTTCATGTTCTCCGGGTCGATGGCCACCTCCGACATCGTCGCCGCCCAGGCCAGGCCGCTGGTCCTCGGCGGGTTCAACACCCACATCCCCGGCCACTACTGGCTGCTGCTGCTGCCCAGCTTCGTGATCTACGTCATCACGATGTTCGGCGAGTCCAACCGGACCCCCTTCGACATGTCGGAGTGCGAGCAGGAGCTGGTCTCGGGGTACAGCACCGAGTACTCCGGCTTCCCCTACGGCATGTACTACCTGGCCGAGTACATCAACATGGCCACCCTCTCGGCGGTCTGCACCACCCTGTTCCTCGGAGGATTCGGGGCGCCCTGGCCGTTCAACCTCATCGGCTTCATGGATTCGGGCTGGTTCGGCCTCGTGTGGTTCTTCCTCAAGACCCAGCTGGTGATCTTCTTCTTCGTGTGGGTGCGTGCCGCCGTCCCGAGGGTCACCTACGAGTCCCTCATGGCGCTGGGCTGGAAGGTGCTCATCCCGGTGTCCCTGGTGTGGGTGCTGCTGCTCGCCTTCTGGCGCACCGCCGGGGCCCAGGGCTGGCTCGCCAGCCCGGTCTTCGTCGGGGCGGTCGTGGTGATCGTGCTCGGTCTGATCGGATTCATCATGTTCGGCGGCTCCGAGAAGGAGCCTCCCGCACCCGAACCCGAGGCCTTCGACGCCTTCGCCGGCGGCTACCCGGTGCCCCCGCTGCCCGGCCAGAAGCTGCCCGACAGTTACGACGTCGTCCACTCCGAGGCCGCCCCGGCCGGCGCCGCCGCAGGACCGTCAGACGGCGATCCGTCCGCCACTCAGAAGTCCGCCACCCAGAACGGAGCCAACTGATGGGAGCCTGGTCTGGGTTCGGAATCACCTTCCGGACCATGTTCAGAAAGACCTTCACCCAGGGGTACCCGGAGAAGGGCAAGGAGAAGGTGATGCCGCCCCGGTTCCACGGGCGGCACCAGCTGAACCGCTGGCCCGACGGGCTGGAGAAGTGCGTCGGCTGCGAGCTGTGCGCCTGGGCCTGCCCCGCCGACGCCATCTACGTCGAGGGCGGGGACAACACCGAGGAGGAGAGGTACTCCCCGGGGGAGCGGTACGGCCGCGTCTACCAGATCAACTATCTGCGCTGCATCCTGTGCGGACTGTGCATCGAGGCCTGCCCCACCCGGGCGCTGACCATGACCAATGACTTCAAGATGGCCGACACCACGCGGGCCAAGCTCATCTGGACCAAGGCGGAGCTGCTCGCCCCGCTGGTCTCCGGGATGGAGCAGCCGCCCCACCCGCGGCGTCTGGGCGACGACGAGAAGTCCTACTTCCTCGGCCTTCCGCCCACCGGCGCACCTGATACGAGAACCGGCGCATCGAACACCGAGGGGGAGACCCGATGATCGTCATGGTCGCAGCGGCCCAGTGGGCCTTCTGGCTGCTCGCCCCGCTGATGGTGCTCGGGGCCCTGGGCATGATCCTCGCCCGCCGGGTCGTGCACTCGGCCTTCTGCCTGGCCGTCGTGATGATCTGCCTGGCCGTGCAGTACGCCGCCCAGGAGGCGCCCTTCCTCTTCGTGGTGCAGATCATCGTCTACACCGGCGCCGTGCTGATGCTCTTCCTCTTCGTCGTGATGATGATCGGTGTCGACGCCAAGGACAGCGTCTCCGAGGTGCTCAAGGGACACCGGGTCGCCTCGATCCTGGTCGCCCTGGTGCTGGCCGCCATGATCGTGGTGGCCGTTGGCAACGCCGTCACCGCCGGGCAGCTCGGCATCGACCGGGCCACCGGCCTGGCCGCCGCCAACGCCGAAGGCGGCAACAACGTCAACTCACTGGCCGACCTGCTCTTCAGCAGGTACGTCATCCCCTTCGAGGCCACCTCGGCGCTGCTCATCACCGCGGCGCTGGGAGCCATGGTGCTCGCCCACGGCGAGCGGCTGCGCGGCAAGAAGAGGCAGCGGGAGCGCTACGGCGAGCGGATGAAGGCCTACGCCGAGTCCGGCGCCCATCCCGGGCCTAAGCCCAACTCCGGCGTCTACGCCCGAAGCAATGCGATCGGCGCCCCGGCCCTGCTGCCCGACGGCACCGTCGCTCCCGACTCCATCTCGGAGGCGCTGCGCTCGCGCGGCGGCATCGTCGACGCCGGGGAGCTCAAGGCCCCCACCGAGCGGGCCTTCGCCACCGTGACCGCCGGGCGGGCCGAGGTCGAAGGAGAACTCGAATGAACCCGAACGACTACCTGATCCTGTCGGCGATCCTCTTCGCCATCGGCATCCTCGGGTTCCTGTTCCGCCGTAATGCCATCGTCGCGTTCATGTCGGTCGAGCTGATGCTCAACGCCGTCAACCTCACGATGGTGACCTTCTCCCACGTGCACGGCGGCCTGGACGGCCAGATCGGCGCGTTCTTCGTGATGATCGTCGCCGCCGCCGAGGTCGTGGTGGGGCTGGCCATCATCGTCACCATCTTCCGCTCCCGTCGCACCACCTCGGTCGACGACGTCAACCTGATGAAGTACTGAGGAGTGTCGGCGTGTACCTTCTCGAAACCCTGACCCCGGTCGCCGCCGGCGGCCTGTTCAGCTACGCCTGGCTGCTCATCGCGGTACCGGCCGTCTGCGCCGCCCTGCTGCTGATCCTCGGCCGCGCGTCCGACGCCTGGGGGCATCTGATGGCCACCCTGGCCCCGATCGCCTCCTTCATCATCGCCCTGCTGCTGTTCCTCGACATGCTCGGACGCGACGCCGCACAGCGCGCCGTGCGGGTACCGGTCTACGACTTCGTCGACGTCGGCTCCTGGCATCTGGACGTCGGGCTGCAGATCGACCAGCTGTCGATCGTCTTCGTGCTGCTGGTGACCTTCGTCGGCTCGCTGATCCACATCTACTCCATCGGTTACATGGCCCACGACCCGAACAGGCGCCGGTTCTTCGCCTACCTCAACCTGTTCATCGCCGCCATGCTCACCCTCGTGCTGGCCGACAACTACCTGGTGCTCTTCGTCGGATGGGAGGGCGTGGGCCTGGCCTCCTACCTCCTGATCGGCTTCTGGTACGAGCGGCCCACCGCCGCCGCGGCCGGCAACAAGGCCTTCATCATGAACCGGATCGGCGACCTGGGCCTCACCATGGCGATCTTCACCATGCTGGCCCAGTTCGGTTCGGCTCGCTTCACCGACGTCTCCGCCGGAGCCGCGTCGTTGAGCCCGGGATGGGCCACCCTGCTCGGCTTCATGCTGCTGCTGGCCGCCTGCGGCAAGTCCGCCCAGGTGCCGCTGCAGGACTGGCTGATGGATGCCATGGAGGGCCCCACACCGGTCTCGGCGCTCATCCACGCCGCCACCATGGTGACCGCCGGCGTCTACCTGGTGGTCCGCTCCCACGCCGTCTACGAGCACACCTACGCCGCCTCCCTGGCGGTCGCGATCGTCGGCACCGTCACCCTGCTGGCTGGAGCCTGGATCGGCTCGACCAAGAAGGACATCAAGAGGGTGCTGGCCGGATCCACCATGAGCCAGATCGGCTACATGATGCTGGCAGCCGGTCTCGGGCCCGCCGGGGCCGCATTCGCGATCTTCCACCTGCTCACCCACGGCGCCTTCAAGGCCAACATGTTCCTGGGCGCCGGATCGGTGATGCACGGGACCGGCGACGACACCGACGTGTACCATTTCGGGGCGCTGTCCAAGGTGATGCCGATCACCTTCTGGACCTTCGCCTGCGGCTACCTGGCGATCATCGGCTTCCCCGGAACCGCCGGCTACTTCTCCAAGGACCACATCATCGAGGTGGCCTTCGAGCGCGGCCCGGTGTTCGGCATCCTGGCGCTGCTGGGCGCGGGCATCACCGCCTACTACATGACCCGCCTCATGGTGCTGACCTTCCTCGGTCGCAAGCGCTGGCGCGAGGAGGTCCACCCCCACGAGTCCCCGGCCACCATGACGGTGCCGCTGGTGGTGCTGGCCTTCCTGTCGATCATCGCCGGAGCGGCGATGAACAACTGGATCGGCGACTGGCTGGCCCCGGCCACCGGATCCCATGTCGAGCCCACCGGACTGCTGCACCTGTCGGCGATCGGGGCCGTGACCCTGGTGGTGGTCGCCGCCGGCATCGTCCTGGGCTGGCTGCTCAACCGCGGCGAGGTTCCCGGCGAGGAGCCGGCCACCAGCAACCCGATCGCGCTGGTAGGCCGCAACGACCTGTACGGGCGCACCATCAACAACGCCCTCGTCGTGCGGCCCGGCCGCTCGGCCGCCCACACTCTGGCAGCGGCCGACAAGGGCGTCGTCGACGGTGCGGTGATGGGCGGATCCGGCCTCGTGGCCGGTGTGGCCGCCGGGCTGCGCAGACTGCAGAACGGCTATGTGCGCACCTACGGGCTGACGACGGCCATCGGTGTCGTACTGGTGGGCGTCGTCGTGATCCTCGGCCGGATGGCCTGAGGGAGGAGATGAGATGAGTTTCCCGATCCTCACCGTCCTGGCACTGCTGCCGGTCCTGGCGGGCGTGGTCGTGCTCCTGATGAAGGGGCGCGCCGCCCGGCTGACCGGAATGGTGGTCTCCCTGGCAATCCTGGTTCTCGGCGTCGTCGCCTTCGTGGCGGCCGCCCGGGGAACCGACCTGGCCGAGACGCACAGCTGGATCCCGGCGGTCGGCGCGTGGTACGCGCTGGGCTCGGACCCGCTGTCGATGACGATGGTGCTGCTGACCGTCGCCCTGGTGCCCGTCGTCCTGGGCGCCGAATGGCATGTCGGAGAGCGCACCGCGGCGACCGGAGGGCTGCCGACATCGGCCTTCTTCGGCCTGGCGCTGATCCTGGAGGGCCTGGCCCTCTACTGCTTCGTCTCGGTCGACGTCCTGCTGTTCTACCTGTTCTTCGAGGCCACCCTCATCCCGATGTACTTCCTCATCTCCGGATGGGGAGGGCCCCGGCGCCGCCAGGCTGCCGTCAAGTTCCTCATCTACTCGCTGGCCGGCGGCCTGGTGATGCTCTTCGCGGTGATCGGGGTGGGCGTCCACTCCGGATCCTCGGGGAAGACCTCCTTCCTGCTCAGCGACCTGGCGAAGGTGAGCTTCGACGGCTCGATCGGGCGCTACCTGTTCATCGGCTTCTTCGTGGCCTTCGCGATCAAGGCGCCGATGGTGCCGGTACACACCTGGCTGCCCGACACCGCCGAACAGGCCACCCCCGGGGCATCCACCCTGCTGGTCGGCATCCTCGACAAGATCGGCACCTTCGGAATGCTGAGGCTGTGCCTGGGCCTGTTCCCGCAGGCCTCGGCCTGGGCGACGCCGGTGGTCCTGGTGCTGGCCGTCGTCTCGATCCTGTGGGGGGCCGCGATGGCCGCCACCTCGAAGGACCTCATGAGGCTGGTCTCCTACACCTCGGTGAGCCACTTCGGCTTCATGGTGCTGGGCATCTTCGCGGTGACCACCTCCTCGATCACCGGGTCGATCTTCTACATGTTCAACCACGGATTCTCCACGGCGGCCCTGTTCCTGGTCCTCGGGTTCCTGGTGCACCGCCGCGGGTCCGCCGACGTCAACGCCTTCGGCGGGGCGCAGAAGACCGCACCGGTGCTGGCCGGACTCTTCCTGGTAGCCGGACTGGCTACCCTCGGACTGCCCGGAATGTCCAGTTTCGTCAGTGAATTCCTCTCCCTGGCCGGAGCCTGGGGACGCCACCCGGTATACGTCGCGGTGGCCACCATCGGCATGGTGCTGGCCGCGGTCTACGTACTGCGCGCCTACAAGCGCACCATGACCGGGCCGGTCACCGATGATGTCGCCGCACACGTGGACAAGGACGCGAGCGGCCGGGAGAAGCTCGTGCTGGCACCGCTGGTCATCGTGCTGCTGGTCCTCGGGTTCTTCCCGAAGCCGATCCTCAGCGTCATCGAACCGGCTGCCCGGGCCACCATGTCACAGGTCGGAGCGACCGATCCCGCCCCGGTCGCCAAGGAGGGTGTCAAGTGATCTCCACTGTGTTACTCGCGTCCGCGCAGGGGTTGTCCGCGGCGGGCTCGCTCCCGGCATCTCCGATGGAGGTGAGCGCGCCGACCATCGAGTACGGCCTGCTGGCACCGCTGTTCATCATCATGGCGGCGGCGTGCGTGTCGGTGCTCGTGGAGGCCCTCGCGCCGCGCGATGCGCGTCGCGGGGCCCAGTTGGCCATCACCGCGATCGGCCTGCTGGCTGCCCTCGGCTCCACCCTGAGCTCCTGGAGCGGGGCCCGCTTCCAATTGGTCGCCGAACAGGCGATCGCCCTGGACGCCCCGAGCTATGCGACCTGGACGCTGCTCATCGTCTTCTCCCTGGCGGTCGTGGCGCTGTTCGCCGAGCGCTCCGGAAGCACCGAGACGGCCTTCGTGGCCAGCGCCTCCACCGTTCCCGGGTCGCAGCCGGAGCGAGAGGCCGTCGCCGCCCATCTTCAGCACACCGAGGTGTACCCGCTGATGATGTTCTCGCTGCTGGGGATGATGATCTTCGCCTCCTCGAACGAGCTCATCGTGATGTTCGTGGCTCTGGAGATCTTCTCCCTGCCGCTCTATCTGCTGTGCGCGATGGCCAGGCGGCGCCGGCTGCTCTCCCAGGAGGCGGCGCTGAAGTACTTCCTGCTGGGCGCCCTCTCCTCGGCCATCTTCCTCTACGGCATCGCGCTGCTCTACGGCGTCTCCGGCTCCTTCAGCCTGGCTGCTGTCGACGCCGCCGTCGCCGGCCAGGCGGGATCCTCCAGGATCGTGCTGGCCGGCATGGTGATGGTCTCGGTCGGACTGCTGTTCAAAGTGGGTGCCGTGCCGTTCCACAACTGGGTCCCCGACGTCTACATGGGAGCCCCCACCCCGGTGACCGCGTTCATGTCGGTGGCCACCAAGATCGCCGGCGTCGTCGGGCTGACGCGAGTCCTCTACGTGGGTCTGGGAGGCCTGCGCTGGGACTGGCAGGTCCTGCTTGCGGTCGTCGCCGTGGCCACCATCGTCATCGGCTCGGTGGTCGGCCTCGTCGAGACCGAGATGAAGCGGCTGCTGGCCTATTCCTCCATCTCCCACGCCGGATTCATCCTGGTGGCGGTCGCCGGGGCCTTCACCGCTCAGACCGGAATGGCGCAGGGCAGCTTCGGCTCCTGGTCGTCCGTGATGGTCTACCTCACCGGCTACGGTCTGGCCACCATCGGCATGTTCGTCATCATCGCGATGATCCGCCGTGCCGGAGGCGAGTCGACCGAACTGGCCTCCTGGGCCGGCCTGGGCCGCAGCCATCCCTGGCTCGGCGCCCTGGTGACCCTGTTCATGCTGAGCTTCGCCGGGATCCCGCTCACCGCCGGATTCATCGGGAAGCTCATGGTCTTCACCGCAGGCTGGCGCGGGGGCCTCGCCTGGCTCTCGCTCATCGGCATCCTGTTCAGCCTGGTCGCCGCGTACTACTACCTGCGCGTGATCTGGGTGATGTTCTTCCGCACCCCCGGCCGCGCCGCCGAGGAGGTGGAGGTCGCCCCGCTCAGCACCGGCGGGTGGATCGTGCTGATCGTGTGCGCCCTGGGCACGCTGGGGCTGGGTATCGTCCCGCAGCCCCTGATCGAGATGTTCGACAACGCCAGTACATTCCTCCGATAGAGGAGGGGGCAACCCCTCCACGCTCGCCAGGGCTCGCTTCCTCCCCGAACGGGTCGAGTTGGTGCTGGCCGGGGTAGGCGTCGCCGGTCGGCCGCTGCGGCTCGGGTGGGCGCAGGCGGACCCCAATGATTAGGCTGGGGCCTGTACGTCCACCCTCCGTCGCCGCCTGGCGCCGGTCGTGGCGACAATGAGCACCGGGACCGTCCCCGGCTGGAACAGGAGCATCGTGTCGCAACCCGTCAGCAGCGAGTTCACCGAGCTGGTGAGCGCCAAGCTCGAGCTGGTCGAGCAGGAACTCTCCCGTCAGGCCGGTGCCGACACGCCCTTCATCGACCAGGCCGCCACTCACATCATCGCCGCCGGCGGCAAGCGGTTCCGCCCGCTGCTCGTCGTGCTGTGCTCGCGATTCGGCGGTGAGGTCCGTGACGAGGATCTCGTTCGTGCCGCGGTGGTGATGGAACTCACCCACGTCGCCAGCCTCTACCACGACGACGTGATGGACGAGGCCGACCTGCGACGGGGAGCGGAGTCCGCCAACCACCGGTACGGGAACTCGGTGGCCATCATGGTCGGCGACTACCTCTTCGCCCGAGCCTCCGAGACGGTCGCCGAACTGGGCACCGACTACGTCCGACTCCAGGCCCGCACCTTCGCCCGCCTCGTACAGGGACAGATCGCCGAGACCAGGGGGCCGGCGGAGGGGGACGACCCGCTCAAGCACTACCTCAGCGTCGTCGCCGACAAGACCGGATCCCTCATCGCGGCCGCCGCTGTCTTCGGCGGCATGGTCTCGGGCGCCGCCCCCGAGACTCTCGAGGCCCTGGGGCGTTTCGGTGAGGAGATCGGCGAGGTCTTCCAGCTCTCCGACGACCTCATCGACATCACCTCCACCCGCACCGGCAAGACCCCCGGCACCGACCTGCGGGAAGGGGTGGCCACACTTCCCGTGCTGCTCCTCAGCAGGTCGACCGACCCCGGCGACGAGGAACTCAAGGACCTGCTCGCCGCAGACCTGACCGGCGATGAGGCACTCGAGCGAGCCCTGGAAGGACTGCGCAACAGTCATGTCGTCGACGAGGCCCGCGCCGACATCCAGCGTCGCGCCGACCTGGCCCGTGAGCAACTGCTGAGACTTCCGGACAGCGAGCCGCGTCAGGCCCTGTCAGCGCTGTGCGACGAGGTGGTCTCCCGCTCCTCCTGAGCGGTCCCGGGCCGGACCCCCTGTCTCCGCCCGGTGGCCGTGATCCTGGCAGGATGGGGTCATGGATCAAGCGCTGCGTCCCCGTCGTTCCCCCCTGTTCATGCCCGGAGCCAACGCCCGGGCGCTGGAGAAGGCCAAGAGCCTGCCCTGCGACGCCATCATCATCGATCTGGAGGACGCCGTCGCCCCCGACGCGAAGGAGGAGGCGCGACGCCGTGCCGCCGAGACGGTGGCGTCGCACCCCTACGGCGACCGTGAGGTGATCATCCGCGTCAACGGCATGGACACCCCCTGGTATCACGATGACCTGGCCGCAGCGGTCGCCGCCGGCCCCGATGCCGTCGCCGTGCCCAAGGTCGGGTCAGCCGACCAGGTCCGCACCATCGCCGCCGATATGGACGGTGCCGGTGCGCCGTCCGGCATGGGGTTGTGGGCGATGATCGAGACCCCGCGGGCGGTCCTGGAGTGCCTGGCCATCGCCGAGGCCTCGCCGCGGCTGGCAGTGCTCGTGATGGGCACCAACGACCTCACCAAGGAGCTCCAGGCCCAGCACGTGCCGGGACGCGCCCCCGTCACCACCGCCCTGCAGATGTGCGTCCTGGCCGCCCGCGCGGCCGGCAGAGTGATCCTCGACGGGGTCTACAACGACGTCCGCGATGCCGAGGGTTTTCGCGCACAGGCCGAGGAGGCGTACCTCATGGGATTCGACGGCAAGACCCTCATCCACCCCTCCCAGGTGGGGCCTGCCAACGAGATATTCGCACCCTCGCAGGCCGAGATCGCCGATGCCCGGGGGGTTCTCGAGGCCTGGGAGGCCGGAGACGGCTCCGGGGTCGTCACCTACAACGGCCGGATGATCGAGAACCTTCATGTTGATACCGCACGGAGGATCCTGGCGCTTGCCGAGGCGATCTCCTGATTGAGATCCCCGGGCGGGTGGCTCGGGGCCCCGACATATGTGGCGCCGACTTCCTCCTGGAAGTGGTGCAATTCGAGGGAATGGGCGCAGACCGGACCAGAAGCACGGAATTCATTCCGGTCGCCGTGTCTCGGGAATTCTGTCGATGGCAAGGCGGCGCGGCGCCATAGGGTGTCATCACTACTGGATCGGCCTGCCGGGAAGGTACGACGGGGCCTTCCCACGAATTGACCAGTTCTCCAGAGCCTCCTGCAACGCCTATGGCTGACACTACCGGCCGCGGCTGTCGTCAGGCGTCCAGCGTCTGATGGGCGGGCCTGTGACCACCGGCCACCACGGATCGAGAGGTATCGGGCGTCCACGGGCGGGTCTGTTCCCAGCCTGTTCCTCGCGCTGCACGATGAGCGCATCCAAGACGCTGCGTATTCGCCCGGTGCCGTGGATCATGGATTCGCACACGGATCGCCTCCTTGGGGCGCAGCGGCTCTCAACCCGAGGCAGGCCCCGGTACCCGCCACGAGCCCCCGCAGGTTGTCAGGGGACAAGCCACAGGCCAGAGCCTGCCGCCTCGAGACGACCTGGCACTGGGCGTCGGCGATCGCGACCAGACTCTCGGGGACTCGTGTCGGTGCGGACATGCCCGTGTACTACCAGATCGTGACCCGCTGTGCCGGATCGAGCCACAGACCGTCCCCGGGCTGCACGTCGAAGGCCTCGTAGAAGGCGTCGACGTTGCGCACGATCTGGTTGCAGCGCAGTTCGTCGGGGGAGTGCGGGTCGGTGGCGATCCGCGAGCGCAGCGCCTCGTCACGGTACTTGCCCTGCCAGATCGTCGCATAGGACAGGAAGAAGCGCTGCTGCCAGGTGAGTCCGTCCACGGGGGCGGGCGGATTGTCACCGAAGGAGATCCGCAGGGCCAGATAGGCGATGCCCACCCCGCCCAGGTCCCCGATGTTCTCGCCGATGGTCAGCGCGCCGTTGACGTGCGGGCCGTCGGGCCGCAGCTGGTCGGGAATCAGGGCGTCGTACTGGGCGATGAGGGCCTTGGTGCGCTGCTCGAAGGCAGCACGGTCCTCGGCGGTCCACCAGTCCCGCAGGCGTCCGTGACCGTCGCAGGTGGAGCCCTGGTCGTCGAAGCCGTGACCGATCTCGTGACCGATCACCGCTCCGATGCCTCCGTAGTTCACGGCGTCATCGGCCTCCACGTTGAAGAACGGGGGCTGGAGAATCGCTGCGGGGAAGACGATCTCGTTGCGCAGCGGGTGGTAGTAGGCGTTCACGGTCTGGGGGAACATCAGCCATTCGTTCGGGTCCATCGGACCCGAGAGCTTCTCGATGGTGCGGTCCAGCTCGAAGGAGGAGGCCGCCTGCACGGCATCGAGGAGGTTCCCGGCCGGCAGCTGGAGCCCGCCGAAATCACGCCAGGTGTCCGGGTAGCCGATCTTCGGGCGGAAGTTCGCCAGTTTCGTGAGAGCCTCCGCCCGGGTGTTCTCGCCCATCCAGTCCAACCCGGTGATCGAGATCCGGTAGGCCTCCAGGACGTTGCCGACCAGCTCGTCCATCCGCTGCTTGGCGGCCGGCGGGAAGTGCCGGGCCACATAGAACTTGCCGAGAGCCTCTCCCAGGACCGATTCCACGAACCCCACCCCGCGCTTCCAGCGGGCCCGCAGCACCGGCGTCCCCGACAGCGTGCGCCCGTAGAAGTCGAAATTCTGCTCCACCAGATCCGAGGACAGGAATGGCGAATAGGCCCGGATCACCCGCCAGGCGGCCCACGCCTTCCAGTCGCTCAGCCGCTCCTCGGTGACCAGCGGCTCCACCTCGTCGAAGAAGCTCGGCTGGTTGACGACCACCGTCCTCAGCACTCCCTCGGGAATGGCCGCCGCCTCGCGCCAGGCCTCCAGGAAGAGCCCCGGATGGGTGGCTGCCAGATCCTCGAAGGAGGTGGGATTGTAGGACGCCTTCATGTCGCGGCAGCGCACCTGGTCCCAGTGGTGGGAGGCGATCTCGGTCTCCAACTCCATGATCCGGGCCGCCGTGGCGTCTGCGTCGCGGTCGTCGGTGCTGTCGGGGCCGGCCACCCCGACCAGCCGCAGCGACCGGCTGATGTGGGCCGTGTAGGCCGCCCGGATCTCCGCCTTGTCGTCATCGCGGTAGTAGGCCTCATCGGGCAGCCCGATGCCCGCCTGTCCTGTCCAGGGGACGTAACGGTCCGGGTCGGCGGGGTCGGAGTCCTCCTCCAGATAGAACAGCCCGCCGACGCCGTGGCGCCCGGCCCAGCCGAGGAAAGACATCAGAGCCTCCGGCGAGTCGATCGCGTCCACCCGGTCCAGAACCGGCCGCAACGGCTGTGCCCCGGCCTGCTCGACGGCGTCGGTGTCCATGAAGCGACGGTAGAACCCGGCCAGCAGCTCGGCCTCGTGCTCAGTGGCCTCCGGGGTGTCGGCGAGGAGATCCGCGCCACGACCGGCGGCCAGCTCCTCCAGAATCTCGTGGACGGCGGCCTCGGAGGCGTCCCTCAGCACACGGAAGGCGCCTGTCGAGGCCTGGTCCTCAGGAATCGTGGCCCCGGCAAGCCACGTCCCGTTGACGTGACGGTAGAGGTCGTCGGCAGGTCGCACGGAGGAATCGAGATCATGGAACAGCGCTTGAGTCATGACCCCACTGTATTGATTCAGTTCTCGGTGACCCGGCCGTCCTCGGAGACCTCCCAGTTGTCGACCCCGTTGATGAGATTCTGGAGATCCTCGTCCTGGGCCTCGGTGCCGGTCCGCTCACCCATCGCCCGGGCGACCTGCTCACGGGCCAGATCGTCGTAGGCCGGGCGCGTCACCTCCCGGAAGACGCCGACCGGGGTCTGGGCGATCTCGCCGGAGTCGCACAGGTGTGCCAGCTCGAACGCCAGCGACGGGTCCTCGCGGTGGGCGTCGTGCACGAGCACATGGTCGATACCCGCCTCGGCGACATCCGCCACCCTCAGCGAGCCGCTCACCGGGTCGCGCACCACACCGCGGGCCCTGTCGGCCCCCAGCAGCACCGGCTCACCGTCGGCCAGCTTCACCAGATGGTCGGCGGCGTCAGGGCCCTTGAGATCCTCGAAGGCGCCGTCATTGAAGATCGGGCAGTTCTGGTAGATCTCCACGAAGGAGGTGCCGCGGTGCTTGGCCGCCGCGGTCATCGTCGCGTCCAGGGTCTTGCGGTCGGAGTCGATGACCCGGGCCACGAAGGAGCAGCCCGCCCCCAGCGCCAGCGAGACCGGGTTGAACGGGTAGTCCAGGGACCCCATCGGGGAGGACTTCGTCACCTTGCCCTGCTCGGAGGTGGGGGAGTACTGACCCTTCGTGAGCCCGTAGATCTCGTTGTTGAACAACAGGATCGTCAGGTTCACGTTGCGACGCATCGCGTGAATGAGGTGGTTGCCACCGATGGACAGGGCATCACCGTCACCGGTCACCACGAAGACCGCCAGATCGGGCCGCGAGATCGCCAGGCCGGTGGCGATGGCCGGGGCCCGGCCATGGATCGAGTGCATCCCGTAGGCATCCATGTAGTACGGGAACCGCGACGAGCACCCGATACCGGAGATGACGACGGCGTCCTCCTTGGCGATCCCCAGCTCGGGGAGCACGCCCTGGAAGGTGGACAGGATCGAGTAGTCACCGCAGCCGGGGCACCAGCGCACATCCTGGTCGGACGCGAAGTCGCGGCGCTTCAGCGGGCTGAGGGCCAGGGGGACGCCGGCCAGCCCGCCCTCGGCGGGCAGGGAGTGGCCGTTGCGGGGCCGCATCGGCGACGGCTGGATCTGATCTGTGGTCATCGTGCCTCCTTCTTCGAGGCGGTTGAGGAGGTGAAGTCGGAGCAGTGCCCGCACAGCGCGTCGCACAGGTCCACCGGGGAGATCGGCAGTCCGCGCACCCGCGAGATGGTCCTGATGTCGACCAGGTACTTGGCGCGCAGCAGCATGGCGAGCTGCCCGGTGTTCATTTCGGGCACCACCACCCGCCGGTAGCGTCGCAACACCTCGCCGAGATTGTCGGGGAAGGGGTTGATGTGACGCAGGTGGGCCTGGGCGATCCTCTCGCCCTTGTCGCGTACGCGGCGCACCCCGGCGGTGATCGGCCCGAAGGTGGAGCCCCAACCGAGCACCAGCACATCGGCGTCACCGGTCGGATCATCGACCTCGACGTCGCCGATGTCGCGGGAGATACCCGCGATCCGAGCCGCGCGGGTCCGCACCATCTCCTCGTGGTTGTTCGGGTTGTACGAGATGCTGCCGATATTGGCGGCCTTCTCCAGCCCGCCGATCCGGTGTTCCAGGCCCTTGGTGCCGGGCAGCGCCCACGGCCTCGCGAGGGTCTCGGGATCCCGCTTGTACGGCAGGAACCGGTCGGAGCCGTCGGCCGCCTTCGCGTTGGGTCCGGTGGCGAACCCGGGATCCACCCGTTCGATGTCGGCCAGCGCGGGGATCCTCCACGGCTCGGCGCCGTTCCCCAGGTAGCCGTCGGAGAGCATCACCACCGGGGTGCGGTACTTGATGGCGATCCGGCAGGCCTCCACCGCGGTGTCGAAGCAGTCCAAGGGGGACTTCGCGGCGATCACCGGGACCGGCGACTCGCCGTTGCGCCCGAACATCGCCTGCAGCAGATCGGCCTGCTCGGGTTTGGTCGGCATGCCGGTGGACGGCCCGGAGCGCTGCACATCGACGATGACCAGCGGAAGCTCGGTCATCACAGCCAGGCCGATCGTCTCCGCCTTGAGCGACATCCCGGGGCCGGACGTCGTGGTGACGCCCAGGGAACCGCCGAAGGACGCGCCCAGGGCCGCGCCGATGCCGCCGATCTCGTCCTCGGCCTGAAAGGTGAGGACGTTGAGATCCTTGTGCTTGGACAGCTCGTGCAGGATGTCGGAGGCGGGGGTGATCGGGTAGGACCCGAGGAAGAGTTGCAGCCCCGCACGATTGGCTCCGGTGATGAGACCCAGTGCGGTGGCCTGATTGCCGGTGATCTGACGGTAGAGGCCGGCCGGCGTCGGGGCCGGGGCCACCTCGTAG
The DNA here is from genome assembly GCF_003325455.1 of Acidipropionibacterium virtanenii. NCBI lineage: Bacteria > Bacillati > Actinomycetota > Actinomycetes > Propionibacteriales > Propionibacteriaceae > Acidipropionibacterium > Acidipropionibacterium virtanenii. Next base: position 1,015,729 of record NZ_CP025198.1, read on the forward strand.
CGCACCGTGAACAGCTCGCAGGTCTCGCCATAGGCGTGCCCGGCCTTGAGCGCGGCGATATTGGCGTCGCGGATGTCGGGCTTGGCGGCGAACTTGGTCCTGAGGAACCTCTCCGAGGGCTCCAGCGGGCGCCCGTACAGCCAGCTGAGCAGGCCCAGGGCGAACATGTTCTTCGACCGCTCGGAGTTCTTGCGGCCGAGATCGAAGCCCTCCACGGCGCCGACCGCCAGCGCGGTGAGATCCAGCTCGACGACCTGGTAGGACTCAAGGGTGCCGTCGGTGCGCGGATCCTCGGCGAAGTTGGCCTTCTTGAGGTTGCGCTTGGTGAACTCCGCGCTGTCCAGGACGATGAGCGCCCCTCGTCGCACCTCGCCGAGGTTGGCGGCCAGTGCGGCGGGGTTCATCGCCACCAGCACGTCCGGCTGGTCGCCGGGGGTGGCGATGTCGTAGTTGGCGAAATGGACCTGGAAGCTCGAGACGCCGGGGATCGTGCCCTGTGGGGCGCGGATCTCCGCCGGGAAGCTCGGCAGGGTTGAGATGTCATTGCCGTGCACCGCCGACTCGGCGGTGAACCTGTCACCGGTCAGCTGCATGCCGTCACCGGAGTCACCCGCGAACCGGATGACGACCCGGTCCAGGGTCTGGACGGCGAGTGGCGGCGTCTGCGTGCTGACCGGCGAATCTGTTGTCGACGGCTCTGTGACTGAGGGCACTGAGACCTCTTTCCTCATGTGTGGCCGTATGGAGGACCTCTGGTGAGTCCACGAAGGGCTTGTGGTGGCGGGATCGACGCGGTCTGATCCGGCCTCCGGACTGACGCGCACATACCCTCACCGACCAAATACCGAGGCTACCATCGGCGATTTTCCAGACCAGGATGGAGCCCACATCTCAGGACCCTGGTCCACATCGCGGAATAGCGTGGGGTCCAGATCTCAGGATCCGGGCCGAGGGCCCAGCGGCCCGGTCTCCGCGGAATGCGACGACATGGGCGCGGATAGGGTGAGACAGTGCATTATCTCGACTGGTTCGCGGATTCCACGATGGTCGTCACCGACCTCGCGCTGGCGTGCTGCGGCGTCGAGAGTGGCCTGGCCGTCCCGCTGAAGGCGAAATCGGTCGTCGAGCCTCCGGCCGGGGCCCGCCGTGTCGTGGTGGTCTCGGGAACCATCTCGTCGGCTCTGGCCCCCGCCGTGGTCGATGCGATCGGGAGGATTGCCGAGGACTGTGCTCGCTGCGCCGCCCAGCGGCCCGTCGTCCTCGCATTCGGCGCCTGTGCCTGCGGTGGGGGCCCCTACTGGGACTCACTGCCCGTGCTGAACGGCATGGACGCGCTGCCGACCACCGGCGCCGCCCCCATCCCGGTGGACCGCTGGATTCCGGGCTGCCCTCCACCGGCCCGGGAACTGGCGCGTGTCATCGACGAGATCCACCGGCAGACCGTGGCGGGAGCCGCATGAGTGCCGCCGGCCTCGAGCCGGACGAGGTCGCCGACGTGACACCGCAGCAGTGGCGCGACGCCGTGACCGCGGCCATCGCCTCCGGATGTCGCTGGTTGAGCCTGATCACCGCCTGGGACGCGTCCTGCGAATCGGCGACGCGAGGTGCGGGCCGACGAGGTGCCCGCGGTCGGGCGGATGCACGACCGGAGATGGTCGTGTGCTGCCGGCTCCTCGACCGTGAGGCGGGCCGTGCCATTCGTCTGGAGACCCGGATCCCCTGGGATGAGCGGGACGGCTACCGGTTGCCGTCGGTGCGCGATCTGGTGGCCGGGGCGGCCTGGTACGAGCGCGAGATCGCCGATCAGTTCGGAATCACCGTTGACGGCGCAGACCCGCGTCCTCCGGTCATCCACCCCGGCCGGTCCGCGACGCCGGCCGCCCCGATGAGACGATCAGTCGAACTCCCGGGCCGCGCCGGCGGACCGCCCGGAGGCCGTGAGCGGGGGAGGCGGAGATGAGCCATGGTTCGATCGGCCTCATCGCGCAGCGATGCACCTCCTGCATGATCTGCGCACGGCAGTGCCCGGCATGGTGCATCCATATCGACTCCCACACCGAACGTATCGGCGATCCGGATGACCGGAGACCCCGCAGCGTCAAGGTCCTCGATCGCTTCGAGATCGACTGGGGCGTGTGCATGTACTGCGGTATCTGCATCGCCGACTGCCCCTTCGACGCTCTGGAATGGCGTGCCGGCCACAACCCCGCGGCCGAGGCGCGCCCCGGCCTGCGACAGGCCTGGACGGGCGGCGGGACCACCGACGGTTCCGGCGGGTCGCTATGAGAGGGGCCGTGACACCTGACCGAGGCGTTCCGGCCACTCATCCGGGCCACCTGACGAGGTCGCTGCGGATCAGCGGTCTGGCCTACCTGTCGGCGCTGCGGAGCCCCGTGGTGTGGGAGGGATTCATCGGCGGTTCCATGATCGTCGTCGGGTCACTCACCTCGGCCTACCTTCCGGCGAACTCGCCCTGGTGGTCCCGGCTCGGGACACTCGGCCTCGACGGGCCGGCCTGGCGGGTGGTCGGCACCATCCTGGTACTCGCCGGGGTGGTGCTTCTCATCGACTCCTGGCTGCGGCTGCGCCCGGGACGTCAGTGGGAGAGACCGCGCGGTATCCGGGCCGGGATGCATCCCTGGGCGGTACTCGGCGTGTGGGGGCTGCCCTTCCTTCTCGCTCCGCCCATCTTCAGCCACGACGCCTACTCCTATGCTGCCCAGGGATGGCTCGTCGTCAACGACATCAGCCCCTACGACGGATATCCGGGCCTGCTGCCCGGGGCCTTCGCCGACCAGGTGTCACAGGAGTGGCGCTACACCAAGACCCCTTACGGACCGTTGGCCATCCAGATCCAGCACCTGATGGTCAACCTCGTGGGACAGAATCCGTACTGGTCGGCCGTCGCCATGCGGATCCCGGCGGTGCTCGGCGTCATCCTCATCGGCGTGCTCCTGTCACGGATCGCCCGGCGCACCGGCCACGACCCCTATTTCGCCGCCTGGTTCGGCACTCTCAACCCGATCCTGCTGATCGACTACGTGGGTGGAGCCCACAACGACTCCCTCATGATGGGCCTGATGGTGCTCGGGCTCCTCGTCGCCACTCTCGCCGCCCCCTCCTGGATACCGGCCGCGCTCATCGTCGGAGTCGCGGCGTCGATCAAGCAGCCGGCCTTCATGGCCGCTCTGGCGCTGCCATTCCTGCGTCATCCGATGACGTCGTGGCGGTGGGCCCAGCTGCGCCCGGCGCTGGGCCGGATGATCGCATCCCTGGCCCTGTCGGTCGGATCCTTCTCGCTGGTCTCCTGGCTCACCGGGTTGGGTTTCGGCTGGTATCACGCCGTGGACGTCCCCGGCATGGTCATCACCGTCTCCCCCTCGACCCTCATCGGGCTGGGGGCCCGCCAGATTCTGAACCTCTTCGGCGCCACCGGTGCCGCGGTCGGCGCGATCAAGGTGAGCCAGACCATCGGCCTGCTCTGCGGTCTGGTGGTGGTGGCGGTGATCGCCGTCAAGGAGTTGCCTCGGCGTCCGCTCACCTTCCTGGCCTGGGGTTATCTCATCGTCACTCTCGCGGCCCCGGCGCTGCACTCCTGGTACGTGATGTGGGGTGCGCTCCTGCTGCCGATGGTCGACGACGCCGTCCGCTACGTCCGCAGCGCCACCTGGGCCACCGTGGCCCTGCTGGCCTACGCCGCGGTGAACCTGTCGTGGCGCAACGGAGCAGTCGCCATCGGTGTCGCCGCGGTGGTGGTGCTCGCGGTGCACAATCTGTGGCACGAGCGCAGCACCGGGGAGGGCCGATGGGGCCTCGGCGCGCTGCGCGCAGCCGGAGAGCGGCACAGAGTCAGGAACCGTCGCAGGAGGAATCAATGACAGATGTGGAGATCGGCAGGACCGAGGACCGGCTGAAGATCCGGCTCGACCGCCCCAGGGCGATCAACTCGCTCACCGGTGCGATGCTCCACCGGATCGGGGAGGCGCTGCCCGGCGCTGCCCGGGTGGAGCTGTCGGGAGTGGGGGAGAAGGGCTTCTGCTCGGGAGCCGACATCCGGGAGCTGCGCTCCCTGGCGCTGGCGGACACCGAGGCGGCGATCGCATGGCTGGACGCCGAGTACGACGTCGACCTGGCTGTCGCCCGGCTGGGCAGGGGGGTGGCGCGCCTGCACGGGGTGAGCATGGGCGGCGGCCTCGGCCTGTCCCTGCGTCTGGACCGGGTGGAGACCACTGAGGACCTGGTGCTGGCGATGCCCGAGACCGGCATCGGGCTGTGGCCCGACGTCGGCGCCTGCTGGGAACTCTCCCGGGCTCCCAGGCTGGCCGGACGGCACCTGGCCATGACCGGCATGTCCATCGACGCGGCCTCGGCCCTGTGGGCCGGACTCGTCGACGGCGTCGTCGATGGGTCCGGGAACGCCCTCGATGTCGATCCGCTCGACAGCGAACTGGCCGCGCAGGCCGGATGGATCCAGGACTGCTACCGGTTCAATGATCCGCTGAGCATCCTCCGAGCTCTGGAGTCACGTCCCGAGCCGCAGGCCGCAGCGGCCGCGGACCTCATCTCCACACGATCCCCGTTGTCGGTCGCCGTGGCCCTGGAGGCCGTCCAGCGGGCCGAGCAGGCCTCCGGGCTCGAGGAGGTGCTGGCCACCGACAGGCGGCTCGGGCGGTCCTTCATGCGGGATTCGGACTTCTGCGAGGGGGTCAGGGCCCAGCTCGTCGACAAGGACCATGATCCGCACTGGCGCCACTCCTCGGTGGCCGAGGTCACCCGCTCCGAGGTCGAGGCCATGTTCGACGTCTGATCAGATCTCATAATCCACGACCACGGGGGCGTGATCGGAGATGCGCTGCTCGTAGCTGGCATCCCGGTCGGTGCCCCCGGAGACGGCGGCCCTGGCAAGGGTTGGCGAGGCGAGGTGGTAGTCGATGCGCCATCCGGCGTCATTGGTGAAGGCCTGGCCGCGCCAGCTCCACCACGAGTACGGGCCATCCTGGTCGGGATGCAGGGTGCGCACGACATCGATCAGGGTGCGCGGCGACAGGATCGAGGTGAACCAGCTGCGCTCCTCGGGGAGGAAGCCCTCGTTCTTCTGGTTCGACCGCCAGTTCTTGAGGTCGGCATTCTCGTGGGCGATGTTGAAGTCCCCCATCACCAGGAACTCGCGTCCCCTGGCCGCGGCCTCCCTCCGGGCGGAGGTGAGATGTCGTGCGAAACCTGCCAGGAAGCGCATCTTGCGGGCCTGCTTGGCCTGGGCCTTCCCATCGGAAGGATCGGGGCTGGCGCCCTTGGGCAGGTAGAGGCTGGCGACAGTCAGTGGGGTCTCGGCCAGGTCCACCTCGACATAGCGCCCCTCGTCGGCGAAGGAGCGCAGATCGCGAGCCAGGCCGGAGACCGAGCCGTCGCGCACCTCGGCCTCGGAACCGGGCCCGGAGAGGATGAGCTCGGGCCCCCACGCCCGCACCTGGGCCGGCGCGTGACGCGTCAGCAGGGCGACGCCGTTGCGGCCGGCAAGGTGACCGGGCTGCCAGGCGACGTGGTAGTCGCCGAAGGCCTGCTCGGGCAGGTCCGCCGGGCGGCACCTCACCTCCTGAAGAGCGACGACGTCGCACCCGCGGTCGGCCAGCCAGTCGGAGAAGCCGCGCTTGCCCGCGGCCCTGATGCCATTGAGATTGAAGGTGGCGATGCGCATGCCACCACCTTCCCATGTGGGGGCGACACCGTCTCGACTCCTAGACCTGTTGAAGAGCGTGATACGGACGCCGTAGGGCGGCTGCTCAGCGATAGTTCACGAATTGGACCGCGAAATCGTAGTCGGCCTCCGTGATGAGCCGCTGGACCGCCTGCAGGTCGTCGCGCTTCTTCGAGGAGATGCGCAGCTCGTCTCCCTGGATCTGCGTCTTGACACCCTTGGGGCCGGAATCGCGCACGAGCTTGGAGACCTTCCTGGCGTTCTCGGCGGAGATGCCCTCGCGCACGGCGCAGTCGATGTGCCAGGTCTTGCCGGATACCCGTGGCTCGCCGGTGTCGAGGGCCTTGAGGCTCACCTTGCGGCGCACCAGTTTCGACTGGAGGACGTCCAGGGCGGCCTTCACCTTCTCCTCGGTCGCCGAGACGATCGCGATCGCCTCGTCGCCGGACCATGCCACGGAGGTGTCGGTGCCCTTGAAGTCGAATCGCTGGCGCACCTCGCGGGCCGCCTGGTTGATGGCGTTGTCGACCTCCTGATGGTCGACCTTGCTGACGACGTCGAAGGAACTCTCGGATGCCATGGGCCCTCCTCGGGCGGGGGTGCGTGCACCAGAAGCGTAGTGCCTTGCCAATCCGCTCGGGGAGGTCGGGGAGGCAGGAGCGCAGCGACGCCGAGGGGTCGGCCCCCTGTTGATAGCACGCGATTGGCGTTGCCTGGCTGGGGGCTGCTAAGGTCTTTCCTCGCTGGCAGACGCCAGCGAGGCAGGTTGCCCGAGCGGCCAATGGGAGCGGTCTGTAAAACCGTCGGCTTACGCCTACGTTGGTTCAAATCCAACACCTGCCACGCGTCCCCCGGATCGGATGGATCCGGGGGTTGCACAGCCCTGAGGGGCCCCGCATCGGCAGATGGGGGGAGTCGACGGGTTCCGGGACGGCTCTCGTACGGATGGCGGGAGAAGGGCCGGAAAAACAGGTGACAAGGAAAGTTGCGAAGCAGGCTTCGGCCCGTGTAGCTTTCTACGTCGTTGCCCCTTTAGCTCAGTCGGTAGAGCGTCTCCATGGTAAGGAGAAGGTCAGCAGTTCGAATCTGCTAGGGGGCTCTGAGTGGGAGTCGGCCCCATCGCCCGTGGGTTCCGGTTGCGTCAGCAGCGTCGGCGATCACAATGGCGAGGTAGCTCAGGGGTAGAGCAAGCGGCTCATAATCGCTGTGTCGCGGGTTCGATTCCCGCCCTCGCTACCACAGGGGTAACCGCCCCGCCACTCAGCAGGCTCGAACAGCTCTCGAAAGTAGGAATCATGGCCAAGAAGTCCGGCGATGTCCGACCGAAGATCACCCTTGCCTGCACAGTGTGCAAGGAGCGTACGTACATCACCAAGAAGAACCGCCGTAACAACCCCGATCGTCTCGAGCTGAGCAAGTTCTGCCCGCGCTGCGGCAAGCACACCGCTCACCGCGAGACCCGCTGAGTCCAGGCGTCCGACCTCTGACAGGTCCGGAGACTCCCGTCACGGGAGTCTCCGGACCTGTTGTGCCTCCCGGGCGGCACGGCTGGTTCGGGCTCTCTGTGCTGGATTAGGCTTCGTGACATGCCTCCCACATCTGAGCAGACGCCCGGGTTGAGCGCCGAGCACGTCGGACGCCGGTATCCGGCGACCGAGCCGTACATCGTCTCGGCCGCCAAGATCTCCGAGTTCGCGACCGCACTGGCTGACGATTCCTCCGCGTACCGCGGCCCGGACCCGGTCGCCCCGCCGACCTTCGCCATGGTGATCGCGGCCCAGGCGTGGTCGCAGCTCTTCGATGATGCCGATCTGGGGCTGCGTCTGGACCACACGATCCACGCCGACCAGTCCTTCGAATGGGTGAGGCCGTTGAGGGCCGGGGACGCCGTCACCGCCACCCTGGAGATCACCTCGGTGCGCAACCGTCGTGGCACCGACATCATCGGGCTCGAGGTGAGCCTCGACGCTCCCGACGGCGAGCATCTGGCCACGGCCACCTCGACGCTGTGGCACACCGGGGAGGACGCCGCATGAACGACCGCACTGAACCGCTGGCCGAGGGACAGACCTTCGGTCCGCGCCGCATCGGCGTGGACCGGTCGCGCATCGTCCGGTACGCCGGAGCATCCACCGACTTCAACCCGATCCACTGGTCGGACCGCCATGCGGTCGCGGCCGGCATGGACGGCGTCGTGGCCCACGGCATGTGGACCATGGGCGCCGCGCTGGGGGCGGTCGTCGGGTGGCTCGGGGACCCCGCGGCGATCCGATCCCAGCGGGCCCGCTTCACCCGACCGGTGCTCGTCCCCGACACCGACGAGGGCACATCGGTCGAGGTGTCCGGGACGGTCATCAGGGCCGATGAGGACATGGCGACCATCAGGCTCGACGTCACCCATGACGGCCGGTCCGTGCTGGGCCGGGTGGAGGTCGTCGTCGACAACCGGGCGCCTCGGGCCCGTGGGAAGGAGCAGCCCCATGACTGACGGTATTCAGAGCCCCAGCGTGGTCATCGGCATCGACGGCAGCGATCCGGACTGCGAGACCACTGAGAGCTGCTCGCTGACCCACTTCGACTACGCGATGACCAACCATCCGCGGCTGCCGGTATCGGGTGCCGGGGTGCCCCTGGCCGGGCTGACGACCCTGCGCGTCGGGGGTCCGGCCGCCCGCCTGGTGATCGCCCCCACGACCGACGACCTGGTGGAGACCGTGCGCGACTGCGACCGGCGCGGGGAGCCCTGCCTGGTACTCGGCGGGGGCTCCAATGTGCTGATCGGCGACGACGGCTTCGACGGCACCGTCGTCCGGGTGGCGACCACCGGGATGTCGGCGGAGGTGTCCAACTGCGGCGGGGCGCTGGCGACGATCGCGGCCGGGGAGCCCTGGGACGGATTCGTGCAGCACTGCATCGCCAGCGAGTGGCGCGGTCCCGAGGCCCTGTCGGGAATCCCGGGGCTGGTGGGCTCGACCCCTATCCAGAATGTGGGTGCCTACGGCGTCGAGATCTCCGAGTTCGTGGCCAGGGTGCGCACCTGGGACCGACGCGACGACGAGCAGCACACCTTCATGAGCACCGAGTGCGGATTCTCCTACCGCGACAGCCGCTTCAAGGCCGATCCGGAGCGCTACATCGTGCTCGACGTCACGATGCAGTTCCTGCTCGGCGATCTGTCCCTGCCGATCCGCTACAAGGAGCTGGCCCGCCGGCTGGGCGTCGAGCCGGGGGAGCGGGCGCTGGCCAGCACCGTCCGCGAGACGGTGCTGGGGATCCGGGCCGGCAAGGGCATGGTGCTCGACGAAGCGGATCACGACACGTGGAGTGCCGGATCCTTCTTCACCAACCCGATCATCGAGGCCGACCAGGTGCCGCAGGGCGCCCCGGCCTTCCCGCAGGCGGACGGCCGGGTGAAGACCTCGGCCGCCTGGCTCATCGACCACGCCGGGTTCGGCAGGGGATATGCGCTGGAGGGCCGGCCGGCGAGCCTGTCCACCAAGCACGTGCTGGCCCTCACCAATCGCGGCGGGGCCACCGCGGCAGACATCGCCGCTCTGGCGAGGACGGTCATCGACGGGGTCGACAAGGCGTACGGGATCGTCCTCGTCCCTGAACCGAGGTTCATCGGGATGTGAGCGTGTGGGAGTATGCCCCCATGACGATCGAGCTGTCACAGATGTCCCACGACGAGCTGTCCGCCCTTCTCGACGAGCAGAGATCACTCCATGCCGAACTCGAGGCCCGGGGTCTCACTCTCGACATCACCCGGGGCAAGCCGTCGCCGCGGCAGCTCGATCTCTCGCGTGAACTGCTGTCGATGAGGGTGCCGCGCCATGCGGCAGACGGTCAGGACGTCCGCAACTACGGCGGTGCGAAGGGGCTGCCCGAGATCCGCAGGATCTTCGCGGAGCTGCTGGGGGTCGACGTCGACCACATCCTGGCCGCCGACAACTCCAGTCTGGCGATCATGCACGACCTGCTGAGCTTCGCGATGCTGCACAGGCTGCCCGGTGCCGAGGCGCCCTGGTTCGGCCGGCGGATCAAGTTCATCGCCCCGGTCCCCGGATACGACCGCCACTTCTCGATCTGCGAGCATCTGGGCATCGAGATGATCCCCGTGGAGATGGGCGAGCACGGCCCCGACATGGACGAGGTGGAGAGGCTGGCTTCCGATCCGTCGGTCAAGGGCATGTGGGTGGTGCCGATGTACGCCAACCCCAATGGCGTCGTCTACGACGAGGAGACCGCCAGGCGCCTGGTCTCCATGGATGCGGCCCCCGACTTCCGGATCTGGTGGGACAACGCCTACGCCCTGCACCACCTGACCGACGCCGAGCCGGCCCCGCTGCCGATCCTGCAGATGGCTCAGGAGGCCGGCAACCCCGACCGGATTCTCATGCTGGCGTCCACCTCGAAGATCACCCATGCCGGGGACGGGGTGGCCTTCCTGGCGTCGTCGACGGGGAACCTCGACTGGTATCTCAAGCACTCGGCGGTTCGCAGTATCGGGCCCGACAAGGTGAATCAGCTTCGTCACGCGCTGTACCTCAAGGACGCCGAGGGGGTTCGCGCGCTGATGCGCAAGCATCGCGCGCTGCTGGCCCCGAAGTTCCAGATCGTCGACACGGTGCTCAGGCGTCGGCTCGGTGGCACCGGGATCGCCCGGTGGACCCATCCCGCCGGGGGCTACTTCGTCACCCTGGACGTGATCGACGGGACGGCCAGCCGGGTGGTGCAGCTCGCCAAGGAGGCGGGGATCGCCCTCACCCCGGCGGGATCCTCTCACCCGCTCCACGACGACCCGCATGATCGCACGATCAGGCTGGCTCCGAGCTTCCCGAGCGAGGGGGAGCTCTCGGCGGCGATGGACGGGGTGGCCACCTGCGTCCTGCTCGCGGCCGCCGAGAAACTGCTGAGTTGATCGGAGGAGGGCGACCCCTCCGCGTCGCTGCGCTCCTGCCACCCCGAGCGATCCCTTTCACGTCGTGAAGGTCAGCGTCGCTGGCCACGCGCTGCGGATGAGGTCTGCGACCGCGCCCGGAGACCCGTCGTCCCCTCCTCTGACAGATCGGACGAAGTTGGCAACGTGAGAGGAGTGCCCCTATACTTTCTGTGCTGTCGGCATTCGTACCGCGAGGGCCGACGAAGGGCACTAGCTCAATTGGCAGAGCAGCGGTCTCCAAAACCGCAGGTTGGGGGTTCAAGTCCCTCGTGCCCTGCGATGCAGGATGAGTTCCTGTACGCAGTCGCGGTCGCGACCACCCGATCGGGCTGGCAGACTGGCAGCATCGAATCTGGCAGACGACCCGAAGGACAAGCGTGACAGACGAGCAGCATCCTCGCGGAGCTGATGGGCAGACCCCGTCCTCGGATGATCCGCTTGCCCCCACCGGCGAGGAACTGGTCTCCGGCCGGCTCCCCGACACCGAGGGGTACGAGGTGGTCGACGATGAGGCCGAGGAACTGGCCGAGTCGGAGGGAGAGCCCGATCTCACGCCCGACAAGGGCGATCCCGAGGACATGGTGATCGACGATCCCGAGCAGCTGGGGGAGGCGGAGGACGCCGCCCGTAAGGCGCGGTCCAGCCGCCCTCGTCGCCGGACGGCCGCTGTGAAGGCCGCTGAGGAGGACTCCTCCGAGAGCGAGACCGACGAGGCCGAGAGCCCGCACGTGCCGCGCCGCGAGATCACCAAGGCTCCGACCCGCAGGGCGAAGCTCGGGAAGGACGACGACCAGGATGAGGGCGGTCGCGCCAACCCGGTGAAGTTCACGAAGCAGTCGGTGGCCGAGCTCAAGAAGGTCAAGTGGCCCACTGCTGCCGAGACCGGCCAGTACTTCCTGGTTGTGCTCGTCTTCGTGCTCCTCATCATCGCGGTGGTGGGTGGCCTGGACGCCCTCTTCGCGTGGGGTCTGCTGAAGACTCTCGGCAACTGACGAAGGGTCTGCGCCGAGCGCGAATGGCGCAGACCCCACACAACGACGGAGAATTGACCGGTGACTGACAGCCCAGAATTCAACGACGCGGGACTCGACAAGCCCGAGGATGACGACAAGGATGCGAGCGCGACCGAGCCGCAGATCGACCTCGATGCGTTCTCTGCCGACGAATCGGACTCCTCCCAGGAGGAGACCGACGACATCCAGATCGATCTGGGTGCGCTGGCCGACGACGAGAAGCCGGCCGAGGACGCCCCGCTCAACCTCGATTTCGACGTCGAGGAGTCCGGGCCGGCCGATGAGGACGTCGCCCGCAACCTGGGTATCGGCCAGGCCCTGGACGACGAGGAGGAGGAGCCCGTCGAGGACGAGGCCTCCCAGGAGACCCAGGACGCCGTCGATGCCGCTGTTGAGAGACTGAAGGACGACCTGACATCCAAGTTCGGTCAGTGGTACGTGCTGCACACCTACTCAGGCATGGAGAACAAGGTCAAGCAGAACCTCGACGCCCGGGTGCAGACCCTCAACATGGAGGACTACATCTACGAGACGGTCGTGCCCACCGAGGAGGTCGTGGAGATCCGCAACGGGGCCCGCAAGACGATCACCCGGGTCTACCTGCCCGGCTACGTCCTGGTGCGCATGGACCTCACCGACGAGTCATGGGGAACCGTTCGCCACACTCCCTCGGTCACCGGTTTCGTGGGCCAGTCCACCACGCCGGTCCCGCTGACCTTCGACGAGGTCGTCAAGATGCTGACCCCCTCGGTCATCGCCCAGGTGAACCACGACATGGCCGGCCAGGCCCCCTCCCCGAAGGCCAGGCGCAAGGTCGAGGTGGCCGACTACGAGGTGGGGGAGTCGGTTCAGATCACCGACGGCGCCTTCGCCGGGGTGCCTGCCACCATCACCGAGATCAACGTCAACAACCAGCGCGTCAAGGCGTCGGTCGAGATCCTCGGCCGATCCACCCCGGTGGACCTGGAGTTCAACCAGATCGAGAAGATCTGAATCCCCGATTCGCGAGCGCCGGCCGAGTCACGTAAACTCGGTCGGCGCGTGCGTGTGCAGCCGGTCGTCACGGCTGGACCACGTGCAGTCTCCTGGCCAGACGGGCCGGGAGGAAGTTCAACCGAAGGACCCATCACATGCCTCCGAAGAAGAAAGTAGCGGCGCTCGTCAAGGTCGCCCTGCAGGCCGGTCAGGCCACTCCGGCCCCTCCGGTCGGTACCGCCCTCGGTCCTCATGGTGTCAACATCATGGAGTTCTGCAAGGCCTACAACGCCCAGACCGAGTCGCAGCGCGGCAACGTCGTCCCCGCAGAGATCACCATCTACGAGGATCGCAGCTTCACCTTCGTCCTGAAGACCCCGCCGGCCGCCGAACTCATCAAGAAGGCCGCCGGTATCTCCAAGGGCACCGAGAACCCGCTGACCCACAAGGTCGGCAAGATCTCCAAGGACCAGGTGCGCGAGATCGCCCAGACCAAGATGCCCGACCTCAATGCCAATGGCATCGAGGCGGCCATGAAGATCGTCGAGGGCAGCGCCCGTTCGATGGGCGTCACCGTAGAGGGCTGATCCCCTCACGAGCGCGACGTCCGGCAGGACGACGTCGCGACCTGATCAATTCCGTGGGAGGGCTTGCGCAGCCCTGACCACACCTGGTGAAAGGAACCAGATATGAAGCGCAGCAAGGGATACCGCGCAGCGGCCGCGAAGCGTGACGCCGACGAGCTCTACGGCCCCGAGGCCGGAATGGCCGTCGTCGAGGACGTGGCCTCCGCGAAGTTCGACGAGAGCGTCGACGTCGTGATCCGTCTCGGCGTCGATCCGAAGAAGGCCGACCAGATGGTGCGCGGCACCGTCAATCTCCCTCACGGCACTGGCAAGACGGCACGGGTCCTCGTCTTCGCCACCGGTGAGAAGGCCGAGGCGGCCCGCGAGGCGGGCGCCGATGAGGTCGGTGACGACGATCTCATCGCCAAGGTCCAGGGCGGGTACCTGGACTTCGACTCGGTGGTCGCCACCCCCGACATGATGGGCAAGGTCGGCCGCCTGGGCCGGGTGCTCGGCCCTCGTGGCCTGATGCCGAACCCCAAGACCGGCACCGTGACCATGGATGTCGCCAAGGCCGTCGCAGACATCAAGGGCGGCAAGATCGAGTTCCGCACCGATCGCTACGCCAATCTCCACCTGCTGATCGGCAAGGTGTCCTTCGGGCCCACCAAGCTGGTGGACAACTACTACGCCGCCCTGGACGAGGTGCTGCGGCTCAAGCCGTCCTCCTCCAAGGGCCGCTACCTGAGGAAGATCACCGTCTCCTCGACCATGGGCCCCGGCGTCCAGCTGGATCCTGCGGCCGCCCGCGTGACCGAGTGATCTCGTCCCGCTGATCACCGACGAGCCCCCGCTCCTGTGGCGGGGGCTCGTCGCATGTCAGGCTCCCGGATATCCCGCGACGCAGTGGTGACGGACGCCGAGCCACCGCTCGAAGTTGCAAGGGGCCGTCCCTTTGCAGTAGGTTCAGTCTCACCAATGACCGCTGGTCGGGTTCGCCCGCCAAGCATCCGCCGAGGATGGCCCGCGCAGGTTCTGAGTGCTTTTCGCCCCTGTGGGCGTGCCCCGTGCCTGTGCGCCGGGGCTTTTTTCATGTTCCGGTCCATCTCTGCGCAGGCCCTGGCCGATGCCGGGCCGGCCGGTGGTCGAAGGTACAAGGCGCCGAGGGTCCGCCCCCGGCGCGCCGTACGAGAAGTGGGAAGGAGACCCAATGGCGAGGTCCGACAAGGCAGCCGCCATCGCGTCGCTCAAGGAGAAGTTCTCCTCGGCCGACGCGACCGTGCTGACCGATTACCGTGGCCTGACCGTGGCGGCGATGCAGACTCTGCGTCGTTCCCTCGGAGAAGGCAGCACCTACGCCGTTGCGAAGAACACTCTCACCCGCATCGCCGCCAATGAGGCCGGGATCGAGGGACTCGACGACAAGCTCGTCGGTCCCACCGCCCTGACCTTCATCAGCGGCGACGTGGCCACCGCGGCCAAGGGTCTGAGGGACTTCGCGAAGGACAACCCGCTGCTGGTCATCAAAGGCGGCTACATGGACGGTCGCGTCCTGTCAGCCGATGAGGTCAAGAAGCTCGCCGATCTCGAGTCCCGCGAGGTCCTCCTCGCCAAGCTCGCCGGTGGCCTCAAGGCCAACCTCACGAAGGCCGCACAGGTCTTCAGCGCCCTGCCCGCCAAGGCCGCTCGCGGCTTCGGCGCCCTGCAGGACAAGGCCGCCGCCGATCCCTCAGTGATCGGCGGAGCCGGAGAGGCTTCCGACCAGGAGCCCGAGAACGCAGACGCCTGAGGCGTCCATCGCCCAGGAGAACCCCGGCGGGTCGCAGGCCCGCCAACCCATTCATGAAAGGACGCCCAACATGGCGAAGCTCAGCAACGACGAGCTCCTTGACGCTTTCAAGGAGATGACCCTCATCGAGCTCTCCGAGTTCGTGAAGCAGTTCGAGGAGACCTTCGACGTCTCCGCCGCCGCCCCGGTGGCAGTTGCCGCCGCCGCCCCGGCTGCCGGTGGCGAGGCCCCGGCCGAGGAGGAGAAGGACGAGTTCGACGTCATTCTCGATGCCGCCGGCGACAAGAAGATCCAGGTCATCAAGGAGGTGCGCGCCCTCACCAGCCTCGGCCTCAAGGACGCCAAGGACCTCGTCGAGGCCGCCCCCAAGGCGGTCCTCGAGAAGGCCAAGAAGGAGGACGCCGAGAAGGCGAAGGAGGCCCTCGAGGCCGCCGGCGCCACCGTCACCCTCAAGTGATGATCGGCTGATCCTTTCCGGGATCACACCCCGGAGCCTGCGACGGCTCCCGGTGCATGAAGGCCCTCCCGCCCCGGCGGGAGGGCCTTCATCGTCCCCGCCGCGTCATGGGGCGGGGAGCAGGGCTGCGCGCCGTGCTTGCGCGGAGGGCCGGTTTGAGGCACAGTGCAGGTACGGCATTGGCGCCGCGCACTTGTGAAGTGCTACTCTGGGGTCTATTCTGTCTTCTTGCCCCACAGACAGCGAAAGCCCGTGCTTGACATGGGCCTTTCTGCATGCCACCGGACTGGTGCTCACGCCAGTTCAGGAGTTCTCGGAAGGACCGCACCTTGGCCGCCACGCGCACCGCGTCGAAGAACACCAACGTCATCTCGCCCCAGAGCGGGCGAATCTCATTCGCCAAGATCCAGGAGCCTCTGGAGGTACCGAACCTGCTCGACCTGCAGGTGGAGTCCTTCAACTGGCTCGTTGGTAATGATATCTGGCAGTCCCACGTCGACGAGGCCCTGGCTCAGGGCCGCACCGACATCAACACCAAGTCGGGACTGGAGGAGATCTTCGAGGAGATCTCCCCGATCGAGGACTACTCGGAGACGATGTCGTTGTCGTTCCGGGATCATCGGTTCGAGGATCCCAAGCATTCCGTCGACGAGTGCAAGGACCGCGACGCCACCTACGCCGCGCCGCTCTTCGTGACCGCCGAGTTCACCAACAACGAGACCGGCGAGATCAAGTCGCAGACCGTGTTCATCGGCGACTTCCCGCTGATGACCTCGAAGGGCACCTTCATCGTCAACGGCACCGAGCGCGTCGTCGTCTCCCAGCTGGTCCGTTCCCCGGGCGTCTACTTCGAGCGCACCGCCGACAAGACCTCCGACAAGGACATCTTCACCTGCAAGGTGATCCCGAGCCGCGGCGCCTGGCTGGAGTTCGAGATCGACAAGCGCGACACCGTCGGCGTGCGCCTGGACCGCAAGCGCAAGCAGAACGTCACCGTCTTCCTCAAGGCCCTGGGCTGGACCCCGGACCGGATCCTCGAGGAGTTCGGTCAGTACGAGTCGATCCGCCAGACCCTCGAGAAGGATCACGGCGTCGAGACCCAGGACCAGGCTCTCCTCGACATCTACAAGAAGCTGCGTCCCGGCGAGCCGCCGGCCCGCGACGCCGCCCAGCAGCTGCTGGAGAACTACTACTTCAACGGCAAGCGCTACGACCTGGCCAAGGTGGGTCGTTACAAGATCAACAAGAAGCTGGGCCTGGACCTGCCCTTCGACACCCAGGTGCTGACCATCGACGACATCGTCGCGGCCATCCATTACATCTGCGCCCTGCACGAGGGTCTGGAGACCCTGCCGCGCGAGGGGCGTGACGACATCTTCGTCGAGCCCGACGACATCGACCACTTCGGCAACCGTCGTCTTCGTACCGTCGGCGAGCTCATCCAGAACCAGCTGCGCACCGGCCTGGGTCGGATGGAGCGCGTGGTGCGCGACCGGATGACCACCCAGGACATCGAGGCCATCACCCCGCAGACCCTCATCAACATCCGCCCGGTGACCGCGGCCATCAAGGAGTTCTTCGGAACCTCCCAGCTGTCGCAGTTCATGGATCAGAACAACCCGCTGGCCGAGATGACCCACAAGCGCCGCCTGTCGGCCCTGGGCCCCGGCGGCCTGTCCCGCGACCGCGCCGGCATGGAGGTCCGCGACGTCCACCCGTCGCACTACGGCCGGATGTGCCCGATCGAGACGCCCGAGGGCCCGAACATCGGCCTCATCGGCTCGCTGGCCTCCTTCGCCCGGGTCAATGCCTTCGGCTTCATCGAGACCCCCTACCGCAAGGTCGTCGACGGGAAGGTGACCGATCAGGTCGACTACCTCACCGCCGACGAGGAGGACCGCTTCATCATCGCCCAGGCGAACGCCGCGCTGACCGATGACGGCACCTTCGCCAACGAGCGGGTGCTGGTGCGCAAGCGCCACGGCGATCCCGACGAGGTGCCCCCGGCCGAGATCCAGTACATGGACGTCTCGCCGCGCCAGATGGTGTCGGTGGCCTCCGCGTTGATCCCCTTCCTGGAGCATGACGACGCGTCGCGGGCCCTGATGGGTGCCAACATGCAGCGTCAGGCCGTGCCGCTGATCAAGACCGAGGCTCCCCTGGTGGGCACCGGAATGGAGTACCGCTGCGCCACCGACGTCGGCGACGTCACCCTGGCCGAGAAGCCCGGCACGGTGCTGTCGGTCTCCGCCGACCTGGTCGACATCGCCTGCGATGACGGCACCTACCAGACCTACAAGCTGGAGAAGTTCCGCCGCTCCAACGCCGGCACCTGCATCAACCAGCGGCCGGTGGTCAAGGCCGGTCAGCGGGTCGAGATCGGCACTCCGTTGGCCGACGGACCGTCGACCGACGAGGGCGAGCTGGCCCTGGGCCGCAACGTGCTCACCGCCTTCATGCCCTGGCAGGGCCTGAACTACGAGGACGCCATCGTGCTGTCGGAGCGCATCGTCCAGGACGACGTGCTCACCTCGATCCACATCGAGGAGCACGAGGTCGACGCCCGCGACACCAAGCTCGGTGCCGAGGAGATCACCCGGGACATCCCGAACGTCTCCGATGACATGCTGGCCAATCTCGACGAGAACGGCATCGTGCGCATCGGCGCCGAGGTCGGCACCGGCGACATCCTGGTCGGCAAGGTCACCCCCAAGGGCGAGACCGAGCTGACCCCCGAGGAGCGTCTGCTGCGCGCCATCTTCGGCGAGAAGGCCCGCGAGGTCCGCGACACCTCCCTCAAGGTGCCCCACGGCGAGGAGGGCACCGTCATCGGGGTGCGCGTCTTCGACGCCGACGAGGGTGACGAGCTGGCTCCCGGCGTCAACCAGATGGTGCGGGTCTACGTGGCCCAGAAGCGCAAGATCTCGGTCGGCGACAAGCTGTCGGGACGCCATGGCAACAAGGGCGTCATCTCCAAGATCCTGCCCATCGAGGACATGCCCTTCATGGAGGACGGCACCCCGGTCGACATGGTGCTCAACCCGCTGGGCGTGCCCTCCCGGATGAACGTCGGTCAGGTGCTCGAGATGCACCTGGGCTGGATCGCCCACTCCGGATGGGACATCACCCAGGCCGACGGTGACTGGGCCGAGCGGCTGCGCGATGTGGGCCTGGCCCAGGTCGAGCCCGACTCCCGGCTGGCCACCCCGGTCTTCGACGGTGCCAAGGAGAACGAGATCACCGGGCTGCTCACCAACGGCGTCCCGGACCGGGACGGCAACCGGCTCGTCGACCCCGATGGCAAGGCCATCCTCTACGACGGCCGGACCGGCGAGCCCTTCCCGAAGAAGGTGGGCGTGGGCTACATGTACGAGCTCAAGCTGCACCACCTGGTCGACGACAAGATCCACGCCCGCTCGACCGGCCCGTACTCGATGATCACCCAGCAGCCGCTGGGCGGCAAGGCGCAGTTCGGCGGCCAGCGGTTCGGCGAGATGGAGGTCTGGGCGATGGAGGCATACGGCGCCGCCTGGGCCCTCCAGGAGCTGCTGACCATCAAGTCCGACGACGTGCCCGGTCGCGTCAAGGTCTACGAGGCGATCGTCAAGGGCGAGAACATCCCCGAGCCCGGCATCCCGGAGTCCTTCAAGGTGCTCGTCAAGGAGATGAAGTCGCTGTGCCTGAACGTCGAGGTGCTCAACTCCGACGGCATGGAGATCGACCTGCGCGAGTCGGAGGAGGACATGCGCCCCTCCGGCCTGGGTATCGACCTGTCGCGTCGACCCGGCTCTGACAACGCCCTGGCCGAGTGAACGACGCCCCCCGGCCGGTCCATCGGGGACCGGCCCGGGGTCTGCGTCATCTGGTCCCTTCACAGGGGGTGACGGCGGGCCCGGACAACCCGCCGCCGCGTGAACCCCCGAACTGGAACCTCTCCTGACGAGGAGGGGCTACCGCCCACCACCGGTGGGGGAAAGAGAAGTACAGTGCTGGACACCAATTACTACGACAGGCTGCAGATCGGTCTGGCGACCGCCGATCAGATCCGCGCCTGGAGCCACGGCGAGGTCAAGAAGCCCGAGACCATCAACTACCGCACCCTCAAGCCCGAGCGCGACGGTCTGTTCTGCGAGAAGATCTTCGGGCCCACCAGGGACTGGGAGTGCTACTGCGGCAAGTACAAGCGGGTGCGCTTCAAGGGCATCATCTGCGAGCGCTGCGGCGTCGAGGTGACCCGTTCCAATGTGCGACGCGAGCGGATGGGCCATATCGAGCTGGCCGCCCCCGTCACCCACATCTGGTACTTCAAGGGCGTTCCGTCGCGGCTGGGCTACCTGCTCGACATCGCTCCGAAGGACCTGGAGAAGGTCATCTACTTCGCGGCCTACATGATCACCTCGGTCGATGAGGAGGC
This sequence comes from Acidipropionibacterium virtanenii, assembly GCF_003325455.1. Classification (NCBI taxonomy): domain Bacteria; kingdom Bacillati; phylum Actinomycetota; class Actinomycetes; order Propionibacteriales; family Propionibacteriaceae; genus Acidipropionibacterium; species Acidipropionibacterium virtanenii. Next base: position 1,035,580 of record NZ_CP025198.1, read on the forward strand.
GCGCCACCGCGACCTGCCGTCGCTGGAGGCCAAGGTGCAGGCGGAGCGCACCCATATGGAGAAGCGCCGCGACTCCGAGCTGGAGGCCCGCCGGACCAAGCTGGAGGAGGACCTCGCCCAGCTCGAGGCCGACGGCGCCAAGGCCGACACTCGCCGCAAGGTCAAGGACGGCGGGGAGAAGGAGATCCGTCAGATCGAGCACCGCGCGCAGCGCCTGCTCGACCGTCTGGACGCCGTGTGGGACCGCTTCAAGAACCTCAAGGTGCAGGACCTCGAGGGCGATGAGGTGCTCTACCGCGAGATGAAGAGCCGCTTCGGCAAGTACTTCGAGGGGTTCATGGGGGCCGAGGCCGTCAAGCGCCGCCTCCATGACTTCGACCTGGTGGCCGAGTCGGCGTCCCTGCGCGACATCATCAAGAACGGCAAGGGCCAGAAGAAGACCCGTGCCCTCAAGCGGCTCAAGGTCGTCCAGCCCTTCATCGACTCCGGCAACTCGCCCGTGGGCATGGTCCTGGACGCCGTCCCGGTGATCCCCCCGGACCTGCGCCCGATGGTGCAGCTGGACGGCGGTCGCTTCGCCACCTCCGACCTCAACGACCTCTACCGGCGCGTCATCAACCGCAACAACCGGCTGAAGCGTCTGCTGGATCTCGGCGCCCCCGAGATCATCGTCAACAACGAGAAGCGGATGCTCCAGGAGGCCGTCGACTCGCTCTTCGACAACGGCCGTCGCGGCCGCCCGGTCTCGGGGCCGGGCAACCGTCCGCTGAAGTCGCTGTCCGACATGCTCAAGGGCAAGCAGGGACGGTTCCGCCAGAACCTGCTCGGCAAGCGCGTCGACTACTCGGGCCGTTCGGTCATCGTGGTCGGCCCGCAGCTCAAGATGCACCAGTGCGGCCTGCCCAAGACGATGGCTCTGGAGCTGTTCAAGCCCTTCGTCATGAAGCGTCTGGCCGATCTGGAGCACGCCCAGAACGTGAAGTCCGCCAAGCGGATGGTGGAGCGTCAGCGCCCGGTGGTCTGGGATGTCCTCGAAGAGGTCATCAAGGAGCACCCGGTGCTGCTGAACCGCGCCCCCACCCTGCACCGTCTGGGCATCCAGGCCTTCGAGCCGCAGCTCATCGAGGGCAAGGCCATCCAGCTGCACCCGCTGGTCTGCTCGGCCTTCAACGCCGACTTCGACGGCGATCAGATGGCCGTGCACCTGCCCCTGTCCGCCGAGGCCCAGGCCGAGGCGCGGGTGCTGATGCTGTCGACCAACAACATCCTCAAGCCGGCTGACGGCCGACCGGTCGCGCTGCCCAGCCATGAGATGATCATCGGCGCCTACTTCCTCACGATGGCCCTGGACGGCCTCAAGGGCCATGGGCGGGCGTTCTCCTCGATCTCCGAGGCGATCATGGCCCATGACGCCGGGGAGCTGGAGATCGGTGCCAAGATCAAGCTGCGCCTGCACGGCGTCGTCCCGCCGCACGGCGAGACGGTCCGCGCCGACGGTTCGGTGATCCTGGACACGACCCTGGGACAGGCCCTGTTCAACGAGGTGCTGCCGGCCGATTACCCCTTCGTCGACTTCCTGGTCGGCAAGAAGGAGATCGGCAGGATCGTCAACACCCTCGCCGAGGAGCGCAGCCAGCTTGAGGTGGCCGAGATTCTCGACCGCCTCAAGGACATCGGCTACCGGTGGGGCTCGCTGTCGGGCGTCACCGTATCCATCGGCGACGTGCAGACCCCGCCGACCAAGCCGGAGATCCTGGCCGGATACGAGCGTCGCGCCGAGAAGGTGGACAAGGAGTACGACCGCGGCGCCGTGACCGGCGAGGAGCGCCGTCAGGACCTCATCCAGATCTGGACCGAGGCCACCGCGGAGCTGACCGCCGCCATGGAGGCCAACTTCACCCAGACCAACCCGATCTACATGATGGTGCACTCGGGCGCACGAGGGAACATGACCCAGATGCGTCAGATCGCCGCCATGCGAGGCCTGGTGGCCGACCCGAAGGGCGAGATCATCCCCCGCCCGATCAAGTCGAACTTCCGCGAGGGCCTGACGGTCCTGGAGTACTTCATCTCCACCCACGGTGGACGGAAGGGCCAGGCCGACACCGCTCTGCGGACCGCCGACTCGGGCTACCTGACCCGACGGCTGGTCGACGTCTCCCAGGACGTCATCGTCCGTGAGGAGGACTGCGGCACGACCCGCGGCATCTTCAAGATCATCGCGGTCGACGACGGCGCCGGTGGCCTGGTGCCCGCCAAGGACCTGGAGACCTCGGTGTACGCCCGCTGCCTGGCCGCCGACGCGGTCGACGCGAACGGGGAGGTGGTCGTCGAGGCCGCCTCCGATCTGGGCGACGCCGAGATCAAGAAGATGATCGCCCACGGCATCAGCAGGATCAAGGTGCGCTCGGTGCTCACCTGCGCCGCGACCCTGGGCTGCTGCGCCAGGTGCTACGGCCGATCGCTGTCGACCGGGAATGTGGTCGACGTCGGCGAGGCCGTCGGGATCATCGCCGCCCAGTCGATCGGCGAGCCCGGTACCCAGCTGACGATGCGTACCTTCCACACCGGCGGTGTGGCGGGCGACGACATCACGCAGGGTCTTCCGCGTGTCGTCGAGCTCTTCGAGGCCCGTACCCCGAAGGGCAAGGCGCCGATCGCCGAGGCCGCCGGAGTGATCCGTGCCGAGGAGTCCGATCACCGGCGCAAGCTGGTGCTCGTCCGCGATGATGGCGAGGAGGACGTCGAGTACCCGGTGCCCAGGCGCGCCCGTCTCGAGTTCGACGTCGACGACACCCATCACGTCATCCGTGACGGGGTGCGCGTCGAGGCCGGCGAGCAGCTCATGGGCGGTACCGCGGACCCGCAGGACGTGCTTCGAATCCTCGGCGTGCGCAGGGTCGAGGAGCATCTGGTGGCCGAGGTCCAGAAGGTGTACAACACCCAGGGCGCCGGCATCCACGAGAAGCACATCGAGATCATCATCCGCCAGATGATGAGGCGGATCACCGTCATCGAGTCCGGCGACACCCCGATGATGCCCGGCGAGCTGGTCGATCGTCCTCACTACGAGGCCGCGAACCGCACGGCGGTGGCCGAGGGCGGGCGTCCCGCCGAGGGCCGGCCGGTGCTGATGGGCATCACCAAGGCGTCGCTGGCCACCGAGTCCTGGCTGTCGGCGGCCTCCTTCCAGGAGACCACCAAGGTGCTCACCGATGCGGCGATCAACGGCAAGACCGACACCCTGGTCGGCCTCAAGGAGAACGTCATGCTCGGAAAGCTCATCCCGGCCGGCACCGGTATGGAGCGCTACCGCAACATGCGCGTCGAGCCGACTGCCGAGGCGAAGGCGGCAGCCTTCACGATGAACTACGACCCGTTCGACTACGACTTCGGATCGAGTTCCGCGGCTGTGCCGCTGGACGACCTGGACTTCGGCGATATGGGCTGATTCCTGGTTCTCCTACTGCTGATCCCGTTCTGCCGGTACCGACCGGCGGATCGGACTGACGGCGGGCCCGCCCCTCCCGGGGGCGGGCCCGCCGTCAGGTCCTGGGAAGATCCGAGGACAGATGCCACAGCTGTGGGCCGGGTCGGCAAAGGTGCAGGTGCGAAGATCGCCATCTCCGCATCCTGTGACACTCTCATCGATAACGTCTGGGTATCGTCTGAGAATCCAGAAAGGCCGATATCAATGTTGCGATCCAAGTCTCTTCTCGGTGGAGTGGCTGGTCTGGCGCTGCTCATCACCCCACTGGCCGGGGTGAACGCCTATGCCACCGACCCCACGCCGTCTCCCGGGGCGAGTGCGTCGACGCCGTCCGGCACCCCGTCGGCCTCCCCGACCCCGACCCGGTCCGAGACGTCGCCGTCGACTCAGGAGGACACTCCGTCGCCGTCGGAGACCTCGACGTCGTCGGAGACTCCGACACCGTCGACCACGCCTTCCACGTCGTCGTCCACCCCGGCCAAGGTCGCTGCGCCGACGCTGACGGCCAGCGGGAATGTCGATGTGGGACAGACGGTGACGATCAGGGTGTCCGGTTGCACGGCTCCGGCCGACGGCATCCTGCTGCGCGTCCTGGACGCGAAGGGCAAGAAGACCGACTACCCGATCGCCGCCCTCGACGGGTCGCAGTCGGTGAAGACGACCGTGGCCGGATGGTACGCGGCCCAGGCGGTGTGCACCACAGGAGACACGCAGGCCAGCGATCCGAGCAACAAGGCGAGCTTCTTCGCCTACCCGACCGGTATCGACTTCTCCCCGACGTCATGGAGGCAGGGTCAGGCCCTGACGTTGACCACCTACGGTTTCCAGGCCGGTGAGAGCGTCAGGGTGAAGGTGGTCCATCAGAAGACCGGGAAGGTGTACTGGAACACCACCCGGACGGCCAGTGCCTCGGGCGACGAGCGGAAGAACGTGTTCAGCAATGTGGTGCTGCCCACCGGGCCGGCGGGCAACTACGACATCACCATGACCGGTTCCCAGTCGGGCAAGGTGCGCAGCTCGGTCTTCTACTGGCAGAGCCCGGACTCCAACGGCAATGGTGGCGGCAATCCCGGCACCACCCCGAAGGTTCCCGCCCACCACAGCAGCGACCGTCCCGGTCTGCCGAGCACCGGCGTCTGACCAGAATCGCTCGCGGCAACTCAATACGCTCGGAACCCGGTAGCTGAATCTGTGGGGCGTCCCGGTCGCGGGGCGCCCCACAGTGCTGCCCCGGGCGACTCGCCGGGCCGTCCCGGGCACCTCACCGGGCGTCGTGAGGACGGCGTCTCGCCCGGCGTCCCTGTCAACGGCCCGGCAGCTCCAGCCCGATGCTGTCGCGGACCTGTTCCATGAGGGCCAGGCGCTCCGTGGTCCAGCGCTGGGGGAGTGCGCAGCGGGTGATATCCGCGGTGGCGTCCAGGAAGGCCGACAGTTCGAAATTCATGTCCCGGACGCGCCGACGGGCAATCCTGATCGTGCGGCTCGTCCGGCCGGTGCGCACCTCGATGACGTTCGGGTCCTCGATCGCGTCGACGGTGATGGTGCCGCCCGAGGTCGCAAGGAGTCGTCTCTTTGCCTCTTTAGAAGACAGAGGATATCCTTTAATACCGTGTCCGGTGCGTCCGGACACCATGTGCGTGCCCTGGCATGGCGGTCAGACCTCTTGAGTTGCTGCGAGACGGTCCGTCAGTGCGGAGTTCGTACGGTATCTGCGCTACCAGAGCGAGGGACAGCGGTGATCCCGACGCCGGTGGCTGCAGGTGCGCAAGCCAGGGATCCGAATACCCAACGGAAAGAGATACCAGCCGGTGCCTACAATCCAGCAGTTGGTCCGCAAGGGCCGCACTGACAAGCTCAGTAAGAACAGCACGCCTGCCTTGAAGGGCTCCCCGCAGCGTCGTGGAGTGTGCACCCGCGTGTACACCACCACCCCGAAGAAGCCGAACTCGGCTCTTCGCAAGGTCGCTCGTGTTCGCCTCTCCTCGGGCATTGAGGTCACGGCCTACATCCCCGGGATCGGGCACAACCTGCAGGAGCACTCGATGGTGCTCGTGCGCGGTGGCCGCGTGAAGGATCTGCCCGGTGTCCGTTACAAGATCGTTCGCGGCTCGCTGGACACCCAGGGTGTCAAGGGACGCAAGCAGGCCCGTAGCCGCTACGGCGCCAAGAAGGAGAAGTGAGCCATGCCTCGTAAGGGACCGGCGCCCAAGCGCCCCATCATGGTCGACCCCGTCTACGGGTCGCCCGTCGTCTCCCAGCTGGTGAGCAAGATCCTTCAGGACGGCAAGAAGACTGTCGCCCAGGACATCGTGTACAGCGCCCTCGAGGGGTGCCGCGCCAAGACGAACACCGATCCGGTGCAGACCCTCAAGCGCGCCCTCGACAACATCAAGCCCTCCCTGGAGGTCAAGTCCCGCCGTGTCGGCGGCGCCACCTACCAGGTGCCGGTCGAGGTCAAGCCCGCCCGTGCCACCACGCTGTCGATGCGCTGGCTGGTCGCCTTCTCCCGCGAGCGTCGCGAGAAGACGATGGCCGAGCGGCTCATGAATGAGATCCTCGACGCGTCGAACGGTCTCGGTGCCTCCGTCAAGCGGCGTGAGGACACCCACAAGATGGCTGAGGCCAACAGGGCCTTCGCCCACTACCGCTGGTGATCGCGCGCCCCCTCACCGGTCGGTGAGGGGGCACGATCATGTTCTGAGGATTCGCCGGCTCCGGTCCAGCCCGGCTTCCGGCGGATTCCAGCCGACTTCCCACGCGGGCTCCCGGTTACAGGTTCACCTCGGGCTCCTGCGTCGAGCATCATCCCTGCCCAGACCACTCAACAGAGAATTTGAGGTTGAACACTGTGGCCGACAAGACCATAGACCTGACCAAGGTCCGCAACATCGGCATCATGGCCCACATCGATGCCGGCAAGACCACCACGACCGAGCGCATCCTCTACTACACCGGAAAGTCCTACAAGATCGGCGAGGTCCACGACGGAGCCGCCACCATGGACTGGATGGAGCAGGAGCAGGAGCGAGGGATCACCATCACCTCGGCCGCCACCACCACGTTCTGGCATGACGTCCAGATCAACATCATCGACACCCCCGGGCACGTCGACTTCACCGTCGAGGTGGAGCGCGCGCTGCGCGTGCTCGACGGCGCCGTGGCCGTCTTCGACGGTGTGGCCGGTGTCGAGCCGCAGTCGATGACGGTGTGGCGCCAGGCCACCCGTTACGGCGTCCCGCGCATCTGTTACGTCAACAAGATGGACCGCACGGGTGCCTCCTTCGAGCACTGCGTCGACACCATCAAGGAGCGCCTGCACGCCATCCCGGTGCTGCTGCAGCTGCCGATCGGTGCGGAGGAGAACTTCCTCGGAATCATCGACCTGATCGAGATGAACGCCAAGACCTGGCGCGGTGAGACCGAGCTCGGTCAGCATTATGAGACCGAGGAGATCCCGGCCGAGCTCAAGGACGCCGCCGAGGCCGCTCGCGCCGAGATGCTGGAGACCGTCGCGGAGAACGACGAGGAGTTCATGGAGGTCTACCTCGATGATCCCGACTCGATCACCGAGGCGCAGCTGAAGGCCGCGATCCGCCGCGGCGTGCTCGCCAACGCCTTCACCGCAGTGACCTGCGGCACGTCCTTCAAGAACAAGGGCGTCCAGCCCCTGCTCGACGCCATCGTCGACTATCTGCCCTCGCCCGAGGACGTCCCGGCCATCGTCGGTTTCAAGCCCGGCGACGAGTCGGTCAAGCTGGAGCGCAGGCCCACCGAGGACGAGCCGATGTCGGTGCTGGCCTTCAAGATCGCCTCGGATCCGCACCTGGGCAAGCTGACCTATGTGCGCGTCTACTCCGGCGTCCTCAAGGCGGGCGAGCAGGTGCTCAACGCCACGAAGGGCAAGCGCGAGCGGATCGGCAAGATCTACCTCATGCACGCCAACAAGCGTCAGGAGGTCGACGAGATGGGTGCCGGCATGATCGGCGCCGTGATGGGCCTCAAGGACACCACCACCGGTGAGACGCTGTGCGACTCCTCGGCCCCGATCGTTCTGGAGTCGATGGATTTCCCGAACCCGGTCATCGAGCAGGCCATCGAGCCGAAGTCGAAGGCCGACCAGGAGAAGCTGGGTGTGGCCATCCAGCGTCTCGTCGAGGAGGACCCGACCTTCCGCGTCCACACCGACGAGGAGACCGGCCAGACCATCATCGCCGGCATGGGCGAACTGCACCTCGACGTGTTCATCGACCGGATGAAGCGCGAGTTCCACGTCGAGGCGAATATCGGCAAGCCGCAGGTGGCCTACCGCGAGACCATCCACAAGAAGGTCGACAAGCTCGAGTACACGCACAAGAAGCAGACCGGCGGTTCCGGCCAGTTCGCCCGCGTGATCATCTCGATCGAGCCGACCGAGGCCGGCTCCGGATACGAATTCGTCAACGCCGTCACCGGCGGCCGTATCCCCAAGGAGTACATCCCCTCGGTGGACGCCGGAGTGAAGGAAGCCATGCAGTTCGGCGTCCTCGCGGGCTACCCGATGGAGGATCTCAAGTGCACCCTCCTCGACGGCGCCTACCATGAGGTCGACTCCTCGGAGATGGCCTTCAAGATCGCCGGTTCGATGGCCTTCAAGGAGGCCGCCCGCAAGGCGCAGCCCGGCATCCTCGAGCCGCTGATGGCCGTTGAGGTCACCACCCCCGAGGACTACCTGGGCACCGTGATCGGCGACCTGAACGCCCGCCGCGGCCAGATTCAGGAGATGGTCGACGAGCACGGGAACAAGGTCGTCCGGGCCCTGGTCCCGCTGGCCGAGATGTTCGGCTACGTGGGCGACCTGCGGTCCAAGACCTCGGGCCAGGCGTCGTACTCGATGGAGTTCGACTCCTACGGCGAGACCCCGGCCAATGTGGCCGAGGAGATCATCGCCAAGGCCAACGGAGGAAAGTGATCGCGGCCCTCTGAGCTGAACCGATCTCATGACGGCGCGCGTCGCGATGGCGGCGCCGTCCGCCCGGGCGGGAGGGGCGATCTTCCCGCCCGGGTCCTCGTCAAGGGCGTCCCGGCCGACGCGAGTCGGCACCGGGGCCCTTGGCACTGCGCTAGACTGCCGTTCCGGTTTGACTGGTCGCAGTTGATGCAGCAAACTTGGGTGAGTTCCCTGACCTCTGGTCAGGGCCGTCCAGAAGATGTCCGTGGGATCGCCTGCGGGCAGACCACATGACGCGTACCGCGCAAGAGCGGGCGACATTTTCGTAAAGGAGCCCCAGTGGCAAAGGCCAAGTTCGAGCGGACCAAGCCGCACGTCAACATCGGCACCATCGGACACATCGACCACGGCAAGACGACCCTGACCGCGGCGATCTCCAAGGTGCTGCACGACAAGGACCCGGAGCTGAATCCGCAGACCGAGGCGTTCGACATGATCGACAAGGCCCCTGAGGAGCGCCAGCGCGGTATCACGATCTCGATCGCTCACATCGAGTACCAGACCGAGAAGCGGCACTACGCGCACGTCGACTGCCCCGGACACGCGGACTACGTGAAGAACATGATCACCGGTGCCGCTCAGATGGACGGCGCCATCCTCGTCGTGGCCGCGACCGACGGCCCGATGCCGCAGACCCGCGAGCACGTGCTGCTCGCCCGCCAGGTCGGCGTTCCCGCCATCGTCGTCGCCCTCAACAAGTGCGACATGGTCGATGACGAGGAGCTCATCGAGCTCGTCGAGATGGAGGTCCGGGAGCTGCTGAGCGCCCAGGAGTTCGACGGCGACAACTGCCCGGTCGTCCGCGTGTCGGCCTTCCAGGCCCTGCAGGGCGACGAGAAGTGGACCCAGTCCATTCTCGACCTGATGGACGCCGTGGACGAGTACATCCCGACTCCGACCCGCGAGCTGGACAAGCCCTTCCTCATGCCCATCGAGGACGTCTTCACCATCACCGGCCGCGGCACCGTGGTCACCGGTCGTGTGGAGCGCGGCATCGTCAAGACCGGCGACGAGGTCGAGATGGTCGGCATCCGTGCGACCACCAAGACCACCGTCACCGGTGTCGAGATGTTCCGCAAGATCCTCGACGAGGGCGAGGCCGGCGACAACATCGGCGTGCTGCTGCGCGGCACCAAGAAGGAGGATGTGGAGCGCGGCATGGTGCTGAGCAAGCCCGGCACCACCACCGGCCACACCGAGTTCAAGGGCCAGGTCTACGTGCTGAAGAAGGACGAGGGCGGCCGTCACAAGCCGTTCTTCTCCCACTACAGCCCGCAGTTCTACTTCCGCACCACGGACATCACCGGCACCGTCGAACTGCCCGAGGGCACTGAGATGGTCATGCCCGGTGACAACACCGAGATGACCGTCGAGCTGATCCACCCCATCGCCATGGAGGAGCAGCTGAAGTTCGCCATCCGCGAGGGTGGCCGGACCGTCGGATCCGGTCGCGTGACCGAGATCCTCAAGTGATCCTCCGGATCAAGGATCCTCAGGTGAGTCTGTGACTCTCTGATCCCCGGCAGGGGATGAAGGAGGCCCGTCCCGTCAGGGGCGGGCCTCCTTCGCGTCCCCGGCCCTTGCTCCTGCCCTCGTCCCCGGGCCCGACGTCTTCGGGGTTCAGTCGGAGCCTTTGATGGTCTTCGGCAGGTCCTCGGCGATGGCCTGTTTCTGCGCCTGGGTGATGTGGTCGGTACCCAGGACGGACGACCACACCCAGATGAGTTCTTGGTGGTAGCTGTGCCCGTGGCCTCCCGGGGCGGAGACGGCGATGGCCATGTCGGCGGTCACCTGCCAGAAGGAGGACCACGGCGTCCAGGAGATCCGCGGATTGGTGTCGATGCCGGCGCGTTCGCGGATCCAGTCGGGCTCACGCCAGATGAGACTGGGCTGCCACCACGTCACGGGATCCGAGGAGTGCTGCACGTAGGCGATCCGAGGGCTCTTCCACTGCGGATACGACGCCCCCCAGCGGTCCCGGTCGATGTACCTGATCCCCGGGATGAAGCGGATGTGGGAACCGCTGCCGATCACCGGCGCGATCTCGGGCGAACCCTGCCGTCGCGATGAGGTGAGTTCGTTCCAGATCGGGGTGATCCCTGGCGAACCTGTCCAGACCGCACCGTCGACCTTCGACATCATGTCGTCGGCGGAGCTGAAGGCGGACTGTCCGCCGTAGGCCCCCAGAGAGACCCCGGAGGTGTACAGCCTGGGTCGGCGCGCCGGATCGAGACGGTCCCAGTATCCGTGGATGACGTTGAACAGCGCCTTGGCCCCCTCCTTCGGCGACTCCCGGTCCAGCAGGAAGGCACCCGGACTGCCCAGATAGCTGTACTGCATCGACGCCGTCGCACAGTCCCCGCCGGTCAGGTATTCCACGGAGGAGACCGACCATTCCTCGACCCATCCTGAACCGGTGGTGTTGTAGATCACCAGGACCTTGCGATCGAAGGCATGGGTACGGATGAGTTCGTCCAGCACGGCATGAGCAGCTGTATTGAGGTTCCGATCGGCGGGGAGTCCGGCATAGGCCCTGATCGGAACCATGGCCGACCTGCCGGTGACCTTCCGTATCTGGGCCGCCGTGGGCCCCGAGGCGACGAAGTCCTGCCCCTTGCGTCCCAGGCTCGCCCAGGACCGGGTGGAGCCCGGGCCGCCTGACCGCAGGGCGGAGGTGGGTCGGTGGACCCCCGGCGTGGTCTGCCGGTTGACGGTCTCCATCTGGTGGGCGACGGCGTTGGCCGCAGTGCGGACGACGACGTTGTTGGTGGCCAGCAGGGCCAGCGCCAGGGCGACCACGAAGACCGATGTTGCCAGCAGCGGTTGGGTGATGAACCGGTGGACGCCGGTGTAGAGGCGGTGGATCGCGTGGCTGACAGTGCGGATCAGCAGCAGCACCGCGACGAAGGCGAGGATGCCGGAGAGGGCGCCGAAGATCTGGGTCAGCCAGAAGTGCCGCTTGAGGTTGACCGTCCGTGAGACGTCGCGCTGCTGCTGGATGGCCCAGAACCACACGCCCACGGAGATGGCCAGCACGGCGGCATATCCGAGCCACCGGATGATGCGGACCGCCCGTGCCGCAGCGGTGACCCGGAGACTGATGAGGCGGGCGAGATGTCGCAGCGCGTACCCGATGAGATGCCCCGTCCCGTAGGCGAAGAGCATCGACATCGCGACATTGATGAGGATCATCCACCAGGTGCGAGGGATGAGGCTGGGGCTCAACGCCGACCAGAATCCGAACAGGGCGCCGATCAGCCCGCCGAGACTTGCGTGGCGCAGCACGTACCGGGCCAGCGTCCGCTCGGCCGTGACCCATTCCTCCTCGACCCGCTCGAGGGGGGCGACCGTGACCCCGGTCGGGCCGGGCGCACGGACCACCGTGACCTCCTCGGGCGCGTCACGGTCCTGGCCGCCGGTCGGCGGTCCGGCGGTGTGAGGGGTGTCGCTCACTCAGCTGTGGCCCGTTCCGCCACGCCTCGCACCAGGGCCGCCTGGCCGATGTGCTGAAGGGCGTCGGCCAGGATCGAGACGAGGCGGACCGACAGCGTGACCGGTGGGTTCCAGGCGGCGTCGATGATCCGTCCGAGGTCGTCGACGCCGAGGCCGTCGATGAGGGCGTCGGTCTCGTCGCAGGTCTCGGTGAGGTACTCCAGCAGGTCGTCGACGGGGGCCACGACGTAGATGACGTCGTCGGGGTTCTGGCCGTAGCCGGTGGCTCCTGAACCCAGCCGGGCGGGCGGCAGTGACAGCCCGAGCCGGTCGGCCCATTCGTCCCAGAGCTGGGGCCCGCCGAGGGCCTGATGGATCTGGGAGTCGATCTCCCGGGCCGTGTGCCACAGCAGCCAGCAGATGGTGTTGGTGCCAGGGTTCACCTGATAGCGGGCGTGCTCCTCGGCCAGGCCGTCGCACACCGAGGCCGCCTCGTCGCGGATGCGTCCGACGAGGTCATGCAGGATTACGGTCGCGTCGCTCATGCCGTCACTCTATCGGGGGACGTCCACGAGGCCGGTGGAGGCGGCGCCGGGCTCAGCCGTTGCGCTTCTGGATCTGTGCCCATTCGTCGCGCAGCCCGACCGCCCGGTGGAAGACCATGGGCCGGTCAGGATCGACGGCGAAGTATCCGAGGCGCTCGAACTGCACCACCTGCCCGGGCCCGGCATCGGCCAGGGCGGCCTCCAGCTTGCAGCCGGTGAGGATCTCCCGGGAACCGGGGTTGAGGTCGTCGAGGGCCTCTCCGGTGCTCTCACCGGGGATCTCGGCGGTGAACAGTCGATCGTAGAGTCGCACCTCGGCATCGACGGCGTGGGGTGCCGAGACCCAGTGCATGGTCGATTTCACCTTGCGTCCGTCCGGCGCGGTGCCGCCCCGGGATTCCGAATCGTAGGAGGCGTGCACCTCGACGACAGTGCCCTCGGCGTCCTTGACGACGTCGGTGGCCGTCACCAGGTAGGCGCCGCGCAGCCGCACCTCGCGACCGGGGGAGAGGCGGAAGTACTTGCGGGGCGGATCCTCGCGGAAGTCGTCCTGTTCGATCCAGAGGGTGCCGGAGAAGGCGACCTGTCGGGTGCCGTCGTCTGGATTCTCCGGGTTGTTGACGATCTCGAAGTGTTCGACGACCGGGTTGCCGCCGGCGTCGACGGGCCAGCCGTCGAGCACCAGTTTGAGGGGGTGGAGGACGGCCATCCGGCGCTGGGCGGTGTGGTTGAGTTCCTTGCGGACGAAGGACTCGAACTCCTCGATGGCGCGCACCGAGTTGTTGCGGGTGGTGCCGATCGCGGTGCAGAAGTCGCGGATCGCCGCAGCCGGGTAGCCGCGGCGGCGCATGCCACGCAGGGTGGGCATCCGCGGATCGTCCCAGCCGTCGACGAGGTGATCGTCGACGAGCTTCTTGAGCCGGCGTTTGGAGGTGATGGTGTGGGTGAGCTCCAGACGGGCGAACTCGCGTTGCTTGGGGGCGGGGCCCTCCAGCGGAAGGTGCGCCAGGAACCAGTCGTAGAGAGGCCGGTGGCTGTTGAACTCCAGGGAGCACAGCGAGTGGGTGACCCCCTCGACGGCATCGGACTGGCCGTGCGCCCAGTCGTAGGTGGGGAAGATCCTCCAGGTGTCTCCGGTGCTGTGATGGTGCATGTGACGGATCCGATACATCACCGGGTCGCGGAGCCACATGTTCTCGTCCTGCATGTCGATCCGGGCGCGCAGGCATCGGGATCCGTCGGGGAACTCGCCGGCGCGCATCCTGGCCAGCAGGTCCAGGCTCTCGGCCGCCGGCCGGTCGCGGTAGGGGCTCTCGACGCCGGGCCTGCCGTAGCCCCCGCGCTGGGCCGAGATGGTGTCGGGATCCTGGTCGTCGACGTAGGCCAGGCCCCGTTCGATGAGGTACTGCGCCCAGCTGTAGAGCTGCTCGAAGTAGTCGGAGGCGTGGACGACGCTCCCCGGCGTGTATCCGAGCCAGGCGATGTCCTCGACGATGGCCCGGACGTACTCGGTCTCCTCGGTGCCGGGATTGGTGTCGTCCAGACGCAGGTTGCAGACGCCGCCGAAATCCTCGGCGATGCCGAAATCGGTGACGATGGCCTTGGCATGGCCGATGTGCAGGTAGCCGTTCGGCTCGGGTGGGAAGCGGGTCTGGACGCGTCCTCCGTAGGTGCCCTGGGCGTTGTCCTCGCGGACGACGTCGCGGATGAAATCGGAGGGTGCCGGTGACGGCGAGGAGGACGGTTCAGCCATGATCCGAAAATTACCAGTAGCGCGGGGGGCGTCGCCCCTCCAGGGATCGTGGGAGCGCCTTCCGGGGCCATGTCCACTAGAATCGCGGCCATCATGACTGATTCCCCGCACGCACCCGCACGCACCCGAGTCGCCCCCTCACCGACCGGAGATCCCCACGTCGGCACCGCCTACATGGCTCTCTTCGACAAGGCCTGGGCGCGTCAGACCGGGGGGCAGTTCGTGCTTCGCATCGAGGACACCGATCGCAACCGCCTGGTGGCGGGGTCGGAGCAGCAGATCTACGACTCCCTCGACTGGTTGGGGCTGGGCCCCGACGAGAGCCCGCTGGTGGGCGGGCCGTACGCGCCGTACAAGCAGTCCGAGCGCGTGGAGACCTACCGGCCCTACGTCGATCAGCTCATCGCCGACGGCCACGCCTACTACTGCTGGTGCTCGCAGGACAGGCTCGCCGGGCTGCGCAGGGAGAGGGCCGAGGCCCACTCCTCGGACACCGGTTACGACCGGATGTGCCTGGGCATGACGAGGCAGGAGCGGGCGAAGCTGCCCGGATTCACCGAGACCCCGGTGGTGCGGATGCGGATCCCCGACGACGTCGAGCTGGCCTTCCACGATCTCATCCGGGGCGAGGTGAAGGCCCCGCATCCCGATGACCAGGTGATCCTCAAGGCGGACGGCTTCCCCACCTACCACCTGGCCGTCGTCGTCGACGACCACCTGATGGGCATCGACACCGTCGTGCGCGGGGAGGAGTGGATCTCCTCGACCCCCAAGCATCTGCTGCTCTACAAGTGGCTGGGCTGGCAGGCTCCGCAGTTCGCTCACATGCCGCTGCTGCGCAACGCCGACAGGTCCAAGATCTCCAAGCGCAAGAACCCGGCCGCGCGGCTGATGTGGTTCCGTGAGCAGGGTTACCTGCCCGAGGCGCTGCGCAACTTCCTGCAGCTGCTGGCCTACCCGACCATCGCCGAGGGTGCTGAGATGGAGGGCTTCGAGTCCTTCGTCCGGAGGTTCCGCTGGGAGGACGTCTCCACCGGCGGCCCGGTCTTCGACACGACGAAGCTCGACTGGCTCAACGGTATGTACATCCGTTCTCTGGGCGTCGGGGAACTGGCCGACCGGGTGCTGAGGTATGCGGTGGAGGCGGGTCAGCTCTGCGATCCGTCGGACGCCGATGTCGTCACCCTGCGTGCTGCGATGCCACTGATCCAGGAGCGGTTGACGCTGCTGTCCGAGGCTGTGCCGAAGCTGGCCTTCCTGCTGGAGGCCGATGATCAGCTGGCCTTCGACGAGGACTCGGTGGCCAGGCTGAAGGGAGATCCGGCGGCGATCATCGCGGCGGCGATCGAGGTGCTCGGTGATCTGGACGAGTTCACCGCCGAGCCGGTCCAGGCCGCCCTGCGCGCCGGGATCTGCGAGACGATGGAGATCAAGCCCAGGGTGGCCTTCGCCCCGATCCGGGTGGCGGTGACGGGCTCGCGGGTCTCCCCGCCGCTCTTCGAGTCGATGGAGATCCTCGGCAGGGACTCCACGCTGACCCGGCTCCGTCGCTTCGCCGAGACCCTCGCGCGCTGACCCTGGCGGGACCCCGACTCCCGGGCCTCGAGGTGGGGTTTTCTCCTCCCAACACGCCGTCCCGCGTCCCGCCAGAGCCCGGCCACGGCGTGTTGGGAGGAGAAATCCCCGCGACTTCCCCCCGGATGGGGATCCCTCCCCTTCAATTTGGCGTCAGCCAGCGTGTGTGAGAGACTGTTCAGGTTGCTCCGAACGGGCCTCGTCGTGTCACCGGATGATTCTGTGGAAACATCCGAGACGTAACGTCGCCCCGACCACCAGCTCCGAGTGGTACCGCCGTCGTGGCGGATCCTCCCGAAGCTAGGCCCACAGCCGGGTGATCGAGCCTCGGAGGAAGCACAAATGCACAGTGTTCCCCGGTACATGTCCTTCCTGGATTCTTCTGGTGAGCTCGGTGTTGTGCGGCCTCGGATGCCCGACACACCCGACCTCGGGGGTCGGTGGTAGGAGCCGAAGGAGCCCTGTGGGTCACCCGGTGCCAGGCCTTGACGGTCGGGCGGTGGGCGGTCCATGTGGATCTGACAATGCGGGGTCCGGCGCCAGCCGGGTCCCATGCCGGAACCCTCTGGGCGTGCCGGAGTTATCCGGGCGCGGCAGGGACGAGTAGAAGGAACAACTGTGGCGGGACAAAAGATCCGCATCAGGCTGCGGGCCTACGACCACGAGGTCATCGACTCGTCGGCGCGCAAAATCGTCGACACGGTGACCCGTACGGGGGCCAAGGTTGCAGGCCCGGTGCCGCTTCCGACCGAGAAGAACGTGTTCTGTGTGATCCGTTCACCCCACAAGTACAAGGACAGCCGCGAGCACTTCGAGATGCGCACCCACAAGCGGCTCATCGACATCCTCGACCCGACCCCGAAGACGGTTGACTCGCTCATGCGTCTCGACCTTCCGGCCGGCGTCGACATCGAGATCAAGCTTCCGTGAGGTTGAGCAGCATGACCAATGAACGCACTGTGAAGGGCGTGCTGGGCACCAAGCTCGGCATGACCCAGCTGTGGGACGAGAACAATCGCATCGTCCCCGTGACCGTGATCCAGGCCGGGCCCTGTGTGGTGACCCAGGTGCGCACCCCCGAGACCGACGGCTACTCCGCCGTCCAGCTCGGTTTCGGCGCCGTCAAGGCCAAGAACGTGACCAAGCCGGAGGCCGGCCACTTCGAGCGTGCCGGGGTCACCCCCCGCAAGCACCTCGTCGAGCTGCGTACCGCCGACGCGTCCGAGTACACCCTCGGCCAGGAGGTCACCGCCGACGTCTTCGAGATCGCCGAGCTGGTCGACGTCACCGGGACCACCAAGGGTCATGGGACCGCCGGCGTCATGAAGCGCCACGGTTTCAAGGGCCTGCGCGCCACCCACGGCGTGCACCGCAAGCACCGCTCCCCGGGCTCCATCGGTGGATGCGCCACCCCCGGCAAGGTGCTCAAGGGTATGAGGATGGCCGGCCGGATGGGCAATGACCGGGTCACCGTCCAGAACCTGCCGATCCACTCGGTCGACTCCGAGCGCGGGATCATCCTGGTCCGGGGCGCCGTTCCCGGCCCGAAGGGCTCCCTCCTCGTCGTCCGCAGCGCCGCCAAGCAGGCCGCCAAGAATGGGGATGCCGCATGAGCGAGAACAAGACCATCGACGTGCTGACCGCCAAGGGCACCAAGTCCGGCTCCGTCGAGCTGCCGGGCGATGTCTTCGACGTGGCCACCAACGTCCCTCTGATCCACCAGGTGGTGGTGGCCCAGCAGGCCGCGGCCCGTCAGGGCACCCACTCCACCAAGACCCGCGGCGAGGTCGCCGGCGGCGGCAAGAAGCCGTGGCGCCAGAAGGGCACCGGCCGTGCCCGACAGGGTTCCACCCGTTCCCCCCAGTGGGTCGGCGGTGGCATCGTGTTCGGCCCCCAGCCGCGCTCCTACGCCCAGCGCACCCCCAAGAAGATGGTGGCCGCCGCCCTGCGCGGTGCCCTGTCCGACCGGGCCCGCGACGGGCAGATCGTCGTGCTGGCCTCCCTGGTCGAGGGTGACAGGCCGTCGACCAAGGCCGCCAAGTCGGCGCTGTCGAAGCTCGGCGATCCCAAGCGGATCCTCGTCGTTCTCGACCGCGCGGACGAGACGTCCTGGCTTTCGGTGCGCAACCTCGCCGAGGTGCACGTCATCGTCGCCGACCAGCTCAACGCCTACGACGTCCTCAAGGCCGATCAGATCGTCTTCACCCGTGCCGCCCTCGCGGCATTCGTGGGTGACGACGCGGCCGAGGCCGAGGTGCCCGAGACCGACGAGGCCGACCTGCACCCCTTCGGCGCCGATTCCTTCCGCGGTGACAACCCGCCCGAGGGATTCGACATCAAGGGCAACGAGAGCTCGATGAAGTTCCACACCCCGGAGTCGCCCTGGTACGGACGCACGATCGCCGAGGTCTGGTTCGCCACCACCGCGGCCGCCGAGGCTGCGGGATTCGTCAACGCCGTCAAGTCCGACAAGGGCTCTGCTGCTGAGGAGGACGCCAAGTGAGCGATCTCAAGATCCGCGACCCGCGCGACATCATCCTGGCGCCGGTCGTCTCCGAGAAGAGCTACGGCCTGCTCGACCAGAACGCGTACACGTTCCTGGTGAGGCCGACCGCCAACAAGACCGAGATCAAGATCGCCATCGAGCAGATCTTCGACGTCAAGGTCACCGCCGTGAACACGATGAACCGCAAGGGCAAGACGCGCCGCACCCGTGACGGGCTCGGCAAGCGCAAGGACACCAAGCGCGCCATCGTGACCGTGGCCGAGGGAGATCGCATCGATATCTTCGCCGGCCAGGGCGAGTGAGCCCGAGGCTAGGAAGACAAGGAACGAAGATCCATGGGAATTCGTAAGCACAAGCCGACAACCCCGGGCCGTCGCGGTTCGAGCGGGTCGGACTTCGTCGAGCTGACTCGCTCCACGCCCGAGAAGTCGCTGGTCACCTCCAAGTCGAAGACCGGTGGCCGCAACAACTCCGGCCGGATCACCACCCGCCACATCGGCGGCGGGCACAAGCAGGCCTACCGCATCGTCGACTTCAAGCGGTACGACAAGGACGGCGTCCCGGCGAAGGTCGCTCATATCGAGTACGACCCGAACCGCACCGCCCGCATCGCACTGCTGCACTACGCCGATGGCGCCAAGCGCTACATCATCGCCCCCGACGGCGTCCGCCAGGGCGCTGTCGTGGTGGCCGGCGTCGGTGCCGACATCAAGCCCGGCAACAACCTGCCGCTGCGCAACATCCCGGTCGGCACCACGGTGCACGCCGTGGAGCTGCGCCCCGGCGGCGGCGCCAAGATGGGCCGCTCCGCGGGAGCCTCGGTCCAGCTGGTGGCCCGCGAGGGCAAGTACGCCACGCTGCGCCTGCCCTCCGGCGAGATGCGCATGGTCGACGTGCTCTGCCGCGCCACGATCGGCGAGGTCGGCAACGCCGAGCAGTCGAACATCAACTGGGGCAAGGCCGGTCGCAGCCGCTGGAAGGGCGTCCGCCCGACCGTTCGCGGTGTCGTGATGAACCCGATCGACCACCCCCACGGTGGTGGCGAGGGTCGCACCTCCGGTGGCCGTCACCCGGTGAGCCCCTGGGGCAAGCCCGAGGGACGCACCCGTAACAAGAAAAAGGCGAGCAGCCGTCTGATCGTGCGTCGCCGCAAGTCCGGCAAGAAGCGCTGATTGGGAGTCTGAGGAATGCCACGCAGTCTGAAGAAGGGCCCCTTCGTTGACGGGCATCTGGCCAAGAAGGTCGATGCGCAGAACGAGGCGGGTACGCACAACGTCATCAAGACCTGGTCGCGTCGTTCGATGGTGACCCCCGACATGATCGGGCACACCATCGGCGTGCACGACGGTCGCAAGCATGTTCCGGTCTTCGTCACCGAGGCCATGGTCGGTCACAAGCTCGGGGAGTTCGCCCCGACTCGGACCTTCCGCGGTCACGTGAAGGACGACAAGAAGGCGCGCAGGCGCTGACGAGAGGGAAGCTGATTCATGAGCAACACTGAGAATGAGCCCAGCCGTCGCCGCGCCGCGCTGCTCGGTGACCGGGCTGGCTCCTTCGCCATCGCCCGTCACATCCGCATGAGCGCGAGCAAGTGCCGCCGTGTGGTGGACCTGGTCCGCGGGATGGACGCCTCCGAGGCGGTCGACCTGCTGAAGTTCCAGCCCCAGGCGGCGGCCGAGCCGGTGCGCAAGGTGGTGGCCTCCGCGGTCGCCAACGCCGAGCAGACCGAGGGCCTTCGTGGCGACGACCTGTATATCTCGCAGGCCTTCGTCGACGAGGGCACCACGATGCGGCGGATCCGCCCCCGTGCCAAGGGGTCGGCCAGTCGTATCCTCAAGCGCGGCGCCCACATCACTGTGGTCGTCGAGCCCAAGGACGCCCGTCCCGAGCCCAAGAAGGCCAAGAAGGGCCGTCCGACCACCGTCAAGACCGAGACCGAGAAGGGAGCCTGACACATGGGCCAGAAGATCAACCCCCATGGTTTCCGTCTCGGTGTGACGACCGATCACAAGACCCGCTGGTACGCCGAGAAGCAGTACGCCGAGCTCGTGGGTGAAGACGACAAGATCCGCGCATGGCTCAAGAAGAACCTTGAGCGCGCGGGCATCTCGTCCATCGAGATCGAGCGTCGCTCCGAGCGAGTGACCATTTTCCTGTACGCCGCACGTCCGGGCATCGTCATCGGACGCAACGGAGCCGAGGCCGAGCGCGTGCGCGGTGAGCTGGAGAAGCTCACCGGCAAGCAGATCCAGCTCAACATCCTCGAGGTCAAGAACCCCGAGACCGATGCGCAGCTGGTGGCCCAGGGCATCGCCGAGCAGCTCGCTGCCCGCGTCGCCTTCCGTCGCGCCATGCGCAAGGCCCAGCAGTCCGCCATGCGTTCGGGTGCCAAGGGCATCCGGATCAAGTGCTCCGGACGTCTGGGCGGCGCCGAGATGAGCCGTTCCGAGGGTTACCGCGAGGGCCGCGTGCCGCTGCACACCCTGCGCGCCGACATCGACTACGGCTTCTTCGAGGCCCGCACCACCTACGGGCGCATCGGCGTCAAGGTGTGGATCTACAAGGGCGACGTCACCGGTACCCGCGCCGAGCGCGCAGCTCAGAAGGCTGCCCGCCAGGCCGCTCAGGGATCCGGGCGCGGACGTGGCGGCCGTCGTGGCCGCGGCGACCGTCCGGACCGCGGTGGTCGCCGTCGCGCCGACGCCGCCAAGGCGCCCGCTGACGCCCAGGCCGGAGCCAAGGCGTCGAGCCAGCCCGAGAACGCAGGAGCCTGACATGTTGATTCCTCGTCGAGTGAAGTACCGCAAGCAGCACCACCCCGGCCGTCGTGGCATGGCCAAGGGTGGTACAGAGCTGGCCTTCGGGGACTTCGGGATCCAGGCCCTCGAGCCCGCCTACCTGACCAACCGTCAGATCGAGGCCGCTCGTATCGCCATGACCCGTTACATCAAGCGTGGCGGAAAGGTGTGGATCAACGTCTACCCCGACCGTCCGATGACGAAGCACCCCGCCGAGTCCCGGATGGGTTCCGGCAAGGGCACGCCCGAGTGGTGGATCGCCAACATCAAGCCGGGCCGGGTGCTCTTCGAGCTCGCCGGTGTGCCGGAGGAGGTGGCCCGGGAGGCCATGCGTCTGGCCATCCACAAGCTGCCGATGAAGGCCCGTTTCATCTCTCGTGAAGGCGGTGAGAACTGATGGCGAAGCTGAAAGCTGCCGATCTGCGCGCCCTGCCGGGCGACGAGCTCCGCGCCAAGGTGACCGAGCTGAAGGAGGAGCTCTTCGGACTCCGCTTCCAGTCGGCCACCGGTCAGCTGGAGAACAGCGCCAGACTGCGCGAGGTCCGCAAGGACATCGCCCGGGTCTACACGGTGATCCAGGAGCGCAACCTCAACATCGTCGACGATCCCGATGCCCCGAAGGAGGCCGCTGAATGAGCGAGAACACCGCTGAGGAGCGGACCACCCGCCGCAAGGTGCGCGAGGGCCTGGTCGTCTCCGACAAGATGGACAAGACGATCGTGGTGGCCGTCGAGGACCGGGTCAAGCACCCCCTCTACGGCAAGGTCATGACCAAGACCATCCGTCTGAAGGCCCATGACGAGAAGAACGAGGCCGGCCAGGGCGATCGCGTGAGGGTCATGGAGACCCGCCCGCTGTCGGCCACCAAGCGCTGGCGTCTGCTCGAGATCGTCGAGAAGGCCAAGTGATCCCGGCCTGACCTTCCCGGTCAGGTTGAGAGACTGCAGCAGGGCCCGTCCCCCGGGGGGACGGGCCCTGCTGTGCGTTCCGGAGGACATGAGTTCTGCCGCGAGGCGGCCGCGGAGTGGATACTCCGCCCGGCCCCGGTGTGGTGGCAGAACTCATCCGGAGCAGGATGGGGAGCATGGCACACGACGATCAGGTGGACAGGACGGATCGAGGACCGCGGCAGATCCGGGTGAGAGGTGCGAGAGTCCACAACCTGCGGGGGATCGACGTCGACATCCCCCTGGGCCAGATGGTCGGGATCGCCGGGGTCTCCGGTTCCGGGAAGTCCTCCCTGGCCCTGGGCGTCCTCTACGCCGAGGGGTCGCGGCGCTACCTGGAAGCCCTGTCCACCTACACCAGACGGCGTCTCACCCAGGCCGCACGAGCCGCCGTCGATTCCGTGGAGCACGTCCCGGCCGCCCTGGCCCTGCGGCAGCGGCCCGGCGTCCCCGGCGTGCGCAGCACCTTCGGCACCTCCACCGAACTGCTCAACAGCCTCCGGCTCATCTACTCCCGACTGGCCCGCCACCGCTGCCCCAACGGCCACTATCTCGAGCCGACCACCGACGTGGCCCTCGACCGCTCGCTGACCTGCCCGGTCTGCGGGGAGACCTTCCGGCCGCCGGGGGCCGAGTCGCTGGCCTTCAACTCCGCCGGCGCCTGCCCCCGCTGCTCGGGCACCGGGGTGGTCCGCGACGTCGATGACGCCACCCTGGTGCCCGACGAGTCGCTGACCATCGAGCAGGGGGCCGTCGAGTCCTGGAAGATCATGGGATCGACGCCGAACCCCCGAGTCGTCGCCGAGCTCGGCGTGCGCACCGATGTGCCCTTCGCCGACCTGTCGTCCGAGGAGCGGCGGATCGTCTTCGACGGTCCGCAGGTCAAACGGCAGATCATGGTGCCCTCGAAGAACGGCAAGGTCTTCGACCTCAACTGGACCTACCGCAATGCGCGGGTCGCCGTCCGGGAGGCCTTGGCCGGAGCGAAGTCCGAGAAGGGGCTGGCCAGGATCAACCGGTTCCTGTCAGCCCAGACCTGTCCCGACTGCGCCGGATCCCGGCTGTCCGAGGCCGCCCGCGCGCCTCTGGTCGACGGCATCAACCTCGCCCAGGCCACTGAGAAGACCCTTCAAGACCTGGTCGACTGGCTTCCCGGCCTGGTGGGCACGGTGCCCGCCGACATGACCGCCATGGCGAACACGATCATCTCCCAGATGATCGAGACCGCCCGGCGGCTGCTGGAGCTGGGCCTGGGATACCTGTCCCTGGACCGCGCCTCGGCCACCCTGTCGACCGGGGAGAGGCAGCGCGTCCAGCTCTCCAGGGCGGTCCGCAACCGCACCACCGGCGTCCTCTACGTGCTCGACGAGCCCTCCATCGGGCTGCACCCCTCCAATGTCGACGGGCTGCTCGGTGTCATCGACGACCTGCTCGCCGACGGCAACTCGGTGGTCGTCGTCGACCACGACGTCGCGCTGCTGCGCCGTGCCGACCATCTCATCGAGATCGGGCCCGGGTCCGGCGCCGACGGCGGCGCCGTGGTGGCCACCGGCTCCGTCGCCGAGGTGACGGCCGATCCCCGCTCCCTCATCGGCCCCTTCCTGGCGGGCACCGCCGTCGTGGGCATGGACTCCGGGTCCAGAAGCGATGCCGCGGGCTCCATCCGGATGACGACCGGTCCGGTTCACACGGTCGGGCCGCTGCAGGTCGCGATCCCACGCGGACGCCTCACCGTCGTCACCGGGGTATCGGGCTCCGGCAAGACCACCATGGTCCTGGAGAGCCTGGTGCCCGGCCTGGAGGCCCTGATCGCGGAGGCGCCGCTTCCCGATCCGGTGCGCGGAATCGAGGCCGACGGGCTGCGCCGGGTGAACCTCATCGACTCCACCCCCATCGGGGTCAACGTCCGTTCGACGGTCGCCACCTACTCAGGGGTGATGGACGACCTGCGGAAGGCCTGGGCCGGCACCGACGACGCCCGACGGGCAGGGTACGGCGCCGGTGACTTCTCCTACAACACCGGCTCACTGCGCTGCCCCAGCTGCTCGGGCACCGGGCAGATCTCCCTCGATGTGCAGTTCCTGCCCGACGTCGACATCGTGTGCCCCGACTGCGGCGGCTCACGGTTCGGCCCGCAGGCCGGGCGGATCCGCCGTGACGGCGTCACCCTGCCGCAACTTCTCGGCCTCTCGGTGGCCCGGGCCCTCGACGACGTCGGGGACATCCCGGCGGTGGGCCGCCGGTTGCGCACCCTGGTCGACCTCGGTCTGGGATACCTCACCCTGGGCGAGTCGACCCCGGCCCTGTCGGGAGGCGAGGCGCAGCGGCTGAAGCTGGCCTCCCAGATGTCGCGGGACCAGCGCGACGCCGTCTTCGTCTTCGACGAGCCCACCGTCGGCCTGCACCCGTTGGACGTGGCGACCCTGCTCCGGGTGCTCGGGAGCCTGCTGGCCCACGGCGCCACCGTCGTCGTCATCGAACACGACCTGGACGTCATCCGGCATGCCGATCACATCATCGACATGGGCCCGGGTGGGGGAGCCGCGGGTGGCAGGATCGTGGCGACCGGCACCCCCGACCAGGTGGCCGCCGATCCGGGATCGGTGACGGGCCGATATCTGGCGCGCTGACGCCCGCGGCGAAGGGGCGCCACCCGATTTCACCGGATATCACCACATGGGGTACGCTGTCCAAGTTGCCTTGTGACCGAGCCCTCGTGGAACGATGCGGACCTTCAACGTCCGTACCTCGCCGAGTGGGACCCTTCGCGGGCGATGCTGCGTGTCCGACGGGAGTGATCCCGCCAGGCACGGGCTGCCTCCTGGCAAAATCCAGGGGGTTCGTGTTCAACGGTCCCGCCAGGCCCTCACGGGGAACCAGGGGACGGAGGAGAAGACATGATCCAGCAGGAGACGCGACTCAAGGTCGCCGACAACACGGGTGCGAAGGAACTTCTGTGCATCCGTGTTCTCGGTGGGACCAAGCGTCGCTACGCCGGGCTCGGTGACACCATCGTGTGCACCGTCAAGGACGCCATTCCCGGTGGCAACGTCAAGCGCGGCGAGGTCGTCAAGGCGGTCATCGTGCGCACCGTCAAGCAGCACCGTCGCCCCGATGGCTCGTACATCAAGTTCGACGAGAACGCCGCCGTCATCCTGGCCGGCGACGGCCAGCCCCGCGGCACCCGCATCTTCGGGCCCATCGCCCGCGAGCTGCGTGACAAGAAGTTCATGCGCATCATCTCGCTCGCCCCGGAGGTGATCTGAGTGAAGTCCCTCAAGATCAAGAAGGGTGACCAGGTCAAGGTCATCGCCGGAAACGACAAGGGCACCATCGGAGAGGTCCTCTCCGTGGACCCGGCCCGCGAGAGGGTCGTCGTCCAGGGTGTCAACATCCGCAAGCACCACCGCCGCGACACCCCGAACCCCGACGGCTCCGCCGCCAAGGGCGGGATCATCAGCTCCGAGGCCCCGATCCACGTGTCGAACGTCCAGCTCGTCACCAAGGTCGACGACGAGGACGTGGTGACCCGGGCCGGCTACCGTCGCGTCGATGTCACCAAGCGCCGCTCCGACGGTTCCGAGTACGCCGCCAAGCGCAGCGTCCGCTACCTCAAGAAGGGAGAGGCCAAGTGAGCGCCGAAGCCCCCGAGACCACCTACGAAGGCCCGCGGCTCAAGAAGCAGTACCGCTCTGAGATCGTCGGGGCCCTCCAGGAGGAGTTCCACTACGCCAACCCGATGCTCGTCCCCGGCCTGGTCAAGGTCGTCGTGAACATGGGTGTCGGCGACGCGGCCCACGACTCGAAGGTCATGGACGGTGCGATCCGCGACATCACCGCGATCACCGGCCAGAAGCCGCAGGTCACCAAGGCCCGCAAGTCCATCGCCCAGTTCAAGCTGCGCGAGGGCCAGCCGATCGGCTGCCACGTCACCCTCCGCGGTGACCGCATGTGGGAGTTCGCGGACCGTCTGCTCACCCTGGCGCTGCCGCGTATCCGCGATTTCCGCGGACTCAACGGCAACCAGTTCGACGGCCAGGGCAACTTCACCTTCGGGCTGTCCGAGCAGGTGATGTTCCTGGAGATCGATCAGGACCGCATCGACCGCGTGCGCGGGATGGACATCACCTTCGTCACCACGGCGAAGAACGACGTGGAGGGCAAGGCCCTCCTCAAGCACCTCGGCTTCCCGTTCAAGGCCAAGGACGATCCCAGGGTCAAGGTCAAGCGCGGCCCGGCCTACTACGCCAAGAAGAAGAAGTGAGGCAGGAGTAACCGATGGCCAAGACAGCTCTGAGGGTCAAGGCGGCTCGCAAGCCGAAGTTCGCAGTTCGTGGCTACACCCGTTGCCAGCGGTGCGGAAGGCCCCATTCGGTCTACCGCAAGTTCAAGCTCTGCAGGGTCTGCCTGCGTGAGATGGCTCACGCCGGCGAGCTCCCGGGTATCACCAAGTCCTCCTGGTGATCCGCGACCGGGGCTCGGGCCGGGATCTCCCGGCCGGGTGCCCCGGGGGTCGAATCCTGCGGGCAGTCCGCACGGATCTCGGGCGCCTCGGCGTCCACGGGCCACGACGACCCTGGCGAGGGATGCCTCGCCGACCACAATTCTGACAACACAGCAGGTCCCGGAGCGGGGTCACCCGAACCGGGAAACCGTTGTGAGAAAGAGGCCAACCAGCCATGACCATGACTGATCCGATCGCAGACATGCTGACCCGTCTGCGTAACGCCAACCGGGCGTTCCACGACTCGACGACCATGCCGCACTCGAAGATCAAGGCGGGAATCGCCGAGATCCTCCAGTCCGAGGGCTACATCGCCGGGTTCCAGGTCAACGAGCCCGCCGAGGGTGAGGTCGGCAAGACCCTCACCATCGAGCTCAAATTCGGCGAGGACCGCAGGCGTTCGATCGCAGGCGTCCGCCGCATCAGCAAGCCCGGGCTTCGCGTCTACGCGAAGTCCACCGCACTGCCGAAGGTTCTCGGCGGCCTGGGGATCGCCATCATCTCGACCTCCCAGGGCCTCCTGACCGACAGGCAGGCGCACGAGAAGTCCGTGGGCGGGGAAGTCCTCGCCTACGTATGGTGACCGGTTCGAGACTGTAGTAAGGAGTTAAGTAATGTCGCGTATTGGCAGGCTCCCCATCGCCGTCCCGACCGGTGTTGAGGTGAAGCTCGATGGGCAGGACGTCGAGGTGAAGGGCCCCAAGGGGACCCTCGGCCTCTCCGTCACCGAGCCCATCTCGGTGAGCAGGAACGATGAGGGCCAGATCGTGGTCTCCCGTCCGAACGACGAGCGGGAGAACCGCTCGCTGCACGGGCTGACCCGCACTCTCATCAACAACATGGTGATCGGTGTCACCCAGGGATACGAGAAGAAGCTCGAGATCCAGGGCGTCGGCTACCGAGTCATCTCGAAGGGGCCCAAGCAGCTCGAGTTCAACCTCGGCTTCTCCCACCCGGTGTTCGTGGAGGCCCCCGAGGGCATCACCTTCGCCGTGGAGAACGCCACGAAGTTCTCGGTTCAGGGCATTGACAAGCAGAGTGTCGGCGAGACCGCGGCCAAGATCCGCAAGATCCGCAAGCCCGAGCCCTACAAGGGCAAGGGCGTGCGCTACGCCGATGAGAACGTCCGCCGCAAGGTCGGAAAGGCAGGTAAGTGATGGGAGTCGCACTCAAGAGCGGCAAGAACCTGGCCCCGAAGACCGCATCGCGTCATCGTCGTCAGCTGCGCGGCCGCAAGCACGTCTTCGGCTCGGTCGAGCGCCCCCGGATGGTGGTCACCCGTTCCGCCAGGCACGTCTTCGTGCAGGTGATCGATGACGCCGCCGGGCACACCCTGGTCTCGGCCTCCACCATGGAGCCCGAGCTGCGTGGCCTGGAGGCCGACAAGACCGCCAAGGCCGCACGCGTGGGCACCCTCGTCGGTGAGCGCGCGAAGGCCGCGGGGATCGAGCGGGTCGTCTTCGACCGCGCCGGCAACAAGTACCACGGCAGGATCGCTGCGCTGGCCGATGCGGCCCGCGAGGCCGGTCTGGACTTCTGACCACGAAAGGTAAGTGAGTAGCGATGAGTGGAACCCAGCGCCGCGGTGGCGGTGCAGGTGGCGAGCGTCGCGGCCGCGACGACCGTCGTGGCCAGAACGATCGTGACAAGAATCAGTATCTGGAGCGCGTGGTTGCGATCAACCGCGTCGCCAAGGTCGTCCAGGGTGGACGCCGCTTCAGCTTCACCGCGCTGGTCGTGGTGGGCGATGGCGAGGGCACCGTGGGCGTCGGTTACGGCAAGGCCAAGGAGGTGCCCGCGGCGATCGCCAAGGGCGTCGAGGAGGCCAAGAAGCACTTCTTCAAGGTGCCTCGTATCGGCCGTACCATCACCCATCCGGTGACCGGTGAGAAGGCTGCCGGCGTGGTGCTGCTGCGCCCGGCCTCTCCCGGTACCGGCGTCATCGCCGGTGGCTCGGCCCGCGCCGTGCTGGAGTGCGCCGGCATCGGCGACGTGCTGGCGAAGTCCCTCGGCTCCTCCAACGCGATCAACGTGGTGCATGCCACGGTGGCCGCGCTCCAGCAGCTCGAGGAGCCCGAGGAGGTCGCACGCCGTCGTGGCAAGTCCGTCGAGGATGTCGCCCCGAAGGCCATGCTGGCCGCCCGCAAGGCTGCCGACGAGGCTGCTGCCCATACCAGGTCCGATGAGAAGTCGGGGGCCAAGGCATGAGCAGCTTCAAGGTGACCCAGATCAAGTCTGCGAACCGCGTCAAGGCGAATCAGAAGCAGACGCTGCGCAGCCTCGGTCTCAAGCGCATCGGTGACAGCGTGGTGAAACAGGACCGCCCCGAGTTCCGGGGTATGGCCAACACCGTGCGTCACCTCGTGACCGTCGAAGAGGTGGACTGAAATGGCAATCAAGCTTCATGATCTGAAGCCCGCCCCCGGAGCGAAGACCGCGCGTACCCGCGTGGGTCGTGGCGAGGGCTCCAAGGGCAAGACCGCGGGACGCGGCACCAAGGGAACCGGGGCTCGTAAGAACGTGCCCGAGGGCTTCCAGGGTGGCCAGATGCCGATTCACATGCAGCTGCCGAAGCTGCGCGGCTTCAAGAACCCGTTCCGCACCGAGTACCAGGTGGTCAACCTGGACAAGCTCACCGCCCTGTTCCCCGAGGGGGGCGCCGTGAGCGTCGAGGATCTGGTCGCCAAGGGCGCGGTCCGCGACTCCGAGCTGGTCAAGGTGCTCGGCGCCGGCGAGGTGAGCGTGAAGCTCGACCTGGTCGTCGACGCCTGGTCGGGCTCGGCCAAGGAGAAGATCGAGAAGGCCGGAGGCTCGCTCACCGCTCGCTGAGCGGTCGCGGACCACGGCATCGCCCCCCTGCGGGGCGGTCAATGTGATGGCGGCGATGAACCCGAAATCGGGTTCATCGCCGCCAT
This sequence comes from Acidipropionibacterium virtanenii, assembly GCF_003325455.1. Classification (NCBI taxonomy): domain Bacteria; kingdom Bacillati; phylum Actinomycetota; class Actinomycetes; order Propionibacteriales; family Propionibacteriaceae; genus Acidipropionibacterium; species Acidipropionibacterium virtanenii. Next base: position 1,065,032 of record NZ_CP025198.1, read on the forward strand.
CGTGCACTCTCTGGCTCTATTGCGCAGAGGCTTCGAGACCAAAGGTTGCGAATTGGTTTCGATCGGATCCATCGGGCGAATCCGCGTGTAGCATCAGGGCAGCCGACGGGCGGCGACCGGAATATCCGGGCCGTCCCACGGGCCCGGGAGGAGTGGGTCGCGCTCGTTCTTCCGCACCGCGCATCGGCCGACCTCCTCGTTGGTTGACGCCGTGTCATGGGCCCGTCCCAGTCAGGAAAGGACGTTCGTGCTCAGATACGTGGTGCGCCGCATCGTCAACTACGCGATCCTGTTGTTCATCGCGGTCTCACTGGCCTATCTGGTGGCCTCGGCGACGCTGGATCCACGGCTCGCCTATGACTGGCAGAACCCGAACCTCAACCGGGCCTCCGTCTACGCGAAGCTCACCCAGTACAACATCAATCCGCTGACCAGCGTCTGGGAGCGGTACGGGAACTGGCTCAAGATGGTCTTCCTGCACTGGGACTGGGGATTCACCCCCAAGAGCGAGTCGGTGAACGCGCTGCTGGGCACCAGAGTCGGTGTCTCCCTGCGGCTCATCGTCCTGGGTACTCTCATCGGCATGGTCGGCGGGGTGGCCGTCGGCGCCTGGTCGGCGGTCCGTCAGTACCGGTGGAGCGACCGCGTCGTCTCATTCCTGTGCCTGCTGTTCGTCTCGATGCCCGTCATGGTGCTCGCGGTGCTGCTGCAAATGGGTGCCACCAGGATCAATCAGGCGACCGGAACCGACCTCTTCCAGTTCATCGGTGAATCGGGCAGCCACGGGGACCACTTCGGCGCGTCATTCCTCAATCGGCTGCAACATCTGCTGTTACCGACGATCTCCCTGTCGGTGATGGGAATCGCCAGCTACTCGCGGTACCAGCGCAATCTCATGCTCGACACCCTGGGTGCAGATTATGTTCGGACCGCCAGGGCCAAGGGGCTGCGCAAGAGCCAGGCCATCCGCCACCATGCGCTGCGCAACGCCATCATCCCGATGGCCACCTACTTCGCCTTCGGCGTCGCCACGGTGTTCACCGGCGCCGCGATCACCGAGAAGGTTTACGGATGGCACGGGATGGGCTCCTACTCGGTGGATTCCATCACCGGCCAGGACATCAACGGCACCGTCGGCATCGTCGCCTTCTCGGGACTGTGCACACTGGCCGGTGCGCTGCTGTCCGACATCCTGATCGCCGTCATCGATCCGCGCGTGCGGGCCCGTTGAGGAGGAGGACACGATGACTGAACCCAATTTCACCTCCACCCCGGCCGCCGAGCGCCCCAACGACGCCGTCGACATCGCCCCGCTGACAGAACCCCTGCTCGACCCGTCGAATGAACCCCAAGGAGTCACCCGCAGCGGGAAGCACCTGTCGCGCTGGCAGCTCATCCTGCGCCGGTTCTGGCGCTCCATCGGCGCCAGGGTCGGCGTCGTGGGGCTGGCGCTGATCCTCGTCCTGGCTCTCGCGGGGCCCTTCGTCGCCAACTGGGACTACTTCTACTCCGACGACATGGCCTTCCTGTCCCCACCGGACTCCGTCCACTGGCTGGGCACCAACCAGGGGGGTTTCGACGTCTTCGCGATGACCGTCGAGGGTCTGCGCAAGTCCCTGCTCATCGGCTTCGCGGTGGCCGCCATCATCGAGGTGCTGGCCGCCCTCATCGGCGCCGCGGCGGCCTACTTCGGCAAGGCCGTCGAGAAGACCCTGCTGTGGTTCACCGACCTTCTGCTGGTGATCCCCTCCTTCCTGCTCATCGCGATCATCTCCCAGCACACCGGCGGGAGGAAGAGCTCCACCTGGCTGCTGATCCTGCTGCTGGCAGCCTTCTCCTGGATGCTGTCGGCCCGGGTGGTACGGGCCATGACCCTGTCGGTGGTGAGCCTGGACTATGTGACGGCCGCCAAGTTCATGTCGGTGCCGTCCTTCGTGGTGATCGTCAAGCACGTGATCCCCAACATCGCCTCCTACCTCATCATCGACTTCACCCTCGGCGTCGTGAACGCCGTGATGAGTGAGACCGCACTGTCCTTCTTCGGTTTCGGTGTGCAGAAGCCGGAGACGTCGCTGGGCACCCTGCTGGCCGACGGGATGAACTCGGCCACCACCTCGCCGTGGATCTTCCTGGCTCCGGCCACGGTGCTGGTGATCACCCTGTTGAGCGTGAACTTCATCGGCGACGCCCTGCGCGACGCCATCGATCCGTCCTCCAAGTCAGGTGGCCAGGCATGAGCCGGAAGAGCAGTACAGCAGTCTTCGAGTCGGATGCACTGCCCGAGCGCAGTGAGGGGACGCCGGTCCTGGCGATCCGCGACCTGAATGTCCGTTTCCCCTCCGAGGACGGGGTCGTCCACGCCGTGCGCGGGGTGGACCTCACCGTCCACGCCGGCGAGGTCGTCGGCCTGGTGGGGGAGTCCGGCTCCGGCAAGTCGGTGACCTCCATGTCGGTGATGGGCCTGCTGGACGAGAACGCCGACGTGCAGGGGTCGGTGAAGCTCCACGGCACCGAGCTGCTCGGCCGCTCCGACGACTGGATGAGCAGGATTCGTGGCAAGAGGGTGGCGATGGTCTTCCAGGACCCGCTGAGCGCCCTGACGCCGGTGTACACGGTCGGCGACCAGATCGTCGAGGCCCTCCAGGTGCATGGGAAGTACTCAGACAGGCAGGCCTGGGATCGGGCCCTTGAGCTGTTGAGGATGGTGGGTATCCCCAATCCGGAGGTGCGCATCAAGAGCTTCCCCCACGAGTTCTCCGGCGGCATGCGTCAGCGCGTCGTCATCGCGATGGCCATCGCCAATGATCCGGATCTCATCATCGCCGACGAGCCGACCACTGCTCTGGACGTCACCATTCAGGCCCAGATCCTCGACCTGCTGAGAGTGGCCCAGCGCGAGACCCACGCCGGGGTCATCATGATCACCCACGACCTGGGCGTGGTCGCCGGCCTGGCCGATCGCGTCGCGGTGATGTACGCCGGGAGGATCATCGAGCGCTCCAGCGTCGAGGACGCCTTCTACCATTCCCGGCATCCCTACACGATCGGCCTGCTGGGCTCCCTGCCGAGGCCCGATCTGGACAAGGACGAGCCGCTGACGCCGGTCGAGGGCAACCCGCCCTCCCTGCTGGCCCTGCCGCCGGGCTGTCCCTTCGCGCCGCGCTGCCCGATGGTCACCTCCGACTGCGTGGCCGCCGAGCCCGCCCTGCTGGAGACAGACCGGCCCGATCACCGCGCCGCCTGCATCCGCCACGGCGAGCTGGCCGGTAAGAAGTACGCCGACGTCTACCCCCGGGCCGACGTGCCGCCCGCCGCCGAGGATCGTGGCCGCGGCGAGCAGGTGATCCTGCACGTCGACGACCTGGTGAAGACCTACCCCCTCATGAAGGGCGCAGTGTTCAAGCGCCGGATCGGCACCGTGCATGCCGTCGACCACATCTCCTTCGACATCCGGGCCGGCGAGACTCTGGGCCTGGTGGGGGAGTCCGGCTGCGGCAAGACCACCACCATCATGTCGGTGCTGGAACTCAGAGCGCCCGAGGAAGGCAGGGTCATGGTGCTCGGCCACGACACCGCGGACCTGTCGCGGGCCGACCGCAGGAAGGTCCGTCAGGACCTCCAGGTCGTCTTCCAGGACCCGATGGCATCCCTTGATCCGCGACTGCCGATCTACGACATCATCGCCGAACCGCTGAAATACAACGGATACCCGAAGAGCGACATACCGGAACGCGTCGAGGAGCTGATGGACCTGGTGGGCCTGGAGCCCGCCCACGCGAACCGTTATCCGCGCAATTTCTCCGGCGGCCAGAAACAGCGGGTGGGCATCGCCCGGGCACTGGCCCTGGAACCGAGACTCCTGGTGCTCGACGAGCCGGTGTCCGCGCTGGACGTGTCCATCCAGGCCGGTGTACTCAATCTGCTGGAGAAACTGCGGATCGAGATGGGGCTGTCCTACCTCTTCGTCGCCCACGATCTGTCAGTGGTGAGGCATATCGCCCATCGGGTCGCGGTGATGTACCTGGGTCACATCGTCGAACTGGGCCCGGTCTCAGAGGTCTTCGACAATCCTGAGCACCCGTACACCCAGGCCCTGCTCTCGGCCATCCCGGTGCCGGATCCCGCCAAGGAGAAGAGCCGCAGCAGGATCCTCCTGGAGGGCGACCTGCCCTCGCCGGCGAACCCGCCGAAGGGCTGCCCCTTCCACACCCGGTGCCCCAAGTTCCTTCGGCTTCCGGACTCCGACAAGGCTCGTTGCACCGGCGAGGAGCCGGTCCTCGGCCCGACACCCGGACATGAGGACCGGCTGGTGGCCTGTCACTTCCCCGAGGCCGTCGACGTGTTCTGAGCCGTCAAGATCGCGGGCCGGTCAAGAATCAGTCACGGAAACATAACGATTGCCTGTCGAACGTGAGACGACCGGTCACATCCCGCGTCGATCATGACAGGCTCATCACAGCCAAATGGTCCGGGTGGCTTCGCCCGGGATGAATCGGAGGTCTCTGGTGCGCAAGGCGGCAATCAATGCCATCGCTCTGCTGGCGGTGGGTTCCCTGGCCCTGACCGGGTGCGGGCAGAAGAATCAGAACACGGGCGGAAAGCAGGCCGGCGCCACCAGCAGCGCCAATCTGAAGCTGTCGGACATGAATCCGCAGTCCCGTGACAAGGTGAAGGACGGCGGCGCGCTGAGGTACTCCATCAGCCTCCTCCCGCCGAACTGGAACTACTACTCGGTCGACGGCAACGGCGTCGACAATCAGACGATCGCCAACTTCACCCTGCCCGGAAACTTCGACTTCGACGAGAACGCGAAGCCGAAGATCAACAAGGACTACCTGGAGTCCTACGACCTCAAGGAGGCCAAGGACAACGGCGGCAAGCTGCAGGTGACCCTGCATCTGAACCCCGACGCCAAGTGGAACTCCGGGCGCACCATCGACTACACCGACTACGTCGCCACCTGGAAGGCCAACAACGGCACCAACACGGCGTTCAAGCCCGCGACCACAGACGGCTTCAATCAGATCGAGAAGATCGAGAAGGGCTCCAAGGCCACCGACGTCGTGGTCACCTTCAAGTCCTCCTACCCCGACTGGACCAATGTCCTCGGCGCCTCTCCCTCGGTGATGCCGAAGGAGGCCATGAGCGATCCGAAGATCTACAACGAGGGCATGGCCAACAACAACTTCCACCCCGAGTGGCACACCGGCCCGTTCACCCTGGACAAGATCGACCAGGCGCAGAAGACCATCACCTTCAAGCGCAATGACAAGTGGTGGGGGAACAAGGCCAAGCTGGACACCGTCTCCTTCCGTCAGCTCGACGAGTCGGCGCAGACCAAGGCCTTCGCCAACAAGGAGATCGACGTCGTCGACACCATCATCACCAAGGACGGCTACACCACCGCCAAGCAGCGCTCCGACGCGGCACTGCGCGAGGCCGGCCATCAGCAGTGGAGGCACTTCACCTTCAACTCCAAGGCCGGGGTGCTCACCGACAAGAAGGTGCGGCAGGCCATCGTCAAGGGCATCAACCGGGAGGCCATCGCCAGGTCCGACCTGGCCGGTCTGCCGGTCAACCCGAAGGACGTGATGTATGGCAACCACTTCTTCCTGCCCGGCCAGCCCGGCTACAAGGACAACGCCACCAAGTACGACCCGGCGGCCGCCAAGAAGGATCTCGACGCCGCCGGCTGGAAGATGAGCGGCGACTACCGGGTCAAGGACGGCAAGCAGCTGGCCTTCAACTACTCGATGCTCACCGGGGTGTCGACCTCCGAGAACGAGGGCGCCCTGCTGCAGCAGAACATGAAGGCCATCGGTATCAAGGTGAATCTGGTCAACACGGCCTCGGACACCTACCAGAAGGTGCTGCAGAACCACAGCTTCGACACCATCTCGTTCACCTGGCAGGGCACCGACTGGCCGATGAACAACGTCCGGCAGATCTACGGCGCCGCCTCCCAGGGGTCCAAGACCCCCAGCGAGTCGAACTACGCCCAGATCGTCGATCCGCAGCTGGAGAAGCTCATCCCGCAGATCGACACCGAGGAGGACGTGGCCAAGCGCCAGGCCCTCACCGACCAGGCCGACAAGATCATCTGGAACAACGTCCACACCCTGCCGCTGTACCGGCGGGTGATGTTCACCGCGGTGCCGAAGAACCTCGCCAACTACGGTGCGTCCACCTTCCAGTCGTACCGTCCCGAGGACATCGGCTACACCAAGTGATCTGATCCGAAACTCCAGGGGCGGTCCGGCATCTGCCGGGCCGCCCCGTCATGCGATGAAGGACAGCCCGACCAGCACGAGGGTGATGATGATCGTCGGCCAGTTAGGCCGTACCCGCACCCCGTCGTTGCGGATCCGGTCGTCACTGGTGCGCTGGACCTGCTCTATCTCGATGAGCCGGGCGGCGGTGAACGAGTCCAGGCTGGCGCGCACCGCCTGATCCCCGGACTCGGGGATGATCGGGGCATCAGGGGCGCTGCGGGCGAATTTCTGCACCGAGCCCCGGGCGGGGGCCGCCCAGGCCCTCACCGCCCGTGCCCCGGCGGTGGCGGTCCTGCTCCGGTCCCCCTCGGGTGCGGCGATGGTCAAGGTGAGTCCCCAGCGTCCCGAGACCCCTTCCAGCCGGGCCCAGGGCACGTCCCAGACCCGCAGCTGGTTGATGACGTGGACGCCGTCGTCGTCGATCCTGATCGCGGCCAGTCCCCAGAACAGCCAGGCCAGCCAGATGAAGAGCAACACGAAGGGGGCGTGCAGCAGGGCCTGTCCCAGCCCGGCCACCGTGGCGTCCCAGGCCAGCAGCCCCAGCGCCGCCACGCCCAGCGCCGCCGTCCCTATCCGGCCCCCGTGCGAGGCGATGACAACGGGAGGGCGCATACTGGCTCCTGATCGTGAGATGGCCTATTCGCAACGAGTTGATAGGCTACCCGCGCTGTGTCCTTGCCCCGATTCGGCAGCTCCGGACGATCATCCGGGGGCCGGACCGCCCGCGGGGCGTGTAATCGACCATTGAGAGAGCCCGAATGCTTCACGCTTTCGCCAGTGCCTTCAAGACACCGGACCTGCGCAGGAAGATCTTCTTCACGCTGTTCATCCTCGTGATCTTCCGGCTCGGCTCGACGATCCCGGTCCCCAACGTCGACATCGCCAAGATCGATCAGTGCGTGGCGCAGTCGAAGACCAGTTCGGCCGCCGGGCTCTACTCGATGATCAATCTGTTCTCCGGCGGGGCACTTCTGCAGCTGGCCATCTTCGCGCTGGGCATCATGCCCTACATCACGGCGTCGATCATCCTGCAGCTGCTCACCGTCGTGATCCCGAAGCTGGAGTCCCTCAAGAAGGAGGGCGCGTCGGGGCAGAACAAGATCACCCAGTACACCCGCTACCTCACCCTGGTGCTGGGCGTGCTGCAGGCCACCGCCTTCGTCACCCTGGCGACCAGCGGCCAGCTCTTCCGCACCTGCTCCGACCCGATCGTCGTCAACGACGTCTCGGTCTTCCCGGTCATCGTCATGGTGCTCACCATGACCGCCGGCACCACGATGGTGATGTGGCTCGGTGAGCTCATCACCGACCGCGGCATCGGCAACGGCATGTCGATCCTCATCTTCACCCAGATCGCCGCCCGCTTCCCCGACTCTCTGTGGCAGATCAAGACGAGCCGCCAGGGCCAGGGCCAGGCCCACGCCTGGTTCATCTTCCTGCTCGTCATCGCCGTCGGGCTGCTGGTGATGGCGGCCGTCATCTTCATCGAGCAGGGCCAGCGGCGCATCCCGGTCCAGTACGCCAAGCGGATGGTGGGCCGGCGGATGTTCGGCGGCACCAGCACCTACATCCCGCTGAAGGTCAACCAGTCCGGCGTCATCCCGGTGATCTTCGCCTCGTCGATCCTTTATCTGCCGGTGCTGTACGCCACCTTCCGGCCGGATGGCAAGGCGGCCCAGTGGATCAGCGCCAACTTCACCCAGGGCGACCACCCGGTCTACAACATCGTCTACTTCCTGCTGATCGTCTTCTTCTGCTACTTCTACGTGGCCATCACCTTCGACCCGGTCGAGATGAGCGACAACATGAAGAAGTACGGCGGGTTCATCCCCGGCATCCGGGCCGGCAAGCCGACCGAGGACTACCTCGCTTATGTCCTTTCGCGCCTCACGGCTCCCGGATCGCTGTACCTTGGCCTCATCTCCTTGATCCCGACCCTGGCATTCGTCTTCCTGAACGCGAACCAGAACTTCCCGTTCGGCGGTACCAGCATCCTCATCGTCGTGGGTGTCGGGCTGGACACGATCAAGCAGATCGAGAGCAAACTCCAGCAACGCAGTTACGAAGGATTCCTGACATCATGAGGCTTCTCATCATCGGCGCTCCCGGTGCGGGCAAGGGCACTCAGGCGACCGCGATCGCCGAGCACTACGGCATTCCCGCCGTCTCCACCGGCGACATCTTCAGGGCCAACATCAATAACGGCACCGAGCTCGGCAGGAAGGTCGAGTCGATCATGGACGCCGGCGAGCTGGTGCCCGACGAGGTCACCGACGCCATCGTCGTCGATCGGCTCGGTGCCGACGACGCCGCCGACGGATTCCTGCTCGACGGATACCCCCGCAATCTCAGCCAGGTCACGGCCCTGGACACCTATCTCAGCTCGGAGGGGCTCGCTCTGGATGCCGTCGTGAGCCTCGAGGTGGATCCCGAGCTGCTCACCGCCCGGCTGCTCAAGCGCGCCGAGATCGAGGGACGCGCCGACGACAACGAGGAGACCATCCGCAACCGGATGGCGGTGTACACCTCCCAGACCGCCCCGCTGATCGACCACTACCGTCAGGTCGGACTGCTGGTGCCGGTCGACGGCGTCGGCGAGATCGCCGAGGTGCGCGACCGGATCTTCGCCGCTCTGGATGCCAGGGCCTGATGCTGGGACGCAACCGGATTCAGATCAAGACCCCCGAGCAGATCCGCGTCATGAGGCGCGCCGGCCTGGTGGTCGCCGAGGGCTTGGCGGCGATGGGCGCCGCGGCGGTGCCCGGAGCCACCACCGCCGATCTCGACCAGGTGGGACGCGAGGTGCTGGCCCGCAACAAGGCCACCTCGAATTTCCTCGATTACGGGGCCGACTGGGGCATCCCGCCCTACCCGGGGGTGGCCTGCATCAGCGTCAACGAGGTGATCGTGCACGGCATCCCGGACTCGCGGGAGCTGCACGAGGGCGACATCGTGTCCGTGGACTACGGCGCGATCATCGACGGCTGGCACGGCGACGGGGCGAGGACCTTCATGGTCGGCGAGGTCACCGATGAGGCGAAGGAGCTGTCGGAGGCCACCCGGGAGTCGATGTGGGCCGGGATCTCCACCATCGCCGCCGGGGCCAGGATCGGTGATGTGTCGGCGGCCGTGCAGATGTCGCTGGAGTCCCACGAGCGGGACTACGGGATCGTTCGTGAGTACACCGGCCACGGGATCGGCACCGAGATGCACATGGATCCCGACGTGCCGAACTGGGGAAGGGCCCATCGTGGCCCCAGAATCGCCACCGGAATGTGCCTGTGCGTCGAGCCGATGGCCACCCTGGGCTCCGAGGACACCGCGACCCTGGACGACGAGTGGACGGTGCGCACCGTCGACGGCTCATGGGCCAGCCACTGGGAGAACACCGTGGCCGTGACCGGCTCGGGCCTGTGGGTGCTCACCGAGCCCGACGGAGGGAAGGCCGAGCTGGAGGCCAGGGGAGTGCCCTTCGGCCCGCTGGACTGAACTGTTCCGACGTCCTTCGTCCGTCCCCGACCCCGGCCGTGGGAGATGAGTTCTGCCACCTCAGGGGCGACAGGTGGATATTGCACTCCCCGGCCGTGTGGTGGCAGAACTCAAGTGCGGGTCATCTGGGTCGGGAACGAGTCCTGTCATCTCGGGGGCGCCGAGCGGATAGTGCGGCTCGCGGCTGCGTGAGGGCAGAACTCATCCGGAACCCGTCCGAGGTGAGAACGAGTTCTGCCATCTGAGCGGTACCGCGCGAGTTATCCACAGGGCGGCGCTGTGGTGGCAGAACTCATTCCACAGGCATGGATCGGATCGACAGATCAGGGGGCCTGACAGCGATAACTGGGGTATGAAGACCTTCTCAATCCCTGCGCACCTCTGCCCCGGCGGGGTCGTCTCGACCAGAGTCCTCAGGAGCGTGGGCTACTCCTACCATGACATCCGGGTTCTGCACCTGTCCGGCGCCCTCCCCGAGAACCTCAGGGAGGGCTGGTGGGCGACGTCGGGGGCGGATCCCGAAGTGGTCGCCGCCGTGCGGGCCGGTGGCGTCCTGACATGCGTCTCGGCACTGGTGAGACTGGGCGTGTACAAGCCGTTGGGCGATGACTGTCTCCATGTGCGGGCAAGTCGCGGGCTCGTGGCGGGAACCGCGATCAAGAACTGCTCAGCCGGGCGCCGACCGGCGCCGGTGGTCGCGGTCGATCATCCGCTGATCGCGGCGCGTGCAGTGATCGGGTGCCTCGACACCGAGAACGCCGTGGCGGTTCTCGACTCGATGGTCGATCGGCACATCGTCACGGGTGCCGAACTGGATGACGCGCTGGGCGACACGCCCCGAGGCCGGGACCTGTTGCGGCGCCGCGATCTGGCCGACTCGGGTCAGGAGTCCCTGGTCCGGGTCCGGCTGCGGGCCCTCGGCCTCAAGGTGCGCTCCCAGATCCACATCACCGGTGTGGGGAAGGTGGATCTCGTGGTGGGCGATCGGCTGGTCGTGGAGGTGGACTTCAAGGCCCATCACACCCGGCTGGAGAACTATCGCAAGGACCGTCGCCGTGACCGGGCGCTGGTGGCGATGGGATACCGGGTGATGCGGATCACCTGGGAGGAGGTGATGTTCGGATGGGCGGAGGTGGAGGCGCAGATCCTGGAGATCGTCCGACGCGGCGATCATCGCTGGCCGCGGCGACGGACCTGAGGGGGCTCGCCTCGAGGACGTCCGGGGGTCCTGGACATCCTGGGCAGGCGAGCCCGGCCGGGCTAGCCTCAGGGGTGTGAACGAGCTTCCGCCATCCTCGAGGTACGTCGCCCGCGCCGCCGAGCCGGTCACCGACGCCGACCGCTCCGATCTGAACACGCGGCTCAATGACGCCTACTCGGAGGGGAAGATCGACGAGCCCACCTTCCGCGAAGGGCTCGATTCCGTCTACAGCGCCGTGACCCTGGGCGAGCTGGTCCCGGTGGTCGAGCGCCTTCCCGCCCGGAAGACCTACACGGATCCCGATCTCGGACCCCAGAGCGATGTGGCGCCCGGGGAACTGGCGCCCCATCGGACGCTGGCCCCGTCCACGACGCTGTGGATGGCGGTCGGCGGCGGGGCGCTGGTGCTGGTCCTCCTGATCCTCGCGGTGATTCTCGTCTTCTGACGGGGGGTGGATTTGGAGCCGCTGGCAGGGTCGCGTAGTATTGCACGTCGGTCACGTGTACTCGGTGACCTGTCGCGCCCGAACGGGCAGACACCGATTGACAGATTGGACGCAATGGCCAAGAAAGAGGGAGCACTCGAGCTCGAGGGCACCGTGGTCGAGGCTCTGCCGAACGCCATGTTCCGTGTCGAGCTCAAGAACGGGCACCGCGTGCTTGCCACCATCAGCGGCAAGATGCGACAGCACTACATCCGGATCCTTCCTTCGGACCGGGTGGTTGTCGAGCTGTCCCCCTACGACCTGACCCGCGGACGCATCGTCTTCCGGCATCGCTGAGTCCTGTGATCGCGCGCCCCGGGCGTGCCACGACGTCGTCGGACGACGACGCCACAACCCAGGTTCCCCTCGGGGGGCCGTTACGCGAAAGAGAAGCTCGATGAAGGTCAATCCGAGCGTCAAGAAGATGTGCGACAAGTGCAAGGTCATTCGTCGCCACGGTCGCGTGATGGTCATCTGCGAGAACCCGCGCCACAAGCAGCGCCAGGGCTGAGCCCTCGCCGCGGACGGGATCGCAGACCATCACGGGGGATATCCGATATCCCCTGAGCCGGTCGGCAGGAATGCAGGGGTCCGACCCCTGAGGTCCACCGTCAGCCCCACCAGCCAGGCGGGGTCGGTGACACCACAACTGAAGAACAACTCAACAGACAGCTGAATTCGACAACCGAAGACAGCCCTCCCGGACCCTCTCCAGGGCCCGGGGACACCGTGGAAGCACGTCCCGGAACCCCGCTCGAAACCATCGAGCACGGATCCGGGCGATCCACCCCCGGACGAAGGCCGGGGCCCCGCCGGATGAGCAGATCTCATCCAGCGCCGACGGATCGGCAGGAGACTCCTGATCCGGACGTGACGGGGACGCTCCACGTCGGATACCTTCGCGGCCCTCCGGGGCCGAGAACCAGAAAGGGATGCCACATGGCACGCCTCATCGGAGTCGACCTGCCGCGCGACAAGCGCCTCGAGGTCGCCCTCACCTACATCTACGGCATCGGCCGCACCCGTGCCGCCGAGACCCTCAAGGCCACCGGCATCAGCGGTGACCTGCGCGTCAACGAGCTGAACGACGAACAGCTCGTGGCCCTGCGCGATTTCATCGAGGCCAGCTACCACACCGAGGGCGATCTTCGCCGCGAGGTGACGGCCGATATCCGCCGCAAGATCGAGATCGGCACCTACCAGGGCCGTCGTCACCGCAGCGGCCTGCCGGTCCGTGGTCAGCGCACCCGCACCAACGCCCGTACCCGCAAGGGCAGGAAGAAGGCTGTGGCCGGCAAGAAGAAGGCCAAGTGACCTGCGTTCGCGTAGTCGCTTGATTCTCGTCATCGCGAACATATTTCTTCCACGCTGAGACCACACTGACTTCAGGAGATACAACACATGGCTACTGCAGGCCGAAAGGGCGCCCCCAAGGCAAAGGTGCGCCGCAAGGAGAAGAAGAACGTCGTCGCCGGTCAGGCGCACATCAAGAGCACGTTCAACAACACGATCATCGCGATCACCGACCCCGCCGGTCAGGTGATCGCGTGGGCCTCCGCCGGCACCGTCGGCTTCAAGGGCTCGCGCAAGTCCACCCCGTTCGCCGCCCAGATGGCCGCTGAGGCCGCCGGACGCCGTGCCATGGAGCACGGACTGAAGCGGGTCGACGTCTTCGTCAAGGGGCCCGGATCGGGCCGCGAGACCGCCATCCGTTCGCTCGGGGCCATCGGCCTGGAGATCGGTCCGATCTCCGACGTCACCCCCGTTCCGCACAACGGATGCCGCCCGCCGAAGCGCCGCCGCGTCTGATCCCCTCCGAGAGCACACCTAAGGACTGATACACAATGGCCCGTTACACCGGCCCCCTGACCAAGAAGTCCCGTCGCCTCGGGACCGACCTCGTCGGAAACGACAAGTCGTTCGAGCGCCGCCCCTACCCCCCGGGCGTCCACGGCCGTGGACGCACCAAGGACTCCGAGTACTCGCTGCAGCTCCGCGAGAAGCAGAAGGCGCGCTACGCCTACGGCGTCCTGGAGAAGCAGTTCAGCCGCTACTACGAGGAGGCTGCCCGCAGCACCGGCAAGACCGGCGACCTGCTGCTGCAGATCCTCGAGTCCCGTCTGGACAACGTCGTGTACCGCTCCGGACTGGCCGCCACCCGCCGCCAGGCCCGTCAGCTCGTGAGCCACGGCCACTTCCTGGTCAACGGCAAGAAGGTCAACATCCCCTCCTACCGGGTGTCCGCCCACGACATCGTCGACGTCCGCGAGAAGTCGAAGAACCTTCATCCGATCGTCGTCGCCCGCGAGACCTTCGAGTCCCGCGACGTGCCGGCCTGGCTCGAGGTCCGTCCCAACCGTGGTCGCGTCCTCGTCCACCAGCTGCCGACCCGCGAGCAGATCGTGGTCGACGTCAATGAGCAGAGCATCGTCGAGCTCTACTCCAAGTGATCCTGTGGTCCGCGTGACCCGCTGACACCGGTCCTCGGGGCTCCCCGGAGCCCCGAGGACCGCGTGCCGGGAGCGCTCCGGTCCACAACCCGATACCGGCACAGGATCGTCTGGGACCGTATCGGCACAACCTGATACCGACAACTGAATCGGCGGCCGGGCCGGCCGCCCGCCTCCCGCGGGGGAGTTCCCCGCGATCCCCGTTTGCGCCGTCATATAGCGGTCGGCGCGGAAGGAATATCACATGCTCATCGCCCAGCGCCCCACTCTCACCGAAGAGGCCGTCGCCGACAACCGCTCGCAGTTCGTCATCGAGCCCCTGGAGCCCGGCTTCGGGTACACCATCGGCAATGCGCTGCGCCGCACCCTGCTGTCGTCGATCCCCGGCGCATCGGTGACCAGCATCAAGATCGAGGGGAACCAGCACGAGTTCTCCACGATCGAGGGTGTGGTCGAGGACGTCACCGAGATCATCCTCAACCTCAAGGAGCTGGTGCTGTCCTCCGAGGAGGACGAGCCGGTCGCCATGTACCTGCGCAAGGCGGGTGCCGGTGAGGTCACCGCCGCCGACATCAACCCGCCGGCCGGCGTCGTGATCCACAACCCCGAGCTGCACATCGCCACCCTCAACGAGGACGGCAAGATCGAGATGGAACTGGTCGTCGAGCGGGGCCGTGGCTACGTCTCCAGCGCGCTCAACGACAACCCGGACGCCGAGATCGGCCGGATCGCCGTCGACTCGATCTACTCCCCGGTGCTCAAGGTCACCTACAAGGTCGAGGCCACCCGCGTCGAGCAGCGCACCGACTTCGACCGTCTCATCCTGGACGTGGAGACCAAGCCCTCCATGCTGCCGCGCGACGCCGTCGCCTCGGCCGGGCGCACCCTGGTCGAACTCTTCGGACTGACCCGTGAACTCAACATGGAGGCCGAGGGCATCGAGGTCGGACCGTCCCCGGTCGACGAGCAGTACGCCGAGAACCTGTCGGTGCCGGTCGAGCAGCTCAACCTGACCGTCCGCTCCTACAACTGCCTCAAGCGCGAGGGCATCCACACCGTGGGCGAGCTGGTCTCCCGCTCCGAGCAGGATCTGCTCGACATCCGCAACTTCGGGTCCAAGTCGATCGACGAGGTCAAGGAGAAGCTGGCCGAGCTGGGACTGAGCCTCAAGGACTCCGCCCCCGGCTTCGACCCGATCGCCGCCGCCGACCGATATGAGGAGAACGGCGAAGACGGGGACGACGACTACGCGGAGACCGAGCAGTACTGATTCAATGAGGCAGGGGGACGACCCCCTTGCAACCCTCGTGGCGGTCGGTGGCGCGCATGTAGAGTCCGCGTCGCCGGCCTCACGGCGGGGTGGGGACGGGGACGACCCCCTTGCATCCCCGAGCGGGTCGAGTCAGTGCAGAGCCTTTCAGCTCGCGTGTGGCGGGTTGTGTGGTTGGGACTGCACAAGGCGCCGGGCGCGAGATGACGACCCCCGCCGACTGACAACTCAATAGTTTTCCGACCCGGGTTCCAGCCGGGGCGGCGGTCAGGGGGGTGGACCCTGGCCAGGCCCCTGCCCCTTGGGGCAGGGAGGGGAGAGCGGACAGCCCTCCCTCAAGCCGGACAGCGGTGAGTCCACCTGCTCACCGCACCGACACACAAGGAGAAAGACATGCCGAAGCCCACGAAGGGCCCCCGCATCGGCGGGACCCCCGCCCACGAGCGGATCATCATGCGCAACCTCGCCAGCCAGCTCTTCGAGCACGGCCGGCTGGTGACCACCGTCACCAAGGCCAAGCGCGTCCAGCCTCTCGCCGAGAAGCTGATCAACCGGGCCAAGAAGGACACCGTGGCCAATCGCCGCGAGGTCAACAAGAAGATCCTGGACAAGGGCGTCGTGTACACCCTGTTCGCCGAGATCGCTCCCAGGATGGAGGGCCGCGAGGGCGGCTACACCCGGATCACCCGGATCGGCAACCGCAAGGGCGACAACGCCCCGATGGCCGTCATCGAGATCGTGACCGACAAGATCGAGGCCTCCGCCCCGCAGACCTCCGACGCCGCGAAGTCGGAGATCAACGCCGCGGCCGCTGCCGTGCAGGCCGCTGAGGCCGCCGCCGACGAGGTCGAGGCCGAGAAGGGCGCCGACATCGAGGAGACCGAGGACGGGGCCGAGGAGTCCGAGGCTCCCGCCGAGGACAAGCCCGCCGAGGAGAAGACCGAGGCCTGACCTCACTTCTCACCACAACGGCCGTCCCGGAACAGTCCGGGGCGGCCGTCGTGCGTTCTCACGGATCTGGCCTACCAGCACCACCCCGGTGCGGGCGGATTCAATCGGTGAGTGCAACAGTGAACTGTTCGAAGAGTATCTCGCGGGGAGTGGCGTATCCCAGGACTTTGCGGGGTCGGTCGTTGAGGAGGTCCTGGACCTGGGCGATCTGCTCGTCGGTGATCTGGGAGAAGTCGGTGCCCTTGGGGAAGTACTGACGGATCAGACCGTTGGTGTTCTCATTGGTGGGTCGCTGCCAGGGCGAGTGCGGATCGCAGAAGAACACGTCGATATGGCTGGCCATGGCGAACCCGGGACTCTGGGCCATCTCGGTGCCCTGGTCCCAGGTCAGTGTCGTGATCTGGACCTGGTCGGGCAGCCCGGCGATCAGGCCGGCCAGCGCCTCGGCGACGGTCGCCGAGTCGTGGTCTGTCGGCAGCCGGGACATCAACAGGGTCCTGGACCGGCGTTCGACCAGGGTGATGACCGCGTTGGCCCCGCCGGCCCCGATGATCAGGTCCCCCTCCCAGTGGCCGGGCACCGCCCGGTCATCGGCTTCCGGGGGACGGGTGGTGATCTCGTGGCCGGTGACCCAGGGCCGGTTGCCGCGGGCGGGCAGCTTGGAACGGGGTTTACGGCCCTTCCGCCCACTGCGCAGGGCGGAGGCCACCTCCAGTTCGTGACGCAGTGACCCGGCGCCCTGGACGTAGAGGGCCTGATAGATCGTCTCGTGGCTCACCGCAGCCTCTTTACCCCACCAGCGTTCCAGGCGTCCGGAGACCTGCTCGGGTGACCAGCCGGCGTTCAGGCCCTCGATGACCCGGGCGCGCAGCAGCGGATCGGCATCCAGTTTCCGGGGCTTGGGCCGGGCCCGCATCCGGTCGGCCCGCTCCTGGGCGGTCGGGGCCCGGTAACCCACCGCCGTCGATCCCCGGGCGATCTCCCGACAGATCGTGGAGGGCGCGACCCCGAGCTCGGCGGCGATCTGGCGCATTGACCGTCCCTGGGACCAGTAGACATGGATCAGGGTCCGGTCGGCCAGGTCCAGCCGGGCCCCATGAGAGGGACGGACCTGGGGGAACTCGACAGCCTGGGCGACATAGGCACCTGTCATCCCGCCATTGTGGCCCCGAGCCAGACTGATACCGGCCTCACGGATCCATCGACCGCCCAGATCCTGGGACACCCCGGCACGCCGACAGGCGGCGATTGCCGACATGCCCTGGCCCACCAGGTCCAGGACCTGCAACCGCACCCACTCTGAATCGTGTCGGGTTTGATGGAGGGTAGGAACACCCGGAAGGAACCCGCCATCATGGCAGCACCTCGTAAGTACCCCGCTGAGCTCAAGGAGCGAGCGACGCGATTGGCGATTGACGCGCGGAAGGATCCCGCGACGCGTGCCGGCGCTTATCGGCGTGTCGGCGAGCAGCTCGGCGTCCATCCTGAAGCGTTGCGCACGTGGGTGAAGCAGGCCGAGACTGACGAGGGCCTGCGTCCCGGCCGTACGACGGACGACGCCGCCCGGATCATGGAGCTGGAGCGGGAGGTTCGTGAGCTGCGGCGAGCGAACACGATTCTGAAGCAGGCGTCGGCTTTCTTCGCGGCGGAGCTCGACCGCCCCTCCCGATGAGCGAACGCGTCCGGTTCGTCGCGGAGCATCGCGACGAGCACGGGGTCGAGCCGATCTGCCGGGCGTTGGAAGGAACGCCCGCCCAGGTCGCCCCGTCTACGTTCTACGCCGCTGTGGGCCGCGCGCCCTCGGCCCGGTCAGTCCGGGACGAAGAGCTGCTGGTGATGATCCGGAAGATCCACGCCGACAACTACGGCGTCTACGGGGTCCGGAAAGTCCATGCGCAGCTGCGCCGGCAGGGCGAGAAGGTCGCCGAGTCCACGGTCCGTCGCCTCATGCGGGAGGCGGGGCTTCGCGGAATCTCGCGGGCGAAGGGCCCGCGGACGACGAAACCGGCTCCGGAGACCGGGCGCCCGCTGGACCTGGTCAACCGCCAGTTCGTCGCGACGCGTCCGAACGAACTCTGGGTCGCGGACATCACCTATGTCCATACGTTCTCCGGCTGGGTCTACGTCGCGTTTGTTCTCGACGTGTTCAGCCGGCTCGTCGTCGGCTGGCAGGTCTCCACCCGCCTCTATACCGATCTCGCGCTGGACGCATTGACGATGGGGATCTGGCGTCGCCAGCACGCCGGCGACGACCTGACCGGCCTTATCCACCACTCCGATCGGGGCGTCCAGTATCGAGCCATCCGCTACTCGGAACGCCTCGCAGACTG
Source organism: Acidipropionibacterium virtanenii (assembly GCF_003325455.1). Classification (NCBI taxonomy): domain Bacteria; kingdom Bacillati; phylum Actinomycetota; class Actinomycetes; order Propionibacteriales; family Propionibacteriaceae; genus Acidipropionibacterium; species Acidipropionibacterium virtanenii. The sequence continues at coordinate 1,083,479 of NZ_CP025198.1, forward strand.
CGACGCTGTCGCCTCCGTCGGCTCCAAAGGCGATAGCTACGACAACGCGATGGCCGAGGCCCTGAACTCGCTCTACAAGGCTGAGCTGATCCGCAACCGCGGCCCCTGGACCGGCATCAACGATGTCGAGATCGCGACCGCCGAATACGTCGACTGGTTCAACAACCGTCGCCTGCACGGCGAGATCGGACACGTCCCACCCGCCGAGTTCGAAGCGACCTACCGCGCCACAACGCGCGAGCTCTCACTCACCGAAACCAACTAAATCAGCCTCCATCAAACGCGACACTTGACACTCACCCAACTGTGGCCAACGACTCATCACAACACCTCTCACTCCCGGGTGTTGCACTGAACCCCTGAACCTGCCGCGCAATGTGGCGCGAGATGCGTGCGGACGCGGGGTTGGGGTCGTGTGTGCCGGTGGGCGCCACATTGGGGACGGGGGAGCGTGGAGCGCGGGAACCCCGGATGAGGACGATGCTGCCGTCGACCCCTTACCCTTGGAGGGGTGACCAGACTTCGCATCGCCCAGCTCGCCAATTTCGTCGGGCCCGTGTCGGGCGGCATGAAGGTGGCCATTGATCACCTCGGCAAGGGCTACGTGCAGGCCGGTCATGATCGGATCCTGGTGATTCCGGGAGCCCACGACGACGTCGCCGAGACCGAGAACGGCATCATCGTCCAGGTCGCCGCACCCAGGGTCTCCAAGGAGTACCGGATGATCGCGACCCCGTGGCGGGCGCTGAGGATCCTCGACCGGTTCCGTCCCACCTCGATCGAGTCCTCCGACAAATGGACCCTCAGCCCGGCCGCGGGCTGGGCGAGGAGGCGCGGCGTCGGATCCGTGCTGTTCAGCCACGAGCGCCTCGACGACATGCTCTCCCTCCTGCTGAGGCGCCAGTTCGGCGTGGAGGCGGCGGTGGGAGCTCTCAACCGCCACCTGTCCAAGGCCTTCGACGCCGTCGTGGTGACCTCCGACTACTCGGCGGGGGAGTTCGCCGATACCGGCGCGCATCTGTACAAGGTGCCCCTGGGGGTCGATCTGGAGACCTTCACCACCCGGGCGCGTGAACCGGATTCGCCCACGCCGGCCCCAGACGGCATCCTGAGACTGTGCTACGTCGGGCGGATGTCTCACGAGAAGAGCCCGCAGCTGGCCGTCGCCGCAGCCGTCGAACTCCATCGGCGAGGTGTCGCCTTCCGCCTCGACATGTACGGGGTCGGACCCGACATGGAGGCGATGCGCCAGCAGGCGGGCGACGCCCCGGTCTTCTTCAACGGCTTCGTCGACTCCCGCGCCGAGGTCGCCCGCAGGTTCGCCGCCGCCGACATCTCCATGTCGGTGTGCCCGGCCGAGACCTTCGGCCTGGCGGTCCTGGAGGCGATGGCCTGCGGCACCCCGGTGGTCACCTCCGACCGAGGAGGCGCACACGAACTGGTCGACGAGACCTCGGGGGAGTGCGGGACTCCCGACGCCACCGGCCTGGCCGACGCCGTGGAGCGACTTGCCGTCCGCCTCGGACCCGACCTGCGAATCGCCGCTCGGGCCCGGGCCGAGAAGTACACCTGGCAGGCCTCGGTCGACCGGATGCTCGACCTGCACGCCATGCTGGCCGAGAGTGTGCCCTCCAGGCCCTACTGGAGGGCCACTCTGCGGTCACGGGCCGAGGAGCACCGCAGCGCCCCGGACCCATTGGCCCCCACGGACGACCCGCCCGTCTCCGGCCGGGGGAAGGACCTGACATGACACGACCACTCCTGATCTTCGCGGCCTGCGCCGCGGCCCTGGCCCCCGTGGTCATCGGAGCTCCACGCCCGCGGCCCGCCGGGCAGACCGTCGAGGCCCGCGACGGCGGCCGGCGGTCCATCGACACTCTCGATGACGTCGTGGCCGCAGCGAAAGATTCCGGAGCCACCGGCCGGGAGCTGGTCAACCTGGCCACCGTCATGGTCCACCGGATGTACACCCACTACTCGAGCTGGCACCTCTGGCTGACGCCGGCCGGATCGGCGGAGCGCGGACAGGGCAACTCCTTCCAGTACAACCTCGCCCTGGCAGAGGTGCTCGGGCGGCTCGGATTCAGCGTCCAGCCCGTACACGCCGCCCGGGTGAGGATGGAGCATCACCCCTGGTACCACACCGGCCACACCTGGCTGAGAGTCCGCATCGAGGGGAGAACCCTCGACGTGTGCGCCTCCCGATCGGGCAACCGGGCCGGCCAGGTGGGGTTCCTGCCCGTCACCGACGTCCTGCCGCTGGGGCCGGTCACCCGGCTCGACAGCGCCCTGGCGCTGGCTCCCTTCGTCGTGGTCAGCGTCTGGAAGTCCTGGCTCACCGGACGTGGAGTCCAGCGCTGGCTCTACCGGCCCTTCGGCGAGACGGCCTGATCCGTCCTCACAGACCGGACAGCCACTCCCGCATCATCGCCCGGGCGGCCCCGGTCAGGCTCTCGCCGTACTGCCGGGCGTCCTGGCGCACCCTGTCCGGATCGACGCCGACCGCGGCCAGTTCGTGGGCATGGCCGATCAGCCACCGTTCGATGTGCGCCGGGTCGGCCTCGACGTGGAACTGGAGGCCGAGCACCGCCGCACCGATGCTGAACCCCTGGTCGGGATCGATCCGGGTACCGGCCAGGAGTTCTGCTCCCGGCGGTGTGGTGAAACGGTCTCCGTGCCAGTGCAGCACCGGCGTCCCGCGCAGATGCCGCAGCGGACCGGTCAGCCCGGCTTCGGTGAGCTCGACGGGGGCGTATCCGATCTCAGTGGAGCCTCCGCTGACCAGATGGCCGCCGGTGGCCAGGGCCAGCAGCTGGGCTCCCAGGCAGATCCCCAGCACGGGGGCGCCGAGCCCGGTCCGTCGGCGCAGCAGCTCCTCCTCCGCGATCAACCACGGGTAGCGGGCGACATCCTCGGCCCCGACGGGGGCACCGAGCACGATCAGCAGATCCGGATCCAGCCGGGGAACCTCCTCGGTCTCGTCCGCGACGTCGACGTACCGCACCCCGTACCCGGCGTCGCGAAGCACGGGCTCGAGCACCCCCAGGTCCTCGAAGTGGACATGACGCAGGGCGATGGCGGTGGGCATGGGTTCCTCCTGTGACTGGACATCCCTACTCAACCATCCGGGACCGCTCCAGGGCGCGTCGCCGCCCCGATGACGTCATCCCGTGAGGGTGTGCGGCGGATGGGAGACCCACGGTGCGAGTCTCACGATGCGAGGTCTCCCGGGGACGACGACGGCCCCCGTCCCAAGGGGGACGGGGGCCGGGCGTCTGCGGAGGATCAGATCAGACCTGCGGTCTGCGTCCTGGCGCGGTCGAAGCGGGCGGCGACATCGGCCCAGTTCACGACGTTCCACCAGGCATCGACGTAGTCGGCCTTCACATTCTGGTACTGCAGGTAGTAGGCGTGCTCCCACATGTCGAGCTGAAGGACCGGGACCTGTCCGGAGGGCAGGTTGCCCTGCTGATCGAACAGCTGCATGGTGTTGAGCCGCTGGCCCAGCACATCCCAGACCAGCATGCCCCAGCCGGAGCCCTGGACGCCCTTGGCGGTCTCGTTGAACTGCTGCTGGAAGCCGTCGAAGGAGCCGAAGTACTCGTCGATGGCGGAGGCCAGCTCATTGCCCTCCGGGCGTCCGCCGCCGTCGGGGGACATGTTCTTCCAGAAGACGGAGTGGTTGATGTGGCCGCCGAGATTGAAGGCGAGGTCCTTCTCCAGCTTGTTGATGGGCCCGAAATCGCCCTTCGCACGAGCCTCCTCGAGCTTCTCCAGCGCGGTATTGGCGCCCGTGACGTAGGTCTGATGGTGCTTGTCATGGTGGAGCTGCATGATCTGACCCGAGATATGGGGCTCGAGAGCGCCGTAGTCGTAGTCGAGATCGGGAAGGGTGTAAACAGCCATACTTCCTCCAAGTCGCATGTTCGTACCCGCCGGTGTCTCACCGACGGGCCCCGGTTGTGGGGCCTTGTTAAGAGGTATAGCGCGCCAGGACGCCGGTTCATTCCGGAAGACGGAGGTTTCTGCCCGTGCGGGGCTACTCCGGGCGTGTCGCCGGGCCCGGGGCGGCGCCCTGATCCGGGGCCGATCCCCAGGACGCCTTGCGCGAGGCACGGCGCAGCACTCGCATGACGGGCCGGCCCAGGACGGCGATGAGCACCACATTGGTGAGCGCCCGGCCGAGATTCCATGCCATCGAGGTGGCGATGTTGAACATCACGAAATGTTTCAGGTTGGTGCCGATCGAGGCCTGGGCGGAATAGCTGATCGACGTCGACATCCCCAGGTTGAAGGGCCAGAAGGCGAAGTCCATCAGCCAGCCGTAACCGAAAGCGGTGATGAACCCGTAGCCGGCCAGCACGGCGGTCTCGGCCCAGCCCGACAGCCGGGGCAGCAGCCCAGCCCCCAGCCCGACGAATCCGGCGGCCACCATCTGGTAGGGCAGCCAGGGCCCGAAGCCGGCTGTGAGCACGGCCGAGGTGAGGAAGGTCGTGACTCCCAGCAGGAAACCCATGCCCGCGCCGAAGACCCGCCCGCCCAGGATGATGAGCAGGAAGATGAACTCGATGCCCGCGGTCCCGGCGCTCAGCGGCCGGAGCGCGGCCCCGCAGGCGGTGAGCACCCCCAGCATGGCCAGCGCCTTCGCGTCGATGCCCGCCGATCCGAGGTCCGTGAGGAGTATGACGACTCCCAGCGCCAGCACGCCCGCCAGCAGGAAGGGGGCCCGGGACTCGTACCCGGCCTGGCTGCCCGGGTTGAGGAGGAGCGGCCAGGTGAAGGCCAGCAGGCCGAGGACGGCCGTCATCACGAGGATGAGCCTGGAGGTCAGGGGGGTGGCGAAGGCCGTGACCCTCATCGCGGCCCCCGTTCCACCGTGAGATCCACCGAGGGATCCGCCATGGCCTCCGCGACCTCCCCCGGGGTGAGCAGGTCGGCGGGATGGAAGACCTTGGCCATCTGCGGGGAGAAGGCCGGCGAGGAGGTGCAGACTGATCGCGTCGTGCCGTCGGCGACGATCTGACCGTCGGCCATCACCACGGTGCGGTCGCTGGACATCGCGGCGAACTCGACGTCGTGGGTGCTGATGAGGACCGCAGCGGGGGAGCCGGCCGGGCCGGCGAGCCCGGAACCGTCGGCGATGGCGCGGACGATCAGTGACAGCTGCGCCTTCATGGCGTAGTCGAGCCCGCGGGTCGGCTCGTCGAGCAGCACCACCGAGGGACGTGCGGCCAGCTGGATGGCCAGCACCAGGGCCAGCCGCTGGCCCTCCGACAGATCCCTGGGGTCGCGCTCGGCCGGCAGCTCGACCCCGAGCCGGTGAAGGATCGACGCGGTGGTTCCGGGGTCGGCCTCGGACTCCCGATCGGCCTGCTGGCACTCGGCCCCGACGCTGGGAAGGTAGAGCAGGTCGGCGGCCGCCTGCGGCACCAGGGTCACCAGCCGGCGCGCCTGTTCGGGGGAGGCGGTGCGCGGATCCGTCCAGCCCGGCTGCGCCACGTCGCCGCCGCTCGCAGTGTGGCTCGACCGGACCCGGACGCTTCCGGAACTGCGCGTGGCCCCCTGCACGGCCCACATCAGGGACGACTTGCCCGCCCCGTTGCGCCCCATCAACGTGGTGACGGTGCCGGACTGGAGAGTCAGATCCACCCGGTCGACGGCGTTGAGATCGCCGTAGGAGACGCTGAGATTCTCCAGCCGCATGACGTCGGCGGCCGGATCCGCGGCCCAGCTGAGGGCCTCTGTCGGCTCGGGCGCGCTGCGTGCGGGAACCTGCCCGGCGGCGCGCACCCGACGTCTGGCCCGGCGCACCGACAGAGGTACCGAGTCCCAGCCCAGGACTCTGGCCAGCTGGGCGAGCGGCGGGGTGACGTCGGCCCTCAGGAGCACCTCGGAGGGGTCGCCCTGGACGGCGGTGCTGTCGCCGGGCAGCCAGATGACGGTGTCGGCGGCATGCATCACCCGCTCCAGCCGGTGCTCTGCCAGCACCACGGTGAGGCCGACGTCATCGACCAGGGTGGTGATGGAGGCCAGCACATCCTGGGCGGCCGTGGGATCCAGTGCGCTGGTGGGCTCGTCCAGGACCAGGATGCGCGGCTGGGCGGCCAGCACCGAGGCGATCGCCACGCGCTGCTGCTGTCCGCCGGAGAGGTCGAGCAGCGGGCGCGACCGCAGATCGGCGATATTCAGCAGATCGAGGGTCTCCTCGACCCTCTTGCGCATGATCGAGCTGGAGATGCCCAGCTGCTCCATGCCGTAGGCGATCTCGTCCTCGACGGTGTCGGTGACGAAGCCGGCCATCGGGTTCTGTCCCACCACCCCGATGACATCGGCCAGATCGCGTGGCCGGTGGCTCCGGGTGTCAAGGCCGGCGACGGTCACCGAACCGTCAAGGCGCCCTCCCGAGAAATGCGGCACCAGGCCGTTGAGGGCTCCCAGCAGGGTGGACTTCCCGGAGCCGGTGCGGCCCACCACCAGGGCGAGATCGCCCTCGCGGACGGCCAGGTTCAGATGCGAGAGGACCGGCCGGTCGGCATCGGGAAGGGTGATGGAGACGTCGTCCAGGACGAGAGCCGGGGCGGTCATGTCCGGCTCCTGCCGGAAGGCCCCGGATGCCTGGGCGCGCGGGCGGAGGGCAGGGGTGCGCGGCCGGGCCGCCGCGGCGCTGTGGTGAGGAAGGCGGGGGCCGCGACCAGCGCCGCGGCGACCAGCATGAGGGGATGCAGCGCCGGCCATTCCAGCGGACTGGTCGGCGGGTTGAGCGCCACGGGCGCCAGTGCGGACAGGGCCGCGATGACGGCGATGACGAGCAGACCGCACCCGATCACGGCGATCGATCGCAGGGTCCACCGATGAGGACGGTACCGGGTGACCCGCAGCCGGCGTCCCGCCGAGCGCAGCCCTGCGACCGCGCCGATCGCACTGAACCCCAGAAGCACCGCCCCGAGCAGCTGCGCGGACAGTCGTGGCGCCGAGGCCCAGCGCGGATCGGCCAGCAGCAGGTAGGCGCCGATCACCAGGCCGCCCATCGAGGCCACCAGGCCCAGGGCGGTGCCGGGCCGTACCCGCCGGTTGTCGCGGGTGCGTCCGAAACCGCGTGACTCCATGGCACGGGCCAGGTCCATGGAGGACTCGACGGCGTCCTGGAGGACCGGGATGAGGATGCTCGTGAAGGCTCGCAGGCCGCGGGCACGGCCGCCTCTCAGCCGCCGGGCGCGTCGCACCCGGCCCACCGAGACGATGAGCTGAGGGAAGACCGACAGGGCGATGACGACCGCCACCGATATGTCGTGGAGGGCGGCCGGGACCGATTTCAGGACGCCGCGGGGATCGGCCAGCGTGTTGGCGGCCCCGAAGCAGGCCAGCATGGTGGCCAGCCGTAGCGCGTCGTATCCGGTGGTGGCCAGTCCTTCGGCGGTGACCGGGCCGCCCAGCGACATCCCGGCCCATGGCAGCGGGATCTGCGGCAGCCGGAGGACGACGGTGCCGGTCCCCGAACCTCCCAGGACGATCTGGAAGACCATCCGGATGACGATCACCGACAGCGCCAGGGTGATGTAGGTGCCGGCCGAGCGGGCCCACGGTTCGTCGGTGCGCCGGTTGACGACCACCAGCACCATCGCGGCCAGCAGCAGGCTGATGAGCAGCGGGCTGGTGGTCAGGCTCACCGCGGCTCCGGTGGCCAGCGCCCAGGCCCACCACGCCATCGGGTGGGTGGGTTCTCCGGCGGCGGATGTGCGGAGGGCGGTGGGTCCGGATGCCGGGAGGCTGCGGGCGGGACGCCCCTCGACCCCGTCATCGATGATGACGGGGTCGAGGGGCCGCTCGAGGATGCGGGTCACCTCGGCGATCAGTTCCTGCGGCGCCGGATGACGATGTAGACGACGGCGCCGATCACGATGACGGCGGCGACGATCCCGATCCCCCAGGCGGTCGAGGAGCCGGTCGACGAACCACTGCTGCCGGAGTCCGAGGCGGCCGTGGAGCCGACCGCGGCGGACGGGCTCGCCGAGGAGTCCGCGTCGGGCACGTCGGTGGTCAACGAGAGCGTCCCGGGGGTGCAGGACTTCTCAGAGGCCTTGTTGTAGCACCATGCCTCGATGGATCCCTTGGCGGGCTTCGACTGGTCGGCCGCCTTCTGGGAGTAGCTGAAGGTCTTGCCGTCGGTCGAGGTGTAGTAGTTCCAGTACTGTCCGTTGAACGTGGTGGGGCACGGGTTCGGCTGCTTGTCGAGGGCGCAGATCATGCCCTTGGCATCCTTGGCGACGTCGACCCCCGCTGATTTGAGCGCCGCCTCGCCGGTTCCGAACTCGGTGGCGCAGGTGCTGGCCAGCACCGATCCGTCGGAGTAGGTGACGTAGACCCACACGTTGCCGGCGCTCAGGCAGTCCTGAGGGGTACCCGAGGGCCGGCCGACGGCCGAGGCCGAGGAGGCGCCGGTGGCGATCATCGCGGCGCACAGCAGCAGCGCCGAGAACAGGGCGGACAGGCGCCGGAGAGGATGAACTGTGCTCTGCACGAGATGCTTCTTTCACTGGCGGGTCCGGTCGTGATCCGCGCCTGGTGCAGCTCGCGGACCCTTCCGTGACCTCGACGGAATTCGGGGCGGTGCGGGACATGACGTCGGCGCGACCCCAGGGTCGGAGTCCTCGCGGGCGGTCCGGCTCCGCCGCGGTGCGGCGTCACGGTTGCGGGTCAGCTCCGGTTCTGCACCGGATTCTCCCAGGAGGGCCGCGCCGTACTCGACTGCGCGTCCCCTGACGAGGACGCAAGCATCATAGGTCCCCGCGGGCCCGGTGTGAAGTGCCCGCCGCAGGTCAGCGGGCGACGTCGAGCACCCGGAATCCCTTGGCAGAGGACACCCGGTCGACCTGATACCTCTGCTCGCCGAGCCAGCGGGCCAGTGAGTCCGCTCCCAGGTTGCGACCGACCACCAGGTGCGCGACGCCGTCCTCGGCGAGCCGCTCGAGCCAGGCCAGCAGCATCTCGTGGAGCACCTGCTTGCCGACCCGGATGGGCGGATTGGACCAGATCTCGTCGAACCGGACGGCCGGATCGACCTCCTCGGGTCGCGATGCTCGGACCTGGTCGGCGGCTCCCAGTGCCAGGGCGTTGCGCCTGGTGAGGCTGACGGCCAGGTCGTTGACGTCGACGGCATGCACCGTGGCGCCGGGGACGGCCAGGGCGAGGGCGCAGGCGATCGGACCGTATCCGCAGCCCAGGTCCAGGAAGGTGCCGGGGGAGGCCGGCGGCTCGACAGACCTGAAGAGCACCGATGTGCCCAGGTCGAGCCTTGATCCGGAGAAGACGCCGCCGGCCGTGGTGAAGGTGAGGTCCTCGTCCCAGATCCGGGCCCGGACGGTGCGGGTCTCGACAGGGCCCGTGGGGGTTTCGAAGTAGTGGCTCACAGAGTCACTCTCTCATCGTCGCGTCCGGCGTCACGTCTGGTCGCAGCCGCAGCCGGCATCCAGCTCGTGGGCGCTGCGTACGGCACGGGCCCGTTCGGCGCGTCCGGCCAGATCCTCGTCATCGGGATAGCCGACCTCCTCGAGGGTGAGCCCGGCGGCGGGCATCACGACGACGCTGGAGGCGCGGGTCGGGGATGCGGCCACCGCGTCGAGCCACTGCCGGGGGCGTCGGGAGGCGGCCACCGCGGTGAGGGCGCCCACCAGGGAGCGGACCATCGAGTGGCAGAAGGCGTCGGCGCGCACGGTGAGTTCGATGGTGCCGCAGGGATCGTCGAGGCGCGTGGCCCGGCACTCCAGCAGGGTGCGGATCGTGGTGGCGCCGTCGCGTCGCTTGCAGAAGGCCGCGAAGTCCCGAAGCCCCAGCAGGGATGCGCCGGCCGCGTTGAGAAGATCGAGATCGAGCTGTTCCCGCAGCGCCACGATGTGGCCGCGCAGCAGCGGGTCGGGGCGCGAGTCGGCGTCCCACAACCGGTAGACGTAGCGGCGCCACAGAGCGGAGAAGCGGGCGTCGAAGGCGTCGGGGACGGCGCTGAGGCGCCGCACCGCGAGATCGGGCTCCAGGACCCGGCCGAGCCGACGCACCAGGTCCGGTCTCGGGTCGAGGCCGCCCGGCAGGTCGATGTGGGCCACCTGTCCCCGGGCGTGGACCCCGGCGTCGGTGCGTCCCGCCACCGTCAGAGGAACCGGGCGGTCCAGCCGGAGAACCCGCGGGATCCAGCGCTCCAGCTCTCCCTGGACGGTGCGCCGGCCGGGCTGGGCGGCCCAGCCGGAGAAGCCGGCGCCGTCGTAGGCGATGTCCAGGCGCCAGCGCCGGGTAGGGGCAGGGCCGCTCATCCGTGCGGCCCGTCGGGTCCCTGCGCCCTCGCGTAGAGCAGGTCGCGCACCGTGCGGCCGGCCGCCACACCCTTCCTCTCGTACCGGGTGACGGGGCGCTCGGCCCAGCGGGGGCAGTATCCGTCGGGGCCCGAGCCGACCGGCTCCAGGGCCGGTTCGGCGCCCAGCACGTCGCGCATCCAGTCGGCGTAGTCCTGCCAGTCGGTGGCCAGCCGCCACAGACCGCCCGGGCGGAGCCGGGAGGCCACCAGGCGGGCGAGATCGGGGTTGACGATCCGGCGCTTGTGGTGGCGCTTCTTGTGCCAGGGGTCGGCGAAGAAGGTCCACAGCTCGTCGAGGTCGCCGGGGCCGAGGAGGTGTTCCAGGCCTGCGGCGGCGTCGGCGACGATGATGCGGACGTTGCGCGCACCCGCGCGGTCGAGCCGGGTGAGGGAGGAGGCCACCGAGGGCAGGTACACCTCGAAGCCGATGAAATCCCGTTCGGGATGAGCGGCGGCGACCGTCGCCAGGACGTCCCCGGAGCCCGATCCGATCTCGACCGTGAGTGGGGCACGGCGTCCGAAGATCTGCTGAAGGTCGAGGTCGGAGCCCGGCGCCACCGAGGTGCTGGTGGTGTCATGCGGCACCTCGACGAGGTATCGGGAGCCCAACCTGGTCATCGCGTGTTCCTGGGAGGTGTTCATCCTCGGGGAGCGACGCACGAAGGAGACCACCCCGCGGCGGAACCGGTCGTCGCCGCGGTGGGCCCCGGCCGAGTGGTCGTTCCCCCGCCTGTACTGCACAGTCACGGTCGCCGATGGTAACCCGTCAGCGCCGGTCGGCGCCCGTCGAGACGTGCAGGGCGATCTTCTCCAGGGCCGGAAGGGCGTGGTGGACGGTGTCGATCTCGGCCTCGGTGAGGCCCTCCATGAGGTCGGTGACGTCCTTGGCCCGCTCGGCGCGGGCCTTCTTGAGCGCGATGATGCCCGCGGCGGTGACGGAGACCAGGAATGCCCTGCCGTCGTCGGGGTCGTCGGTGCGGGTGATGAATCCATGGGACTCGAGTTCCGCGACGATCCTGGTGATCGTGGGCCTGGTGACCCGCTCGGCGGCGGCCAGATCCGCCGGGCGGAGCGGGCCCGACCGGTCGATGGTCGCCAGGGCCGACAGCGCCCCGTAGGTCATGTTGAAGGACCGGACCCTGATCCTGCGGCTGATCCGGCTGATGGCCGTCGTCAGTCTCGAGGTGAGCTCCTCCTCGGTGGTGGCCGGGCCGGGGCCAGGAGCGGCGTCGGCGAGCATCAGCTGCTCTGTCGCGCAATGGTGGCCTGCACGGTAGCGATGGTACGCGTCTCTTCGTGAATGTAGGAGGATCCCCGTGTCGGCGAGCTCACGGGGGAGTCTTCCCGTCCCGTCGTCGATTTCCCCGGGACCGGATCGCTGATGTAGAGTCCTGCCTGTTGCCCTCGAGCAAACGGGAGTGAGCCGCCGCGGCTCCTCCGACTGTCCGACACGTCGATGTCGTGATGCGGTGGCCGAATCTCCGGCGTCCGAGTCCGACGCCGTCGAGCAGACAGGCCCGGGGACCACGAGTCAATTACCCGGACCGTCCCGGCCCGGGTATCGAGTTGAAATCCCCCGATTCGTCGGGGGACCGAGTCGAGAAGGTACCTGTGACCACCTACAGCCCCAAGCCCGGTGAGGTCACGCGGAACTGGTACGTCATCGACGCCGAGGACATCGTCCTGGGCCGTCTGGCGACCACCACCGCAAACCTCCTGCGCGGCAAGCACAAGCCGCAGTACGCCCCGCACATCGACACCGGTGACTTCGTCGTCGTCATCAACGCCTCGAAGATCGCCGTCACCGGCAACAAGGCGACCAAGTCGCTGCGTCACGACCACTCCGGTCGTCCCGGTGGCCTGCGCACCACCACCATCGGCGAGCTGCTGGCCAAGAACCCGCGTCGCGCCGTCGAGCGCGCCGTGTGGGGCATGATGCCCAAGAACAAGCTGTCGCGCCAGCAGATGAGCAAGCTCAAGGTCTATGGCGGGCCGGAGCACCCCCACGCTGCGCAGAGGCCGCAGCCTTTCGAGATCACCCAGATCGCTCAGTGATCGTCAGACAAGGATTGTGACTGTGACTGAAACCACCACTCACGACGAGAACCTCGAGTCCGAGGTCAAGCCGTTCACCGAGGGCGAGCGCGAGATCGCCTATCGCACCGATTCCAACCCGGCCGTGGCCGCAGGCGAGGCCGTCCGCCCCGCCGTCGTCGCCCCCGGCCAGGCCACCGGCCGCCGCAAGGAGGCGATCGCCCGCGTGCGCATCGCCCCCGGCTCCGGCAGGTGGAGCATCAACGGCGGTCGCACCCTGGAGGAGTACTTCCCCAACAAGGTGCATCAGCAGATCGCCTCCGAGCCCTTCGCCACCGCCGGTGTCGAGGGTTCCTACGACGTCATCGTCCGGATCACCGGCGGCGGTGTGACCGGCCAGGCCGGCGCGCTGCGTCTGGGCATCGCCCGGGCCCTCAACGCCGTCGACGCCGAGGCCTCGCGTCCGGCCCTCAAGAAGGCCGGCATGCTGACCCGTGACGCCAGGATCAAGGAGCGCAAGAAGGCCGGCCTCAAGAAGGCCCGCAAGGCTCCGCAGTACAGCAAGCGCTGATACCCGGCGGGCCCTGCCCGCTACGTGCAGAATGCGGCCGACCCCCGGGGGTCGGCCGCATTCTCTGTTCCGATCCGTCACGCGTTCCTGGCGCCGCCCTCGACGTGGATGGTCTCGCCGGAGACGAAGGTCGCGCCCAGCAGCCACAGCACGGCGTCGGCGATATCCGAGCTGGCACCCCAGCGGCCGGCGAGGTTGCCTCCGGCGGCGTCCTCGAGGAACTTCTTCTTGTTGGCGCCCATGGCGTCCCATGAGCCGGAGTCGATGATTCCCGGGGAGATCGCGTTGACGCGGATCGGGGCGAGGTCCTTGGCGAGGTGCGAGGCCGCGAAGCTCACCGCACCGTTGGTGATGCCCATCACCGAGAATCCTTTCTGAGGACTCCAGGCGGCCACTCCCGAGAAGAGCACGATCGATCCGGTGGGTGGGAGGATCCCGGCCGCGTGTTTGGCGACCATCAGCGGGCCGATGACCTTGGCCTCGAAGGCGGCGACAGTCCTGTCGTGGTCGAGGCGGTCGACCGGCACATTGTGGTGGGCGGCCGTGAGGACGACGATGTGATCGATCTTCCCCGCTCCGGCCAGCCCGGCCTCGATGCTCGCCTCATCGGTGACGTCCATCCTCACCCACTCGGCATTCTGGATGGACGACGCCGCGTCCGAAGCCTTCTGCTCGTCCCGGGCCCCGATGATGACGACTGCTCCGGCGCCGGCAGCGGCGCGCGCCACTGCGAGTCCGAGATCCCGGGAGCCTCCGATCACCAGGACCCTCTGGCCTGTCAGATCCTTGCTCATGGTGCGATTCCTTCCCTGTCCGTGCGTCATTGCCGTGCGGTCTGGATGCGATATGGGACCCGGGGTCTGCTCTCCCGCGTCATTGTCCTTCAAATCTACCAATCCGTCGGCGTGATCGAGAGTGTTCGCGGGCGGCCCGGCGGCAGGCTGTCACATCATCAGGGTGACGTCTCCGGCGGCGACCGCGCAGCAATGCTCTAGAGTGGCGTTCCGTGGCACGACTTTTCGGAACAGATGGTGTACGCGGTGTGGCGAACCAGGATCTCACCGCCGAACTCGCACTCGACCTCTCGGTCGCGGCGGCTCACGTGCTGGGGGAGGCCGGTGCTTTCGGGCACCGCCAGCCCACGGCTCTGGTGGCCCGCGACCCACGCGCGTCAGGCGAGTTCCTGGAGGCTGCCGTGTGCGCAGGGCTGGCCAGCGCGGGCGTCGACGTCATGCGGGTGGGGGTGATCCCGACCCCGGCTGCGGCCTACCTCGTCAACGAGTACCGCACCGATCTCGGTGTCATGCTGTCGGCATCTCACAACCCCATGCCGGACAACGGCATCAAGTTCTTCCAGCGCGGTGGGGTCAAGCTCGCCGACGATCTGGAGGACGCCATCGAGGCGCGGATGGAGGAGCCGTGGCAGCGCCCGACCGGCGAGCGCGTCGGACGGATCCGCACCTCCACCGACGCGGTGAGGACCTACATCGACCACCTCGTCGCCAGCCTGCGCCAGGACAAGACCCTGGCCGGTCTCAAGGTGGTCCTGGACTGCGCCAACGGCGCCTCCTCGAAGACCGGGCCGACCGCCTTCCGGGAGCAGGGCGCTCAGGTCACCGCCATCAGCGCCTCGCCCGACGGCATCAATATCAACGATTCGTGCGGATCGACTCATCCGGAGAAGCTCCAGGCGAAGGTCGTCGAGGTCGGCGCGGATCTGGGTCTGGCCTTCGACGGGGACGCCGACCGCTGCCTGGCGGTCGACCATGAGGGCAATATCGTCGACGGCGACCAGGTGCTGGCGATCCTGGCCCTGGGGCTCCAGGAGGACCACCGGCTGGCCTCCAACACGGTCGTGGCCACCATCATGAGCAATCTGGGCCTCACCCTGGCGATGAGGGAGCACGACATCCACGTCGACCAGACCAAGGTCGGGGACCGCTACGTGCTGGAGTCCATGAACGCCAACGGCTTCTCGCTGGGCGGCGAGCAGTCCGGTCATGTCATCATGAGCGAGTTCGCCACCACTGGCGACGGGGTGCTCACCGGCCTGCACGTGGCCGCGCGGGTGGCCCGTACCGGCAAGACCCTGAAGGATCTCGCCTCGGTGATGAAGCGGCTTCCGCAGTCCCTGGTGAACGTGCGCGGGGTCGACAAGCTGCGCGCCGGCATGGATCCGGAGGTCAACCGGGCGGTCGCCGACGCGAACCAGAAGCTCGGCGAGACGGGCCGGGTCGTGCTGCGTCCCTCGGGCACCGAGCCGCTGGTGCGTGTGATGGTCGAGGCCGGCACCCAGAAGGAGGCCGACAAGATCTGCCAGGACCTGGCGACCATCGTCAAGCAGCGCCTGGCGATCTGAGTCCGATGGGACTGTTCAACCGGCTTCGGCCCGATCCGGACCTGGCCTCGCTGGACACCCGTTCCGCGGAACGGGTGCGCAGCCTGGTGCGATCCTGCCTGGAGTCGCTGGGGATCGAGGCCACGGTCGCGGGCGGGCACATCGACTCGTCGCTGGGCCACCTCAGCCTGGAGCAGGTGGCCCGTGAGTGCGCCGACCAGGACCGCGGGTCCTGGCCGGTGATCGTCGACGAGGTGGTCAAGCGGATGATCCGCTCCCTGGTCGACGGCGCCGATCAGCTGTCGGACGCCACGATCGGTGAGCACGTCGTGTGGCGGCTGCTGCCCGATGCAGAGCGGATGGGCCGGTCGTTCCGGTACGCCCGGCCCGTGACGGGTGCCGGTGGAGAGCTCGAAGGGGTCGTGCTGGCCCTGGCCTGGGACGGCCAGGAGACCCTTGACGTCCTCAATGACGCCGCCCTGTCGGAGGTGCGCGATCTGGATGTCGCCTTCGAGGCGGGCCGGGAGAATCTCGTCGAGGACCTGGCGGCCGCTGCGGTGGAGACGACGCAGCTGGCGGCCGGCGTCGTGGAGATCACCTCGCCCTCCTGGCTGACGGCGTCCTGGGCACTGCTGCCCGCCGAGGTTGCCGAGAGGTTCCTGCCCGAGGTCTCAGGGGTTCTGCTCGCGGCACCCGATCATCAGCACGTGCTGGTCGGCCCGGACACGCCGGAGGCGCGCACGGTTCTCGGGTCACGGGCGGGGCGGGCCCCGGTCCTGCCGGTGGTCGCGCCGCCTCGCTGAGGGTCCCGGCCCGGGCGGGCGTCGTCCTCAGATCTTGCGGATCCAGATGCTCTCGACCTCGTGGTCATGGCCCTTGTGCAGGATCGCGGTGGCCCGGCCTCTGGTGGGCAGCACGTTGTGGCGCAGGTTCGGGCCGTTGATCTGATCCCAGATCTCCCTGGCCACCGCCACGGCCTGGTCGTCCGGCAGGGCCGCGTACTCCCTGAAATAGGAGTCCGGGTCGGTGAAGGCGGTCTCCCGCAGGGTGAGGAAGCGGCTCAGATACCAGTCGATGATGTCGTCCTCGCGGGCGTCGACGTAGACCGAGAAGTCGAAGAAGTCCGACAGCGTCAGACCCGTGGTGTTGTTGCTGCGCAGCCGAGGCGGCTGGAGCACATTGAGCCCCTCGACGATGAGGATGTCGGGATGGCGCACCACGATCTTCTCGTCGGGGATGATGTCGTAGCTGATGTGGGAGTACACCGGAGCACTCACCTCCGGCACCCCGGACTTCACGTCGACGACGAACTGCAGCAGCGCCTTGCGGTCGTACGACTCGGGGAATCCCTTGCGTTCCAGCAGCCCATTCTCCTCGAGGACGTCATTGGGATAGAGGAACCCGTCGGTCGTGATGAGCTCCACCTCCGGGCGGCGCGGGGAGCGGGCCAGGAGCTCCTTGAGCAGCCTTGCCACTGTCGACTTTCCGACCGCCACGCTGCCGGCGATGCCGATCACGAAGGGGGTGCGGCGCATGCCGTGGTCGCCGAGTCTCAGGAAGGCGTCCGAGGCCTCGAAGAGGGCTCCAGTGTGCATGCAGTAGAGATGGATGAGCTGGGTGAGCGGACGGTAGATCTCCACGACGTCGCGCTGGCTGGTCGGATCCCCCAGACCCCTGATCATGCGGAGAGTCTGATCGTCGATGTCGATATCGGTGCGTTCGGCCAGATCGGCGAAGGCCCTCCGGGTCAGCTCGATGTATGGACCGGCCTCGGTGTTGTCGTCATCGACCGGGGGAGTCGGTGTGAGATCCATGTGCGCCTCGTCGTGTCGGTGGGATCGCGGCGGCCCGCTGCGGGCGTCGCCGCGCTCCCATTCGGAACACGGCGACGATATCCAAGAAACTCACCCGCGTGCTGGGACTTCGGCCACCAGTTCGGTGTGCACCATCACGAAGTAGGCGTCGGGGGACCGCCCCCAGTCGATCCACGCCCGGGCCATCTCCTCGATGTCGGCGGTGCTGCGGCCCGCCGAGAGGGCCTGGCGGGTGAAGGTCGCGCCGCTCACCCGGGCCGCCTGGCTGGACGACCACCACCGCACCGAGACCGGGTCGCAGTAGCACCAGGTCGACGCCGTCACCCGCAGGTTCTCCAGACCCGCGGCCCGGGCCCAGGCTTTGAGGTGCCGGCCGGCGTCGGGTTCGGCACCGTTGGCCCGGGCGATGCCCCGGTAGGTGTCCAGCCACATGTCCAGGCCGGGCAGGTCCGGGTACCAGCTCATGGTGCGGTACTCGACGTCGCGGACGGCCACCAGGGACGCCGAGACACGGGCCATCTCCCTCAGCGCGGCGACCGGGTCCTGGAGGTGCTGCAGCACCTGGTGGGCGTGGACCACATCGAAGCTGCCGTCCTCGAAGGGCAGCGCTACGACGTCGGCCGCCATGAATGTGGTCGTCCGGTCCGCTCGACGCGACGCCTCTGCGCGGGCGGCCTCCAGGGCCTCGACGGAGGGATCGACGCCGACGACCAGGCCGGGGCGGACCCGTTCGGCCAGGTCGAGGGTCACCGTGCCGGGCCCGCAACCGACATCGAGCAGGCTCATCCCGGGACGCAGGGAGCCGAGGAGGTAGTGTGCTGAACTCGTGGCGGTCCGGGTGGCGTGGGCGTTCAGGACCGGTGCGGAATGGCCGTGCGTGTAGCTGCTCTCGGCGTAGCTGTGCGACGATCTCACGGCTGCGATGCTAGGCCACAGGCCGTCGGGCGGCAGAGGCGAACCGGATCGCGGACTGCTCGCCGGGCCAGACCGCGGCGCGCCCGGTTCGGCGAAACGCTCAGTCATCCTGTACGTTTCTTGCCATGTGTGGAATTGTCGGTTATTGCGGCCATCAGCAGGCCGAGCATGTCATCATCGAGGGCCTGCGGCGCCTTGAGTACCGCGGCTACGACTCCGCGGGCCTGGCCGTCGTGGCGGACGGGACCCTTCACTGGGCGAAGAAGGCGGGCAAGCTGGCCAACCTCGCCACCGAGCTGGAGACCCATCGCCTCCCGGATTCGAACCAGGGTATCGGACACACCCGGTGGGCCACTCACGGCGCACCGACCGATGCCAACGCCCACCCCCATCTGTCCGCCGACGGCAAGGTCGCCGTCGTCCACAACGGCATCATCGAGAACTTCGCCACCCTCAAGGCCGAGCTGATCGCTGAGGGCGTGATCTTCAGTTCCGACACCGATACCGAGGTGGCGGCCCATCTGCTCGGCCGGGAGACCGCCCGCGGGGCCGGCCTGGCCGAGGCGATGGGCCGAGTGGCCACCAGGCTGGCCGGCGCCTTCACCCTCGTCGCGGTGAGCGCCGACGAGCCCGACGTCGTCGTCGCGGCGCGGCGCAATTCGCCGCTGGTCGTGGGTCTGGGCGAGGGGGAGAACTTCCTGGCCTCCGACGTCGCCGCCTTCATCGAGCACACCCGCGACGCCCTGGAACTCGGCCAGGATCAGGTCGTCACCATCACCCCCGACTCCGTGGCGGTCACCGACTTCGCCGGAAATCCCTCCGAGGCGCACCCCTACCACGTCGACTGGGACCTGTCGGCGGCCGAGAAGCAGGGCTACGACTGGTTCATGCGCAAGGAGATCTTCGAGCAGCCGAAGGCAGTCGCCGACACCCTGCTGGGCCGCTGGTCGGACCGCGGCGAGCTGGTCCTCGACGAGGTGCGGATCTCCCCGGAGGAGCTGCGCCGGATCAACAAGATCGTCATCGTGGCCTGCGGTTCCGCCTTCTACGCCGGGATGGTCGCCAAGTACGCCATCGAGCACTGGACCCGGGTGGCCTGCGAGGTGGAACTGGCCAGTGAGTTCCGCTACCGCGATCCGATCATCGACCCGATGACCCTGGTCATCACCATCTCCCAGTCCGGCGAGACCGCCGACACCCTGATGGCCATCCGGCACGCCCGCGAGCAGCACGCCCGGGTCATCGCCATCTGCAACACCAACGGGGCCACCATCCCGCGCGAGTCGGACGCGGTGATCTACACCCACGCCGGCCCGGAGATCGGTGTGGCCTCCACCAAGGGATTCCTCACCCAGGTGGTGGCCTGCTATCTCCTGGGGCTCTATCTCGCCCAGATCCGCGGCATGAAGTACGGCGACGAGATCCGCGCCCTGGTGGATGAGCTGGAGTCCATGCCCGACAAGATCCAGCGCGTGCTCGACGGGATCGAACCGGTCTACGAACTGGCCCGGAAGATGGCCCGCGACGAGGATGCGGTGTTCTTCCTGGGCCGTCACGTCGGATACCCGGTGGCTCTGGAGGGGGCGCTGAAGCTCAAGGAGATCGCCTACCTGCACGCCGAGGGGTTCGCCGCCGGGGAGCTCAAGCACGGTGCGATCGCCGTCGTCGAGGAGGGCACCCCGGTCTTCGTCGTGGTGCCCCCGGAGGGGCGCGACCAGCTTCACGACAAGGTGGTCTCCAACATCGAGGAGATCCGCGCCCGTGGAGCACGCACCATCGTGCTCGCCGAGGAGGGGGACACGGCCGTCTCGGCCTTCGCCGACATGCTCATCTCCCTGCCGAGGTGCTCGACCCTGCTCCAGCCGCTGGTGGCCGCCGTACCCCTCCAGGCCTTCGCCTGCGAGCTGGCGACCGCCAAGGGGCACGACGTGGATCAGCCCCGCAACCTGGCCAAGTCGGTCACCGTGGAGTGACCCTTCCCGGCTCATCGCTGATGGGGCCCGCCGATCCGAATGTGGATCGGCGGGCCCTTGTGCCCAATGTGGCGCGAGATGACGTCCTCCGGCCGTTCCGGAGTGTTCTGGCCGCTGTGCGCCACATCGGGGACGGCCGGGCTGGCAGGATGGCGGTGTGATCGTGGGAATCGGCGTGGACATCTGTGATGTGGCGCGGTGGCAGGCTGCGACGGGCCGCCATCCGGGCATCGTGACCAGGGTCCTGACCCCGGCCGAGGCCGACCGTCGACCGGAGTCCCAGGCGGCCCGGTTCGCCGCCAAGGAAGCCCTGGTCAAGGCCCTGGGCGGTGGCGAGGGACTGCGCTGGCACGATGCCGAGGTGGT
Organism: Acidipropionibacterium virtanenii; assembly: GCF_003325455.1. Classification (NCBI taxonomy): domain Bacteria; kingdom Bacillati; phylum Actinomycetota; class Actinomycetes; order Propionibacteriales; family Propionibacteriaceae; genus Acidipropionibacterium; species Acidipropionibacterium virtanenii. Next base: position 1,103,832 of record NZ_CP025198.1, read on the forward strand.
CGGCGATGAGAAGGGCGCGCCCGCGTTCCGCCTGCACGGTTCCGTCCGTGAGGCGGCCCGGCGCCGTGGCATCGACAGGATCCACCTGTCGCTGAGTCACGACGGAGGCCTGGCGGTCGCTCTCGTGGTCGCCGAGCGGGCCTGACTGCCCGGAGGGGCCCAGCATATGGTGGGGTGCACGGCACGCCCGCCCCGACCGAGCCCTGACCGAGGAGATCGATGACCACTGTCTGCACCGCCGACCAGATGCGCGCTGCCGAGCAGACCTGGTTCGACGCCCACCCTGGACAGGATCTGATGCAGGTCGCCGCCCATGCGGTGGCCCTGGAGGCCGAGCGGATGCTGGGCGCGACCTCGGACCGGCAACGTGTACTGGTCATGGTGGGAGGGGGGAACAACGGCGGGGACGGTCTCTTCGCCGCCGCCGAACTCGCCTCCTCCGGCCGCTCGGTCGAGCTCCTCTCGGTGCTCGGCATCCCCCACGCGGAGGGCTGGCGGGCCGCACTGGCGGCCGGTTGCCGTCAGGTCACCCCCACTGACGTCCTCCGCCAGCGCTACGACCTGGCTGTCGATGCCGTACTCGGTATCGGCGGGCGACCCGGGATCCCCAGGATTCTCATGCGTACTGACGAGTGGCTGCAGCGGACCGGCACGCCGGTCCTGGCGGTCGATCTGCCGTCGGGCCTGGTGGCCGATTCAGGGCAGGTCGCCACGGCGGTCCACGCCGCCGCCACCGTCACCTTCGCCTCCCGGAAGTGGTGTCACCTGACGCATCCTGCGGCGCGGCGCTGCGGCGAGGTGGTGGTGGCCGATATCGGCGTGGACGTCCTCGACGCCGATGACGTGACGGCCCGTGAGGACGTGGCGCACCTGTGGCCGGTCCCCGGGCCGCGTTCCGACAAGTACTCCCGGGGCGTCGTCGGGCTGGACACCGGTTCCGCGCAGTACTCGGGGGCCGGAGTGCTGGGTGTTCTCGGGGCGCTGCGGACCGGTCCTGGGATGGTGCGCTGCGCCGGCCCGGACAATGTCGGCGACCGGGTCGTGTCCCGGACTCCGAGTGTGGTTCTGGGCGAGGGTCGGGTGCAGGCCTGGGTGGTCGGATCGGGCTGGGGCCCGGCCGCGGAAAATGCCGCCCGGCTCGACCGGCGCCTGGCCGACGGCGTGCCGGTGGTGGTCGACGCCGACGCGCTGGCCGTGCTGCCGCGCCGGATCCCCGGCAACTGCCTGCTCACCCCGCACGCCGGTGAGCTGGCCCGGATGCTCGGCGTGGACCGCTCCGAGGTGGAGGACGATCCGCGTGGGCACTGTCTGGCGGGGGCCCGGATGTTCGCCGCCACGGTGCTGCTCAAGGGATCGGTCCAGTGGGTGGCGACTCCCTCGGGGGAGGTGGTGGCGGCCCTTCCCGGACCCGCCTGGACCGGCCAGGCCGGTTCGGGAGATGTGCTCGCCGGCATGTGCGGGACCCTGCTGGCCACCGGGATGGAGGCCCGGGAGGCAGCCGTGTGCGCAGCCAGCCTTCAGGCCCTCACCGCGATCCTGAATCCAGGGCCCTGGTCGCCCGATCAGCTCGCCGACATGTTCCCCTCGACGATCGCCGGACTGGTGGGATGACCGGCATGTCAGCCTGGGGGGCCGGTCCGCGGACCCGGACCGGTTCGTTCACGCGAGCTGCTGAGTTCCCGTCGCGGATCCCGCCCCGGAGCTGAGGCTTCCCACCCGGACGGCCTCCCGGTAGTGCTCGAGGAGTTCACCGCACAGGTGCTCCCAGGTGCGATTCTCGATCGAGGCGCGGGCCGCCCGCCCCATCGCGGCGCGCTTGTACGGATCTCCGGCCAGATCCTGGACATGCCTGCGGAACTCGGCCATGTCGCCCGGCTCGTACAACCACCCGGTGCGTGACGGATCGATGAGGTCGATCGGGCCGCCCCGTCGCGGGCTGATCACCGGGAGACCGCTGGCCTTCGCCTCCTGGACCGCCTGGCAGAAGGTCTCCAGTTCACCGGTGGAGCAGAAGATGTCCATCGAGGCCAGGGCACGGGGCAGGTCCTCCCCGGTCAGGCCGCCGGTGAAGACGGCCTCGGGGATCTCCCTCTCCAGATCCTCCCGGTCGGGGCCGTGGCCGATGATGACGATCCGGGTCCCCGGAATGCCGCGCAGGGCGGCCATGTCCTTGACTCTCTTCTCGGTGGCCAGGCGTCCCATGTAGCCGATGATGGTCTCGCCGTCCGGTGCCCACCGCTCCCGCAGCTCGGGGGAACGCTTCTGCGGGTCGAACCGCACCTTGTCGACGCCACGGCCCCAGATCCCGACCCGCGGCACCCCGTGTGAGACGAGTTGGTCGCGCGAGTAGGTCGACGGCGCGTAGGTGGCGACCACCAGGGAGTGGATCTGGCGCACCCGGTACCAGCCGTAGAACTCCAGGTGGCCCAGCCCGTAGCGTCCCGCGTAGCTGGGGATGTCGGTCTGGTAGATCGCGACCGCGGGAATGCCGAGGGTGGCTGCGGCCAGGGCCCCTTTGTAGCCGATCATGAACGGGCTGGCCAGGTGCACCACATCGGGACCGAAGTCATTGAGGTAGCGCTCGAGCGTCCACTGCGGGGTCGTCGAGACCCGGACGTCGGGATAGCCCGGCCAGGTCACCGAGGACAGGGTGATGACGGGGAACCCGGCGTACTGGCGGGGGGCCTCGGCGGGATCGCCCGGAGCCAGCACCACGGCCTGGTGACCGTGGGCACGAAGATGCTCCAGAATTCGCAGAATGGAGTTCGTCACCCCATTGACCTGGGGGAGGAACGACTCCGAGATGATCGCTACCCGCACACCTCGAATGGTAACCGGGAGGGGCGAACCCTTCGAGCCGGCCGGATGACGCCGAGCTGAACGGGCTCCGGCGTCCGGGGCGGTGAGAGGATCGCTCGCGTTCGGCCCGGCAGGCATCGAATGGACCGAATGCACCGATTGAGATAAGCTGCTCGGGTTGACCACGGCGCGAACACTTGCGCCCATGATGCGTTCAGTTGCTCGATTCGCCCCATCCACGGGGCCATGTGCGGACGGGTTTCGTCTGCGACACTCCCTCATCCCGGCAGCTCTTCGCTCGGGGACTGCGTCCAGCAGTCCTCGCACGAGTCCGTGCCATCGCGGGATCTCGAGGTCGACAGTACCGATCAGAGCGGACGCCCGGCCTGTGTCGCGCGCCCGCATCCCCATGAGGTGAAGATGAGTTCGAGCAGCAGCAGGCCCAAGTCGTACAAGGCCGACGGCACCCCCAAGAAGCGCTGGACGTCGGCCGAGCGCGCCGCCAAGGGCCACAAGCCCCGCAAGGGCGGCGGCGTCCGCGATAAGGGCCGGGACTACCGGGACGGCGGACGGGGTCGCACCGATTCGCACGGCCGGACCTTCCAGACCTGGCAGTCCGACGACCGCCAGGATCGTCAGGACTGGAACGACCGACGCCGCGACGGCGCGGACCGTCGCGCCGACGATCGTCAGGACGACCGCCGCGGTGGACGTCGCGACGACCGCTGGAGCGATCGCGGGGGCCGTTCCGGCGGCTACCGCTCCGACCGCGGATACGGTTCCGACCGCGGCTACCGCTCCGATCGTGACTACCGCTCCGATCGTGACTCCAGGGGCCGCGGCCGCTACGAGGACAGGCGCGATGACCGCCGCGACGGCGATTCGCGCCGTGAGGGCTGGCAGGAGGACCATCGCCAGAACAAGTCCCGTGACGGCGAGTGGAACGGCCGCAGGGGCGGCCGGGGCGAGAGCACAGGCGCCAACCGCCGCTCCCAGCGCGACTGGGAGGACCGTCGCCGCTCACGCGACCGTCGCAGCGAGTACCGCGGTGAGCGGTCCGAGGCCTTCCGCGGGCACGACGACAGCACCGGGGGCGGTCGTGACGACCGCCGCGGCTCCCGGGACCTCGGCGACCGGCGCGGCTCCCAGGACTTCGGCGAGCGCCGCGAGGAGGGCCGACGCAGTGGCGGGGGACGGCGGGACTACCGTCAGCACGATCGCCGCGAGCACTCCGAGGGGTACGACCGCCGCGAATATTCCGACCGCTTCGAGGATCACGGCTCCGACTCCGATCAGATGGAGTGGCATGCCGAGGAGCTGACCGATCTCGACGTCTCGACCGTCGACCACGAGGGCGGATTCTCGGCCCTGGGCGTTCCCGACCGTATCGTCGCGGCCCTGAAGGCCACCGGGATCGAGTCCCCCTTCCGCATCCAGATCGCCGCCATCCCCGACGCCATCGCCGGGCGCGACGTGCTCGGACGGGCCTCCACCGGGTCGGGCAAGACCCTGGCCTTCGGCGTCCCGGTGATGTCCCGGCTGGCCACCGCCGAGCGTCCGGACCGCCGTCCCCGCGCCCTGGTCCTCTCGCCCACCCGCGAGCTGGCCATGCAGATCGCCGACGTGCTGAGCCCGCTCGCCTCCTCGATGGGCCTGTCGACGATTCTCATCGCCGGCGGCATGGGCTACGGCCCGCAGACCAAGGCCTTCCGCAAGGGGGTCGATCTCGTCGTCGCCACTCCGGGGCGCCTGGTGGATCTTCTGGAGACCGGTGACGCCGACCTGTCCGGAGTCGAGGTGGCCGTTCTCGACGAGGCCGACCACATGGCCGACATGGGATTCATGCCGTCGGTCTCGGCCATCCTGGATGCCGTGCCGGGGCAGGCTCAGCACCTGCTCTTCTCGGCCACCCTCGATGACGCGGTCAGCAAGCTCGTCAAGCGCTACCTCCACGATCCCGTCACCCACGAGATCGATCCCGAGAGGGGGTCGGTGGCCACCGCCACCCACCACGCCTTCCACATCAAGCCGCACGAGAAGGTGCAGCTGATGTGTGAGATCGCGAACCGTCCCGGCCACACCATCGTCTTCGCCCGCACCCAGCGCGGCGCCTCCCGGATGGCCGAGCAGCTGCGCGACGCCGGCGTGATGGCCGGAGCCCTGCACGGCGGCCTCACCCAGGGCGCCCGGGCCCGCGTCCTCGCGGCCTTCAAGACTGGCAGTCTGCCGGTCCTGGTGGCCACCGACGTCGCTGCCCGCGGTATCGACGTCGACGACGTCAGCATGGTGCTGCAGGTGGATCCGCCGATGAACTCGAAGGACTACCTGCACCGATCCGGGCGCACCGCCCGGGCCGGCCATGACGGTGCCGTCGTCTCCCTGGTGCTGCCTCATCAGCGCCGGTCGATGACCCGCCTCTTCCACGGTGCGGGAGTCACCCCGGTCCAGACCCAGGCCCATCTCGGGGACGAGACGGTCGCCCGGATCGCCGAGTGCTCCCCGGTCAGCGGGGAGCCCATCTCGCAGGCCGACTACGACGCCCTGGTGGCGCCCCGTCCGCAGAAGTCGCGCAAGGCGCGTCGCGGCGGACAGTACGACGGCCATCGTGGTCACGGCAACAGCCATGGCTACCGCGGTGGCCGGGGCTCCTACGGCGGCGGGCGCGGCGGCCGGGGCTCCCACGGAGACAGGCGCGCGGATCACGACCACGGCTCGCGCGAGGGGGAGCAGAAGAAGTACGGCCGCTCCGGCAATGACACCTGGTGAGCCGTCCCGCTCGTGACGGATCGAGGCGGACCGGCGGTAGGGTAACCAGACGTGAAAATGGTGGAGAACACACCGGCGCCCTCGGGCGAGGTGCAGTTGAGAATCGGCGGGCCTGAGGATGTCGCGGCCGTGGCCGCGACGCTGGGCGGGGTCCTGGACGCCGGGAGCCCCGATACCTGGCTCGGCCATGACCTGTGCGTCGCGGCCGACCAGGACGACCGTACGGTCGGCGTGCTGAGGCTGTCCGACGTCGAGGGTCATGCTGCCGTGACAGCGATCATGGTCGTCCCCGACGTCGCTCATGCCGTCATCGAGGTCTCGATGGTCGAGGGGGCGGCCCAACTGGCCACCGACCTGGGCTCCCCCGACCTGCGCGTCAAGCCGTGGAGCACCCATCCCGGTGATCGCAGCGCCTTCCTGGCGAGGCTGCGCGAGCACGGGTTCCGCGCCGACGCAGCCGACCTGATGCGCAGGCTGCCGGTGAGGGTCGAGGTGCCCACCGCCGAGGACATGCGCGATCTCGGCCGGGCGCTCACCACGATCCTGCGGGCCGGGGACGTCGTGGTGGCCTCCGGCGATCTGGGGGCGGGCAAGACCACTCTGGCCCAGGGGATCGGTGCCGGGCTCGACGTCGAGGGGCCGGTGATCTCCCCGACCTTCGTCCTGGTGCGCCGCCATGCCGGGACGGGCGGGCGGCCCGGATTCGTCCACGTCGACGCCTACCGCCTCGGCTCCCTGGCCGAGCTGGTGGATCTCGATCTGGACGAGACCATGGACGAGTCCGTCACGCTGGTCGAATGGGGGGCGGGGATCGCCGAGGAACTCGAGCGCTCCTACCTCAGTCTTGACATCCGTCGGTCGGGGGATCCCGCCGACGACACCCGGATCGTCTACCTGGAGCCGGTCGGCACCCGGTGGGAGGGAGTCGACCTGGGCATCCTGACCGCCCTTGAGACGGGCGACGAGGCCGACGAGGAGTTCCGCGGAGGAGAACAGTCATGACGGCACACACATCGGATCTGACGACGGGGTGGACCCTCGGCGTCGACACCTCGACCGCGGTCTGCGTCGGCCTGGCCCGCGGCGACCGGGTCATCGCGCTGCGCGACGACAACCCGCGGGCCCACGCTGAAAGGCTCATGCCGCTGGTCGAGCAGGCCTGCGCGCAGGCCGGGATCGCGGTCGGCGAGATCTGCGAGGTGAGCGTCGGCGTCGGCCCCGGCCCGTACACCGGGCTTCGGGTCGGCATCGTCACCGCGCGCATGCTGGCCCATCTGGCCGGCACCGAGCTGCACCCGGTGTGCAGCCTCGACATCCTGGCCCGGCAGTGGGCCGACGCCGGTACCGCCCCCGCGGGCGGATTCGTCGTCGCCACCGACGCCCGCCGCCACGAGCTCTACTGGGCCCGCTACGACGCCGCCGGGCAGCGTCTGGACGGCCCCCACGTCAGCTCCCCCGATGCTCTGCCGCAGGGAGTGGCCGTCGGCGGGCCGGGCTGCCCGGCCCGCCGAATGACCCCCGCCGAGGGCGCCCCCGAGCAGCTGGACGCCGGGGTGCTGGCCGCCTCCTGGACCCGGATGCCCGATGTCGGCCTCGAGCCGCTGTACCTGCGCGACCCCGACGCCACCGTGCCCACCACCCGCAAGGCGACCCTGACTCCCGCCCGGCTGACGCTGCCTGCGGCGCTGCGCGGATGAGCCGACGATGACGATGCGTGCGGCCGGACCGGCGGATCTGGACCGGGTGATGGGCGTGGAGCTCGAGAGCTTCGGCGACTGGTCGAAGGGCCGGCGCACGGCGTGGAGCCCGACCGCCTGGCAGGCCGATCTGGACGCCGCCGCGGAGTCCCGGGCCGTCACCGGAAGGCTGGTGCTCATCGAGGTCGACGATGACCGCGCCCTCGGCGTCGCCGACTTCCATCACGTGGCCGAGACCTGCGATCTGGACCGCATCATGGTGCTTCCCGCAGCCCGCGGGGCCGGTCTGGCAGGCGACCTGCTCGAGTCCGGCATGAGATGGGCCGCCGGTCGGGGAGCCCGGCGGATGATCCTCGAGACCCACGACGAGAACGTCGCGGCGCTGCGCCTCTACCGCTCCCACGGCTTCACCACCATCTCGAGAAGACCCGGCTACTACGGCCCTGGCCGCGACGCCCTGGTGATGTCGGCGCCGCTGCCGGCCGGAGAACCCGCGAGCCCCGAGGGGCCCGCCAGAACTGAGGAGAATCATGTCTGAACCGCTCATCCTGGGCATCGAGTCGTCCTGTGACGAGACCGGTGTGGGCATTGTGCGCGGCAACGAGCTGCTGGCCAACGAGGTCGCCTCCTCGATGGAGCAGCACATCCGCTTCGGCGGCGTGGTGCCCGAGGTGGCCTCCCGCGCCCACCTGGAGGCCATGGTGCCGGTGCTCGAGGCGGCCACCGAGAAGGCCGGCATCGACCTGTCCGAGCTCGACGGCATCGCCGTCACCGCCGGACCGGGCCTGATGGGCGCCCTGGTGGTGGGCCTGTCGGCCGCCAAGGCCCTGGCGGGCTGGCTCGGCAAGCCCCTCTACGGCGTCAACCATCTGGCCGGCCATGTGGCCGTCGATCTGCTGGAGCACGGCGACCTGCCGATGCCCTGCGGAGCCCTGCTGGTCTCCGGCGGCCACACCTCGCTGCTGAAGGTGACCTCGATCGCCGACGGCATCACCGAGGTCGGATCCACCATCGACGACGCCGCCGGCGAGGCCTACGACAAGGTCGCCCGGCTGCTCGGCCTGCCCTACCCCGGGGGCCCGGTCATCGACCGGGCCGCCGCCCAGGGCGACCCGACCGCGATCCGCTTCCCGCGCGGGCTGACCGCCCGCCACGACATGGCGAAGCACCGTTTCGACTACTCCTTCTCCGGCCTGAAGACCGCCGTCTCGCGCTGGGTGGAGACCGAGCAGCGGGCCGGGCGCGCGGTGCCCGTCGACGACGTCGCCGCCAGCTTCCAGGAGGCCGTCGCCGACGTCCTCACCGCCAAGGCCGTCGACCTGTGCCGGGAGTACGGCCTGGAGCACTTCCTCATCGGGGGAGGGGTGGCCGCCAACTCGCGGCTGCGGACGCTGCTGGCCGAGCGGATGGAGGCCGCCGGCGTCGAGCTGCGCCGTCCCCGCCCGGGCCTGTGCACCGACAACGGCGCGATGATCGCCGCGCTGGGGGCCCAGGTGGTCACGGCGGGGCTGCGGCCCTCGTCGATGGACATCGGCGCCGACTCGGGACTTCCGGTCACCACGGTCCTGGTCTGAGCTGCTGCAGGATCTGTTGTGGACCGCTCGCGTTGTGGGTCGCCGGTGACGGTGGCACAGTGAATGGCTGACCCTGTCACCGACCCGGGAGCCCTCATGACTCGCAGCGACCTCGATCCCGCCTTCGCCTCGCAGCAGCGCCGGGCCTTCTCCACCGATCCGGTGGGGCGGATCGTCCAGAATGCGGTGACGGGCACCGGCGCCGACAAGGTCAGCCTGGACCGCGACGTCGTCAACCGCCTCGACGAGTCCGTCTCCGAGAGGCTCGACGCCTGGCCGGTCACCGACCAGAAGCATTCAGGACGCTGCTGGGAGTTCGCCGGACTCAACGTGCTGCGCGCCCGGCTCATCAAGAGCCTCAACCTCGAGGACCTCGCCCTCTCCCAGAATTTCGTGGCCTTCCACGACAAGCTGGAGAAGGCCAACCACATTCTGGTCAGGGCCGTCGCGGTCGCCGATCACGACCTGGACGACGAGGAGGTCCGCACCATCCTCGAGCACACCGCCGACGACGGCGGGTACTGGCCGCAGTTCCTCGATCTCGTGGCCAAGTACGGGCTGGTGCCCGCCTGGGCGATGCCCGACACCGAGTCCGCCGGCAACACCGCCCAGCTCAACCGGGCCCTGTCCACCGTGCTGCGACGTGCGGTGCTGGGGATCCGGCGGGCCGCCACCGATTCCGACCCGATGGAGGGGGCCGAGCGGATCGAGATCCTACGCAGCCAGGCGATGAGCGACGTCTACCGGGTGCTGGCGATCCACCTGGGCACCCCGCCGGCATCCTTCACCTGGCAGTACCGCGACAAGGACAAGGCCTTCCACAGCGAGGGCGAGATGACGCCGGTGGAGTTCGCGAAGAAGGTGGTTCCGGACGCGATGTACGGCTACCTCACCCTGGCTCACGACCCCCGCTCGGAGAATCCGGTGGGTCGCAAGTACGTCATCGACCACACCCCCTACCTGGAGGGCGGTACTCCCTACGCCCACCTCAGCGCCCCGCTGGAGGACCTCAAGGCAGCCGCGGTTGCGGCGATCCGAGACGGCGAACCGGTCTGGTTCAGCTGTGACGTCAAGCGCCAGTTCGACAAGGACGCCGGGATCTGGGACGCCCGACTCCATGACTACGACGCCCTCTACGGGGTGGACCTGTCCATGACCAAGGCAGAGCGGATGAGGATGCGGGAGATCTCGCCCACCCACGCCATGACACTGGTCGGGGTCGATCTGGTCGACGGGGCGCCGCGCCGCTGGCGGGTCGAGAACTCCTGGGGCGATGAGGTGGGGAGGAAGGGATTCTTCACCATGGACGACTCCTGGTTCGACGAGTACGTCTTCCAGGTCGTCGTCGCCCCCGAGCGCCTCTCGCAGGCCGCCAGGGCTCAGTGGGCCGCCGAACCGATCGTCCTGCCCGAATGGGATGTGCTCGGCTGAGCTGAGGCAGGGGGGCGGCGGGCCCGTTCAGATGTTGATGGGGATCCGGTGGCGTCCGAAGTCGCCGGGCTCCCGGTCGAAGCGTCCGGGGATCGACAGCCCGCAGTCCGGGCAGCACCCGTCGGAAGTCAGCCGGTAGTCGATGATCTGGTACCAGTCCCGCACGATGAGCGCGGCCCCGCAGCCGGGACACCAGGTCGTGTCGGCGTCCCGGTCGTGGACATTGCCGGTGTAGACGAAGTGCAGTCCGGCGTCGGTCCCGATCTGGCGGGCGCGGCGCAGCGTCGACGGCGGGGTGGGGGCGACGTCGAGCATCCGGTTGTCGGGGTGGAAGGCCGAGAAGTGCAGCGGCACGTCGGGGCCGAGTTCCCGGGTTATCCAGGCGCACATCCGAGCGAGCTCCTCATCGGAGTCGTTGTGGCCGGGGATCACCAGGGTGGTGATCTCGGTCCACACCTCGGTCTCATGGACCAGATAGGTCAGGGTATCCAGCACCGTGGCCAGCCGTCCGCCCGTGACACGGCGGTAGAAATCGTCGGTGAACCCCTTCAGATCCACATTCGCCGCCGCCATCGGCGCGAAGAACTCCGCCCGGGCGTCATCGCTGATGTACCCGGCCGTCACGGCCACCGGTTCGATCCGGCGTGCGCGGCAGGCCCGAGCCACATCGATGGCGTACTCGGCGAAGATGACCGGGTCGTTGTAGGTGAAGGCCACCGACCTGGCTCCCCAGTTCTCCGCGGCCTCGGCGATCACATCGGGGCCGGCCTCGGCCGCCAGGGTGTCGAACTGCCGCGAGGTGGAGATCTCCCAGTTCTGGCAGTACTTGCAGCCCAGATTGCAGCCGGCGGTGCCGAAGGACAGCACCGGGGTGCCCGGGTGGAAGTGCGCCAGCGGCTTCTTCTCGATCGGGTCCAGGCAGAACCCCGAGGAGCGGCCGTAGGTGTCCAGCACCATGTGGTCATCCTCGCGCAGCCGCACGAAACAGAACCCGCGCTGGCCGTCGCGCAGACGGCAGTTGCGGGGGCACAGGTCGCACTGTATCCGTCCGTCGTCGAGCCGGTGCCACCACTTCGCGGCGTTCGTCTGCTGTTGAACGGTTCCGGTGCTGGGCGTCATCTCAGGGCTCCTTCCATGCCGCGACGGTGTAGCGCTCGATGTCGGCGTCGTCGTCCCACCAGTCCGCGGGCAGCCCCGCCTTGCGCTTGAGCTGGTCCCGGAATCGGGCAGGATCGGGGAGTTCCTCCCACACCTGTGGCAGGAAGGTGCCGCGATGGGCGCGCCAGGACAGGATCACGCCATCGATGCCGGGGCGCAGCCGGTGCGCCAGATCGGCCTGGTCGACGAACTCGAGTGGTTCGGGCGCCGAGAGCACCGAGATCTCAACACGGAGTCCGTCGAGTTCGCGCCGGGTCACGGCGGGGAACCGAGGATCCCGGGTGGCCGCGGCCACCGCATTGCCGGCGACATCGGCGGCCAGTGGACGCCATGCCCGCAGAGATCCGATGCAGCCGCGCAGACTGTCGTCGTCGCGCACCGTCAGGGTCACGAAGCAGGCGCCCTCGCTCTGCGCCCATGCGGGGGTCGGGGGCGGTTCGACCGGCGCTCCCAGGTGCGCGGCGATGGATGAGCGGGCCGCCGGCAGCAGCCAGGCGCCGGCTTCGGCGGGGAGGCCGGATCGTGCGGTGCCTTCGTGGTGGATGGGGGATCGCCGCCTCATGACGAGGCCTCGGTGGTGAGCGCCAGGGACGCGTAGCCGACGACCCGCGAGGGGTCCCCGGCCGTGTCGGCGGAGGTGGCCCTGGCCAAGATGTGCGTGAGCCAGCCGAGCTGCCGGGCGGCGTGCAGCATGCCGTTGAGCGGATAGGCCCCGCAGGCCCGGTCGGCGGAGATCGTGTCCTGCCGGTCGAGGATCCGGGAGATCGTGCGGTCATCCAGGCGCCGGGCCTGGTCGTGGGCGTGATAATGGGACAGGTCGGAGCTGATGACGATGAATGTGTCGGGATCGGCCGCCAGCTTCTCGATGACCTGGGCGACGGAGCCGGGTTCGGCCAGGCCCACCGCCAGTGGCGTGATCGGCACGTCACCGAGGATCCGTTGGATGAAGGGGATCTGCACCTCCAGCGAGTGCTCCTCGGCATGGGTGGCGGCATGCACGCTCACCTGGGCAAGGCCGTCCAGCCCCGACGCGTCCACGGGGCAGACGCCCAGCGGCGTGGCGTAGCGGCAGGTGGCCGGCAGTGCCAGGCCGCTGATCGCGACCCGGTGGGTGGGGCCAAGAACGGCGATCCGGCGGGGCGGGCGCTGCACGGCGAGGCGGGCGAGCAGCCGGTAGCCGTGGGCGGCGACCTGCCCGGAGTAGACGTAGCCGGCGTGCGGGACGATCAGCCCCCGCAGGAGAACGGGATCGATCTCCTCCTCATCGGAGTCCGTCGAGGCCAGAAGCCGGTCGATCGTCCCGGCGAGTTCGACGGGATCGGCGGGGTAGAAGAATCCGGCCACCGCCGGGGGCCGGGTCGTGTCCTGGGCTCTCATCGTTGTCACCCCCTGTCCACCACTGGCGTACACCATCGCCATGCACCCTTGCCCGACACCATTGGCGCACGCGACATCTCAGCGTTCGGTCCTGCCCCCAGGATAGGCGTGCTGCGGCCTGACGACAGAGCTGCCGGGTGAGGAATCTCCTGAGGTCCGGGCCTGTTGGGGCAGACTGGGGGGCCATGATGACTCCGGTTCTGACGACCCTCGGATTCGTGCTCCATCCCGACCGCGAGCGGGTGCTCATGGTGCACCGGGTGGCCCGTCCCGATGACGACCAGCTCGGCAAGTACAACGGGCTGGGAGGCAAGGTGGAGCCCGGCGAGGACGCGGCGTCCGGGATGCGCCGGGAGTTGCGCGAGGAGGCCCGCATCGAGGTGGACTCGATGTCGCTGCGCGGCACCGTCTCGTGGCCCGGCTTCGGGCGCCACGGCGAGGACCATTTCGGGCTGATCTTCGTCATCGACTCCTGGCACGGAGACATCCCCGACGCCAACGCCGAAGGGCCGCTGAGCTGGGAGCGCATCGACCGACTGTCCGAGCTCCCGATGTGGGAGGGGGACCGGTTCTTCCTGCCACTCGTCTTCGACGAGGCCGTTCATCAGTTCCACGGCTGCATCCCTTACGAGAACGGCCGCCCCACCGGGTGGAGCCGCACCCTGTTGTGATGTTGCTCCCCGGCGATCCCCAATGTGGCGTCAGGCGGCGCGATCCGGCTGGTTCCCCCTCCGGATGCCTGTGTGCGCCACATTGGGGGCCGGAGCAGCGCCATAGGCTGAGGCCATGGATCCGGATCTGGCACGGCGACTCACCTCGGCCGAGGGAGCCGAGGCCCTGGATGCGGCACGCGCCGAGACCGACCCCGACTCGCTGGGCGCCGCGACGCGCCTGCGCTCCCGGTTCGATCCGGATCTGGCGGCTGCTGCACTGGACCAGGTCTCGCTGCGCAGCCGGGCCGTCGACAAGATCGGTCCGGCGGGCGCCCAGATGATGTGGACCCGCGATGGCCTGGAGCAGGCCACCCGCGGCCCGGTGTCGGCCTGGCGCGCCGCCCGCCTCAGACAGGCCGGAATCAGGCGCGTCGTCGATCTGGGCTGCGCATGCGGAGCCGACTCGCGCGCCTGTCTGGACGCGGGCCTGGAGGTCACCGCCGTCGAGATCGATCCCGCGGTCGCAGAACTCGCCCGGTTCAATCTGCCCGGCGCCCGAGTGCTGTGCGGCGACGTGGAGGCCCTGGCTGACGAACTGATGGCGGGTGCCGCAGCCACCGCCGTGATGCTCGACCCGGCCCGCCGCACCGGACGAGGGCGCAGCTGGCGGATCGAGGACATCCGACCGTCCTGGGGGTTCGTCCGGCAGATGCTGGCCGGGCCCTTCACGACCGTGGTCAAACTCGGCCCCGGCGTGCCAAGGGAGCTTCTCCCCGAGGGCGTGAGGGTCGACTGGGTCGGGCACCGGCGCGACCTCGTGGAGGCCGCCCTGTGGTCCGGCACCGAGTCTGGATCCGGTGGTTCTCGGCACAGCGCCGTCCTGGTGGGGGAGGACCCCTCAGCGCCTCTGACCCTGCTGGGAGGAGAGCCGGCGCTGAGCACCGGACCGGTGGCCGATCACCTCGCCGAGCCCCATCCCGCGGTGATCCGTGCCCGGGCCATGAGAGCCGCTGCGTCCGGCGCCGACGTGCACCTTCCGGCCCCGGGGATCGCCTATCTGCTCGCCCCCGAGCCGGTGGCCTCGCCCTGGCTCACCTGGTTCCGGATCCTCGCGGAGATGCCGTTGGCGGAGAAGGTCCTGCGGTCCTGGGTGCGCGAGCACCGGGTGGGCACTCTGGAGATCAAGGTGCGCGGTCTGGACGTCGATCCGGCGGCGCTGCGGCGCAGGCTGCGGCCCAGGGGTCCGAACCGTGCCACATTCATCCTCATGCCCACCAGCGAGGGCGCCCGGGCCCTGGTGGCCCGTCGGGTCGAGGGCTGAGGGCTCACACCTGGAACCGGGCGTGCACGGTGGCACTGACGGCGATGTCGGCGGGGGAGAGTTTCACCGACTCGCCCCCGGGAGCCCCCGTCGCGGCCATCGCCCGGGCGCGGTACCCCGCGGGTTCGAGGTCGCCTCCGGGCGCGACTGCGGACACATCGTTCAGCAGCCCGGGATCGGCGACCGCCAGCGCCCGCGGAGTCTGCTGCCCGGCGGCCTTCGCCAGCACCTCCGCGCGGTGGGTGGCGTCGCGCACCGCCCCGGTGAGCACCTCATCGGCCACCCGGTCGCGGGTCTTCTCGGTGAGGGTCCATTCGACCTCATCGACCGACAGGCCGCGGGTCTCGGCCCACCGCGTCCCCCACCTCGACAGGGCGGAGAAGTCGGCGAACTTCACCTCGATCGCCGACGAGGTCCGATAACGGATCGGCATCACGATGCCCTCACTGTTGTACGGTCGCCAGGCCTGGGTGGTCTGCGCCCCCACCGAGTACCAGGTGGCCGCGCCGCTCTCCTCGAGATCGACGAGCTGGTACCGCAGCTCCTCGGTCGTGCCGGTCGCCGCCCGGGTGACCACTGCGCGGTCGTCCCCCTCCGCGCCGGAGGTGAGTCGCACGGTGCCACGTTCGGCCGGAAGGCTGAGCGTGAAGGTTCCCTTCACGGTGATGATCATGAACGCCATTGTGTCCGACTCCGCGGACACCTCGCGGGGATCGGCATAGCGCCGGGGGAAGGGCGCGGCACCGGGCACCAGGTGACGGCCGCACGCCGGTCTCTGGCACTCGGGTTGAAGGAGTGCTAACGCCGGTGTACTTTTCTTGTTGGCACTCTCCTAGGGAGTGTGCCAACGGACCGGTGGCACCCGCGACGTCGGCGGTCCGCTCGCAGCTCGGGGCTCGCAACCCCAGGCGCGTGATTCGAATGATTCGTCTTCATCATGAAAGGGGTCTTGACGTGGCAACCACGATCAAGCCGCTCGAGGACCGCGTCCTCGTCCAGCCTCTCGAGGCCGAGCAGACCACCGCTTCCGGACTCGTTATCCCGGACACCGCCAAGGAGAAGCCGCAGGAGGGCCGCGTCATCGCAGCCGGCCCCGGCCGTGTTGACGACAAGGGCACCCGTGTCCCCATGGACGTCAAGGAGAACGACGTCGTCATCTTCTCCAAGTACGGCGGCACCGAGGTCAAGTACAACGGCGAGGAGTACCTGCTCCTCAACGCCCGCGACATCCTCGCGATCGTCGAGAAGTGAGGCGCTGATACATGGCAGCCAAGCAGCTTCAGTTCGACGAGGAGGCCCGCCGCTCCCTTGAGCGCGGCGTCGACACCCTCGCCAACACCGTCAAGGTGACGCTGGGCCCCAAGGGCCGTTACGTCGTCCTCGACAAGCAGTACGGTGCACCGACCATCACCAACGACGGCGTGACCGTCGCCAAGGAGGTCGACCTCACCGATCCGTACGAGAACCTCGGCGCCCAGCTGGCCAAGGAGGTCGCCACCAAGACCAACGATGTGGCCGGCGACGGCACCACCACCGCCACGGTGCTGGCCCAGTCCCTGGTCCATGAGGGTCTTCGCGCGGTCGCCTCCGGGGCCAACCCGGTCGGGCTCAAGCGCGGCATCGATCAGGCGGTCACCGCCGTCGTCGACGAGCTCAAGTCCATCTCGCGCGCTGTGGAGACCACCGCCGACATGGCGAGCGTCGCCACCATCTCCAGCCGTGACGAGCAGATCGGCGAGCTCATCGCCGAGGCCTTCGACAAGGTGGGCAAGGACGGCGTCATCACCGTTGACGAGTCCCAGACCTTCGGCACCGAGCTCGAGTTCACCGAGGGCATGCAGTTCGACAAGGGCTACCTGTCCCCGTACATGGTGACCGATCAGGACCGCATGGAGGCCGTGCTCGAGGACCCCTACATCCTCATCAACTCCGGCAAGATCTCGTCGATGAACGATCTCCTGCCGCTGCTGGAGAAGGTCATCGGGGTTCGCGGCACGCTCTTCATCGTGGCCGAGGACGTCGACGGGGAGGCCCTGTCCACCCTGGTCGTCAACAAGATCAAGGGCACCTTCAACTCGGTGGCCGTCAAGGCTCCGGCCTTCGGCGACCGCCGCAAGGCCATGCTGCAGGACATCGCCACCCTCACCGGCGGCCAGGTCGTCGCCCCCGAGGTCGGCCTCAAGCTCGACCAGGTGGGCCTGGAGGTGCTCGGCCGCGCCAAGAAGGTGGTCGTCTCCAAGGACGACACCACCATCGTCGACGGCGCCGGCTCCACCGAGGACGTCGCCGGTCGTGTGGCCCAGCTGCGCGCCGAGTACGACGCCTCTGATTCCGACTGGGATCGCGAGAAGATCCAGGAGCGGATCGCCAAGCTCGCCGGCGGGGTCTGCGTCATCCGCGTGGGTGCCGCCACCGAGGTGGAGCTCAACGAGAAGAAGCACCGCATCGAGGACGCCGTCTCGGCCACCCGCGCGGCCATCGAGGAGGGCATCGTCGCCGGCGGCGGCTCGGCTCTCGTCCACTCAGCCCGCGTGCTCTCCGGCGGCCTCGGCCTGACCGGCGATGAGAAGGCCGGAGTCCAGATCGTCGAGAAGGCCGTGCGCGAGCCGCTGCGCTGGATCGCCGAGAACGGCGGGGAGCCCGGCTATGTCGTGGTCTCCAAGGTCGCCGAGCTGGAGCCCGGGCACGGCTACAACGGCAGGACCGACGAGTACGTCGACCTCATCGCCGACGGCGTCATCGACCCGGTGAAGGTCACCCGCTCCGCGCTGGCCAACGCCGCCTCGATCGCCTCTCTGCTGCTCACCACCGAGACCCTGGTGGTGGACAAGCCCGAGGATGACGACGAGAAGTGAGTCATGAACCTCTTCTGAGGTTCTGAGATCGGCCCCGGCTGCTGCCGGGGCCGATTCGCGTTCCGGGCACCGATAGTGTGGGCCGGGCCACTGACTGGAGGATCCGCATGCCCCTGACTGCCCGCCGACGCCGCCTCGTCGAGGTCCTCGCGGTCGGCTTCGCCGGGTCGGGACTGATGGCCTGGTGGGCGTGGCTGGACGAGGAGCCGGGCCATCCCGAACAGCTTCACGGCATCCAGATCGGACCCTGGCTGCTCGGCCTGCTCGGCCTGGTGTTGCTCCTGACGGCATGGTTGCGCTCGGCCTCGCTGAAGAGCCGACGCGGGCTCACCGCGGCATGCTGGTCGACACCCATGCTCGTCACCCGGCCGATGCTCAGCCAGGACTCCTGGGCCTACGCGGCTCAGGGCTGGCTGCTGGCCCACGGGCACAACCCCTACCTGGTGGCCCAGGGGCAGGCCGGCCCGATGGCCGCCCATGTCGACTGGCACTGGAGCGGCACCACGGCCGTCTACCCGCCGGGCAGTTTGTGGATCCAGGCGGCCATGACCGCCCTGGCGGCGAACCATCCCTACTGGTCGATCCTGGCGATGCGCATTCCGGCGGTGGTGGCGATGGTCGTCATCGCCGTGGCGGTGGCCCGGATGGCCCGGATGACCGGGGCGGACCCTCAGCTGGCCCTGTGGCTGATCGTCACCAACCCTCTCGTGCTGCTCAACATCATCGGCGGGGCACACAACGACGGCCTCCAGGTGGCCATCGCCCTGGTCGCCCTGTGGTCCGGGTGGTCACTGGCCCGGGCACGACGGCCGTGGCTCGGCCTGCTGGCAGGAGGAGCCCTGGTCGGGTTGGCGGGGACGATCAAGCAGCCCGGGGTGCTGGCGGGCCTGGGGCTGGTGGCACTGGTGCACCGGCAGGTGGTGACCGATGGCGGACGCGACACCTGGCGGGCCCTGGTCGGGCGCACCCTGACCGGGGCCGTGGCCGCGATCGCGGTCTTCACAGGGGTGTCGGCCATCGGCGGGCTCGGGCTGGGGTGGCTCAACGACACCGCCGGGACCCCGGCCTCGGTGACCAGCGACTCACTCATCGCGATGACGGTCCAGGTGATCGGATGGACCGGAATCCCGGTTGCCCGGCTCGTCGGACCCGCCACGACGATCAGCCTGGTGCTCACGGCCGCGGCGATCATCTGGTGCTGGGCCCGATGGGGTCCTGTACCCGGGTACCGGGCGGCGGCCGGCAGCCGGCCGCTGGCACTCCAGGCGGCTGCCCTCGCCGCCTTCGCGATCTGCGGGGCGAGCCTGCAGCCCTGGTATCTCATCGGGGCGCTGGCCGTTCTCAGCCTCACTCCGCTGACCAGGCGTCTCACCGCCGGCCTGGTCGTGGCCGGCGTTCTGGGCTCCGGGCTGTGCTTCCTGCAGTGGTTCTCCTCACCCTTCCTCGCACTTCCCGTCGCGATCCTGACCTGGCTGGTGGTATGGCTTCCGGCCCGGGGGCATCAATGGTGGGAGTCGGTGGCCGCGGCCGCCTCCGGAGACCCGATGAGGGCCGGTGAGAGGGTCGAGGCGGGCGGCGCCTCAGGACTAGGATGACGACCACCCCAGGTGAAAGGCCGCCCATGAGTGATCGCGTTCCTGATGACAGCGGGATGTCCGCCGCGGACCCCGGACGCAGCCCCCTCGAGGAGATCGCGCCCCTGGCGCTGACCTTCGATGACGTGCTTCTGCAGCCGGTGGAGAGCAACGTCATCCCCTCCGAGGTGGACACCGGGACGCTGGTGTCCCGCAATATCCGGATCGCCATTCCCCTTGTCAGCGCGGCGATGGACACCGTCACCGAGACGCGGATGGCCGTCTCGATGGCCCGCGAGGGAGGCCTGGGCATCCTGCACCGCAACCTGTCGATCGCCGACCAGGCCCACATGGTCGACCAGGTGAAGCGGTCCGAGGCCGGCATGATCGACGAGCCGATCACCATCGGCCCCGACGCCACCCTCGCCGCGGCCGAGGAGCTGTGCCACACCTACCGGATCTCCGGGGTCCCCGTGGTCGACGAGCGCACCCGCCTGCTGGGCATCATCACCAACCGGGACATGCGCTTCGAGGAGGACCCGGCCCGCCCGATCCGCGACGTCATGACGGCGATGCCGCTGGTGACCGCCCCGGTCGGCACCGCCCCCGCCGACGCCCTCAGGCTCCTGGCCGCCCACAAGATCGAGAAGCTGCCCCTGGTCGATTCCGACGGCAGGCTCAAGGGGCTGTTCACCCTCAAGGACTTCGTGAAGTCCGACCAGTACCCCCGGGCCACCAAGGACCCCCAGGGCAGGCTGCGGGTGGGCGCAGCGATCGGGTTCTTCGGGGACTCGTGGGAGCGGGCCATGGCCCTGGTGGAGGAAGGCGTCGATCTCATCGTCGTCGACACCGCGCACGGCCACACCCAGGGCGTCCTCGACATGATCGCCCGGCTCAAGCACGAGAAGCGGGCCGCCGGGGTCGACATCGTCGGCGGCAACATCGCCACCTACAAGGGCGCCAGGGCACTGTGCGAGGCCGGGGCCGACGGCGTCAAGGTCGGCATCGGGCCCGGATCGATCTGCACCACCCGGGTGGTGGCCGGCGTCGGCGTGCCCCAGGTGACCGCCATCGTCGACGCCACCCGGGCCGCACGGCCCCACGGCGTGCCGGTGATCGGCGACGGCGGCCTTCAGTACTCCGGCGACATCGCCAAGGCCATCGTGGCCGGGGCCTCCACCGTCATGCTCGGCTCCCTGCTGGCCGGATGCGAGGAGTCCCCCGGGGACCTCGTCTTCATCAACGGCAAGCAGTTCAAGAGCTACCGCGGCATGGGATCGATGGGTGCCATGTCGGCGCGCGGGGAGAAGCTGTCCTACTCCAAGGACCGCTACTTCCAGGGCGACGTCTCCTCCAACGACAAGATCATCCCGGAGGGCATCGAGGGCCAGGTGGCCTATCGGGGGCCGCTCGGCAACGTGGCGTACCAGCTGGTCGGCGGGCTGCGCCAAGCCATGTTCTACACCGGCGCGCGCAACATCGACGAGATGCACGCCAAGGGCCACTTCGTGAGAATCACCTCCGCCGGCCTGCGCGAGTCCCACCCGCACGACATCCAGATGACTGTCGAGGCCCCCAACTACTCCGGCCGCTGAGGCCGCGGCGGTCCGAAGGGGCCGGCAGGAAAGGAAACATGTACGACATCGGACGAAGCAAGCGCGCGACGAGGGCCTACGGACTCGACGACGTCTCCATCGTGCCCTCCAGGCGTACCCGGGACACCGATCAGGTGAGCCTCGACTGGCGGATCGACGCCCTCACCTTCGACTTCCCGATCATGGCGGCTCCGATGGACTCGGTGATGAGCCCCCGGACCGCCATCGAGTTCGGACGGCTCGGCGGACTGGGCGTGCTCAACCTCGAGGGCCTGTGGACCCGGTACGAGGACCCGAGCGGCCTGCTGGAGGAACTCGCCGGCATCGACGACCCGCTGGCGGCGACCCACCGGATGCAGGAGATCTACGCCGAACCGATCAAGAAGGAGCTCATCACCGAGCGGATGTCTCAGATCCGGGCGGCCGGGGTCCCGGTGGCAGGGTCGCTGTCGCCGAAGAACGCTTCCCAGTTCGCCGACGTCGTGGAGAAGGCCGGGGTGGACTTCTTCGTCATCCGCGGCACCACCGTCTCGGCCGAGCACGTATCAGACCGCTCCGACGTGCTCGACCTGCGCAAGTTCATCTACGACCTCGACGTGCCCGTCATCGTGGGCGGCTGCGCCACCTACCAGACGGCCCTGCACCTGATGCGCACCGGCGCGGCCGGCGTCCTCGTCGGGTTCGGCGGCGGGGCGGCCCACACCACCCGCCAGGTGCTGGGCATCGAGGTGCCGATGGCCTCGGCGATCGCCGATGTGGCCGAGGCCCGGCGCGACTACATGGACGAGTCCGGCGGGCGCTACGTCCACGTCATCGCCGACGGATCGGTGGGGCGGTCCGGTGACATCGCCAAGGCGATCGCCTGCGGGGCCGACGCCGTGATGGTCGGATCGCCGCTGGCACGGGCGAAGGAGGCTCCCGGGCAGGGCTGGCACTGGGGTTCCGAGGCCTGGCACGGCACCCTGCCGCGCGGCGAACGGGTGCGTTTCGACTCGGTGGGCACGCTGGCGGAGGTGGTCAACGGGCCGTCGCGGATTCCCGACGGCACCATGAATCTGGTCGGCGGGCTCCGCCAGTCGATGGCCACCACCGGCTACTCCGACGTCAAGTCGTTCCAGCGGATCGAGCTGATCCTGCACTGAGCCGGCGGGGCCTCATTGCTGGCCGTCTTCGATCGATAGGCTCATGCCAGTGCGGCGGTAGGTAGTTCCTGGTGGACGGTCGGTCTGGTGATCTCGGCAGGCTTGTGCGGCTTGTACCTGTTGCGCCGTCGGCGTCCGGTCGCCGTGTTCGTGGCCATGTCGAGCGTCGCTGGGGTGCAGGCCGTTCTGGGCGCGGGGGTGATGGTCTCCGACGTCATGCTGGCGCTGGGGCTGTATAACGTGGCCAGTCGGGCCCGGGACCCGGTTCCGCATCGGCCGGGGGAATGGGCTGGCCACCAGAGCCACGCAACTGGGCAGTGGCACCGTCGCACCACATGCTGACGCGCAATCATCCTGGGCAAGGAGGCTGTCATGCCTTCTGATGCCGACGGGATGACTCTGCGGGGAGATCGAGCGGTCCCCGATGTGGCGCTGACCGGCGGAAGCGGGCCAGTACGACCGTCGAGGCCGCTGGACGCCACGTTGGGGCACGGGTTCGAGGGATCCGGGACGGAGACGTCCAGATACCGGGGAGACAGTGCCGGCGCCAGTAATGTGGGCGGCATGAGCGAGGTGCACCCGGAACTGGCTGAGCTGCGCAACAGCATCGACAATATGGACGCGGCTCTGATCCATCTGCTCGCGGAGCGGTTCAAGATCACCCAACGGGTCGGTGTGCTCAAGGCCACGCAGGGGCTGCCGCCGGCGGATCCGGAGCGCGAGAAGGAGCAGGTCGCCCGGCTGCGCCGGCTAGCGGAGGCGTCCCATCTGGACCCCGAGTTCGCGGAGAAGTTCATCAGTTTCATCGTCGCCGAAGTGGTGCGCCACCACGCCGATATCGCCGAGGCCCACCAGAGGATCGACCCTTCGGTCTGAGGCCGTGAGCCCTGGCGAGCGTGGAGGGACGCCGAGCACGGTCGCGAACCTGACTTGTTCGGGGAGGCCGCGAGCCCTGGCGAGCGTGGAGGGGTCGCCCCCTCCGCTCAAAACTATGCGATGACGTCCCCGGAGTGCACCACGCTCGGGATGCCGACTATCACCGATCCTGGGGCGACGTCCTTGACCACCAGGGCATTGGCCCCGATCTTGGCGTCATCGCCGACCGTGATGTCGCCGATCACCTTGGCTCCGGCGCCCAGCAGCACGCGGTCGCCCACAGTGGGATGCCGCTTGAAGCGTCCACGGGCCCGCCCGCCGAGTGTCACCTGGTGATACATGAGCACGTCATCCCCGACGATCGCGGTCTCGCCGATGACGACTCCCATCCCGTGATCGATGAAGAAGCGTCGGCCGATGGTGGCGCCGGGATGGATCTCGATTCCCGTCCAATGCCGGGAGGCCTGCGACATCAACCGGGCGAGCGGTCTCAGCGCGGGGGTTCGCGTCCAGATCAGATGGGCGATCCGGTGGGACCAGATGGCATGCACCCCCTGGTAGGAGATGGCCACCAGGAACCGCGAGGTGGCGGCCGGATCCTCCCGCATCGCCGCGTCGAGATCCTCTGACATCCGTTCCCGGACCATCTGGAGACGCTCACGCAGGGGTCGTTGTGTCATGGAGTTCCACCTCACCGATCGAGACGTGTCGCGGACGACGAGCTCGAGCCCGTTCACCACGTGACGCGATCCTACCGGCGCAGGGCCGGCATGCAGCCGCTGGCTCGCGATAAACAGGAGGCCGTCCGGAAGAGGGCATTCCCAAGATGGCCGGACCGGCACTTCCGCCTCCAGCTCAGCGGCTTCTCGTGACCACCGGCCGAGATGAGTTCAGGGCGAGGATCGGCCTAGACTTGCGCCTCATGGAACAACTCCATGATGTCGTCCTGGTCGTCGACTACGGCGCCCAGTATTCCCAACTCATCGCCCGCCGGGTCCGTGAGGCCGCCGTCTATTCGGAGATCGTCCCGCACACGATGCCGGTCTCGCAGATGCTGGCCAAGGACCCCGCCGCCATCATCCTGTCGGGTGGTCCGAGCTCGGTGTACGCCGACGGGGCCCCGCAGCTGGATGCGGATCTGTTCTCAGCGGGTGTGCCCGTGATGGGCATCTGCTACGGATTCCAGGCGATGGCTCAAGCTCTGGGCGGGCATGTGGCGCAGACCGGAACCAGCGAGTACGGCCGCACCAGTCTGTGCATCACCGCTCCGGGTCATCTGCTCTCACGGATCCCGCACACCATCAGCGTGTGGATGAGTCATGGTGACTCCGTCGAGCGGGCTCCCGAGGGGTTCACGACCCTGGCCCGCACCGCGGGCGCCCCCGTGGCTGCCTTCGAGGACGTCGAGCGCAAGCTGGTGGGCGTCCAGTGGCATCCCGAGGTGATGCACTCGGAGTCCGGCCAGGCGGTCATGGAGCACTTCCTCTTCGACGTGGCCGGATGCCGGCCCGACTGGACGGCGTCCAGCATCGTCGGCGATCAGATCAGCAGGATCCGCGCCCAGGTGGGGGATCGCCGGGTGATCTGCGGGCTGTCCGGAGGGGTCGACTCGGCGGTGGCCGCCGCCCTGGTGCAGCGCGCCGTCGGCGACCAGCTCACCTGCGTCTTCGTCGATCACGGACTGCTGCGCAAGGGCGAGGCGGAGCAGGTCAAGCATGATTTCGTCGATTCCACCGGAGCCGATCTCGTCGTCGCCGATGAGTCCGAGCGCTTCCTCGAGGCGCTGGCCGGGGTCAGCGATCCGGAACAGAAGCGCAAGATCATCGGCCGCGAGTTCATCCGGGCCTTCGAGGCTCGGGCCCGCGTGCTCAACGACGGCCAGCCCGTCGACTTCCTGGTCCAGGGCACTCTCTATCCCGATGTCGTGGAGTCCGGCGGCGGGGACGGTGCCGCCAACATCAAGAGTCATCACAATGTGGGCGGTCTTCCCGACGATCTTCAGTTCTCCCTGGTCGAGCCGCTGCGCACCTTGTTCAAGGACGAGGTGCGGGCGGTCGGTCTGGAGCTCGGGCTGCCCGAGGAGATCGTGTGGCGCCAGCCCTTCCCCGGTCCCGGTCTGGCTATCAGGATCATCGGCGAGGTCACGCACGACCGGCTCGAGGTGCTGCGCGAGGCCGACGCCATCGCCCGCGAGGAACTCGGCGCGGCCGGGCTCAACCGCAGGATCTGGCAGTGTCCCGTGGTGCTGCTCGCCGATGTGCACTCGGTCGGGGTCCAGGGCGACGGGCGAACCTACGGATCCCCGATCGTGCTGCGCCCGGTGACGAGTGAGGACGCCATGACCGCTGACTGGGCGCGGGTGCCCTTCGATGTTCTCGAGAAGATCTCGACCCGCATCACCAACGCCTGCCCGCAGATCAACCGGGTGGCGATCGACATCACCAGCAAGCCGCCGGCCACCATCGAGTGGGAGTAGCCGCAGCGAGCTCATGACGACGCCGCGGCCCGGGATCCGATCCCGGGCCGCGGCGTCGTCATGTGTCAGCGGCCGATCATGACTCCTTGTACGGATCGAAGGACTCGCCGGTCGACTCGTCGGGGCTCTGCGGGTGCCGGGGCTGGCTCCGGTTCGCCCAGGACTCCTTGGCCTGTGCGGTGGCGTCCTCGGCGAAGCTGGAGCCGGTCGTCTCATTGGGGATGATGGCCCAGGCCACCACGTAGGCCAGCGGTCCGGCGCCGGCGAAGATCACCAGCGCGGCGGTGACGATGCGGACGAGGGTGACGTCGAGGTCGAGGCTGCGTGCAATTCCTGCGCAGACTCCGCCGATCATGCGGCCTTCCTGGGGACGGGTCAGTTTGTTGCTCATCTTCGGTGTCCTTTCGTGATGATTGTCAGTACGAGTCCGAGGGCCCCCACACCGATGAGGATGAGGGGACCGATCCGGATGATGTCGCGCCACAGGAGATGGGCTCCCAGGGCCAGCGCGACACCCAGCCCCGAGCAGATGACGAACAGCAGGCCCCAGATGAAGGCGCCGACGTCGATGCGGCGGTGGCTCATGACGGGCCCACCAGCCTCACCTGTCCGCCGTAGACCCGGAGGTGAACGGTCAGTGTCGGCACGCCCGGGATGCTCCGGTGCCGCCAGAAGGTCTGGCGGCCGGATGTGATCTGGCGCCCCTGCGGGTCGGTCACCGATCCACCCCTGATATCGGTCGTGACAACGATGTTCGCATATCTCGGTGTCACGACTTCAATCTCGCTCCCGATCACGGCGACGGTGGTCCGGGCATCCCGGGCGAGTTCCAGGCCGGAGGCGTCGATCCGTGTCGAACTTCCGGCCACCGTGAGGCCGCCTTGAAGATCGGAGGCGTTGCTCCAGGTCGAGGTGGCCTCCTGACCCGCCACCACGCGGCTCGGCAGCCCCAGAGCCGGGGCCGCCGCAGTCGCCGCCAGGCTGACGGCCACCACGATGCCGAGCAACGGGCCGAGATGAGGCCGGCGGGAAATCGTGCCGATGAGCTCGAAGGCGCCGATGACTCCCAGGGCGGCGGCCAGAGCCAGCAGAACAGGATGTGATCCGGGAGCTGACAGGCCGATGGCGGCGGCCGCCGAGGCCGTCATGATCATCGCAGCGGTGAGCCACCAGCTGCGGTGGGGGCGCTCCGAGGATCGGCCCACCGCCCGGGCCGGTGCGGCCCGGTAAGGATCGAACCCGGGAGATTCCGGTGATGCCATGGCCGTGGCCGCTCCCGCCGGGCGTGCCGTCCGGATCGTGTCCGGAGACGAACTCGCGCCGACCGGACGGGCCGAGGCGAACCTCGGAGTCCGACGGGCCGTCCCGGTCTTCGCGCGCCATGCCATCCAGGAGAGCACCCCTATGACCACCAGAGGTCCCACACCGAAGGGGGTGATCGACGTCCAGACCGGCAGCGTGAGCAGGTACGCCGTGAGGACCACGGCGACGATCGTCCCGGTGCGCCGCCTCGCCAGGCCCGGCAGATGCCTGTCGGCCAGGGACGTCTCCGTATCATCGGGCATCAGCAGCCATGCCGCGGCATAGCCGATGACACCTGCCCCCGCACTCAGCGCGAGCACCACAGTCAGCGCCCTCACCAGCAGCGGATCCACGTCGAGGCGTCGTGCAACCCCTGAGCACACCCCGGCGATCTGCCGGCCGGTCGACGACCGGTGCGCGCGCCGCCAGATCGGCGCCCGATCGGGCACCGGAACCGGTAGGGGCTGCGAACTCATGGCCCCCATGCTGCCCCGGCGGTACCGTCCTGCCCATAGGGGCCCACCCTGATCCGGTCCCCATTCCGTGCAGCCGCACTGTTCCCGGGGACGCGCGGGTGGAATCGTTGCTGACCAGGAGGGCGCCAGATGGAGCAGAAGCCGGGTGAACCCGGACCCGGCCGGGACCGTCAAGGCCCGGCGGCCCCGGACGCCGTGGAGCCGTGGCCGCGGCGTGCCACTCGCAGCGCCGACCAGGCCTGGCTCGTAGGGGTCGCCGCAGGACTGGCCCGGCACCTCGGCATCCCGGTCTGGATCGTGCGGCTCGGATTCATTCTGCTCACCCCCATCCAGCTGCTCGGAGCGCTGCTCTACGGCGCGCTGTGGATACTCATGCCGCGCGAGACCGACGTCACCAGCCCGGGCCTCGAGGCAGCGACTCGCCTCGGCCTGCGTCGCAGGGGCGCTGACGGCGGGCGCTCCGCGGGCGGTACCGGCGCCGTGGTGCTGATCGGCATCGGACTGGTGCTTCTGGTCCAGGTCATCGGGAGCGGTGTCACCGCCCGGTGGTTCTGGCCGCTGGCCCTGGCGGCCGGCGGCGTCGCGCTGGTGTGGCGCCAGGCCGAGGACTCGGCATCCTCCTCGACGGCCGACGACGAGCCCCGCCGCTGGTACACGCCCCTGCTGGGTGGCGGACGGCTGATCGCCGCGACGCGGGTGGGTGCCGGTATGGCGATGGTGGGCAGCGCGATCTCGCTGGTCGCCGCATCCCAGATCGGCATGGGGCAGTGGCCGACCCTGGCGCTGATGGCCGTCCTGGTGCTCGCCGGGGCCGGCCTCGTCTCGGCACCCTGGGTGCACTCCTGGCGGGTGCGGCTCCGCAAGGCGGACCAGGAACGGGCGGTCGCCGACGCCCGGGCCGACATGGCGGCCCACCTGCACGACTCGGTACTGCAGACCCTGGCACTGATCCAGCGGGAGGCGGATGATCCCCGCGCCGTCGCCACCCTCGCCCGCCGTCAGGAGCGGGAACTCCGCGAGTGGCTCTACGGCGGCGCGAGCGCCACATCCGCGGGCACGCCGGCGGGAGGCGATGGCCCCGAGCCGTCCACCCTCAAGGCTGCGCTGGCGGCCGAGGCCTCGCGCATCGAGGCCGAGCGCGGGGTGCCGGTCGAACTGGTCTGCGTCGGTGACACCGACATCACCGAGCGACTCCGGGCGATGGTTCAGGCGGCCGCCGAGGCGGTGATGAACGCGGCGAAGCACTCGCATGCCGCCAAGGTCGACGTCTACGCGGAGGTCGAACCGGAGCTCGTGGAGGTCTTCGTGCGCGATCGTGGGGTCGGGTTCGACCCTGAGACCATCGCAGATGACAGGATGGGGGTGCGACGTTCGATCATCGAGCGGATGGAGAGGCACGGGGGATGCGCGCACATCCGTACGGGAGTCGGCGAGGGAACCGAGATTCGGCTGGAGATGGCGCCATGACCGGCGCCGGTGATGAGGCGGAGATGACCCAGACAACGACCGAGCTGGACGGTCCGGTGAGCATCGTCCTGGTGGACGATCACGAGATGTTCCGGTCGGGGGTGAGGGCGGAGATGGAACGGCACCGGGACAGGGTGACGGTGGTCGGCGAGGGGCAGGACGTCGAGACCTCGGTGAGCGCGGTGATGGGGTCCCTGCCCCGGGTGGTGCTGCTCGACGTCCACCTTCCAGGCGGCGGAGGTGCCGAGGTCATCCGGCGCTGCGAGGCCGCAGGTCTGGGATCGGCCACCCGATTTCTCGCCCTGTCGGTCTCCGACGCCGCCGAGGACGTCATCACCGTGATCCGGGCGGGCGCCCGCGGATATGTCACCAAGTCGATCTCCTCGGAGGACCTCCTGTCCGCCATCGAACGGGTGGCCACCGGCGATGCGGTCTTCTCTCCGCGGCTGGCCGGTTTCGTGCTGGACGCCTTCTCCGGATCGATCGAGGTGGCCAGCATCGACGAGGATCTCGACCGGCTCTCCCCCCGGGAGCGAGAGGTGATGCGGCTGATCGCCCGCGGCTACGCCTACAAGGAGGTCGCCAAGGAGCTGTTCATCTCGGTCAAGACCGTCGAGACCCATGTGTCGAATGTGCTGCGCAAGCTGCAGCTGTCGAACCGGTATGAACTCACTCGTTGGGCCACCGACCGCCGGCTCATCTGACCTCGCCCATCGGCGCGCGGATCGGACGCGAAGAACAGCCCCTCCCGGATCGGGAGGGGCTGTGTGGGGCGCTGCGGACCGGGTCAGGCGCTGCGGCGCCCCTTGATGAATCCCCAGACGATCAGCACGATGAGGGAGCCGACGATGGCCAGCAGCCACGACTGCAGGCTCCAGAAGTGATAGATACCGACATGGAACAGGCTGCTTCCGATCCAACCCCCGACCACCGACCCGACGACTCCGAGGAGCAGGGTGGCGAACCAACCGCCTCCTTGACGTCCGGGCAGGATGGCCTTGGCGATCGATCCGGCGATCAGCCCCAACATGATCCAACCTAGAAATCCCATGCCGTCCACGATAGGGCCCGTCCGGGCCGCGGAGAAGGAACCAGGGCCCGGCTCAGGGACTTGCCGGGGTCGCCGCACCCGGTCAGAAGAACGGGCGCCACGGCGCCAGCAGGGCCTCGGTGAACTTGGCCATCACGGAGCGGTCGCGCCACTGATCGGCGTCGAGCTCCAGGCAGTTGCGGGAGTCGATCCCGAAGATCTCCTCCATCTGGGAGGCCACCTGGTCGCCGATCACCGAGATGTTCACCTCGTAGTTGCCCTGTAGCGACATCCGGTCGATGTTGGCGGTGCCGATGGTCGACCAGATCCCGTCGATAGTGCAGGTCTTCGCGTGGACCATTGCGCCCTGGTACAGCAGCAGATGCACCCCGTAGCCCAGCAGCCGCTCGTAGTACCCCCTGCTCAGCCAGTCGGCGACCACATGGTTGGACTCCGCGGGAATGATGATCCGCACGTCCACACCGCGTTCGCAGGCCTCGTGCAGGGCGGCGAGGACGTCGTGGTCGGGAATGAGGTAGGCCTGAGTCATCCAGATCCGCTCCGAGGCCCGGTCGATCGCCTCCAGGTACATGTTGCGGATCGGGTAGACCGCGACCCGGGGGGTGTTCCGGTGGACGTCGATCTCGGTGTCCCAGCGGCGGGAACCCGGTGACCGGAGCTCGGGGATCCGGCGTCTGCGCGCCAGCGACGCGTAGGGCCGCTGGTTCCAGTGATCGACGAAGACATTCTCCAGGTCGGCCACGCTGGGCCCGACCACCTTCGCATGGGTGTCGCGCCACCGGTCGGCATAGGTCGAGCCGATGTTGTATCCGCCGACGTAGGCGACCTTCGAGTCGACGATGAGGAGCTTGCGGTGATCCCGCCCGATATTGCGCAGGCTCGGCATCGCCATCGCCACGACGGGCTGACTCTGGGTGTGGACCCCGTCCAGGTGGTGGAAGAAGCGGGGGTCGACGACAAGATTGGCGAACTGGTCCCACACGACGTAGACGTCGACCCCTCGGGCTGCGGCGTCGACCAGCGCTTGGCGGAACCTCTCGCCGACCTCGTCGGCCTTCCAGATGAAGGTCTCGAAGTAGACGGTGCTGGTGGCGGACCCGATGTCGGCCAGCATCTGCTCGTAGAGGTCACGGCCGAAGGTGAAGACGCTCACCTCGTCCGGGCCGGCCGTGATCGGGGCGACCGGTGCGGTGGGGAAGCGGTAAGGCCGCCGGCCACGGCGCTTGACCGCCGCATATCCCATCAACGCCCCGGCCGCGACCACCTGAGCCAACGCCGTTGCTCCGGCGATCCGGTTCAGGGCGGTGCGCAGACGTCCGGTGGAGCGCTGGGAGGAGACCATGCCACTCACTCTATCCGGGCTCGCGGATGACGATCCGATCGGATCATCGGGTACGTCATCAGCGGCGCAGGGCCTTTCGGGCCAGGGCGTTCCCGGCGAACTGGGCGGCCTGGACGATGATGATGATCGTCACGACAGCGATGAGGGTGACCGTCCAGTTGAACCGCTGGTAGCCGTACTGGATGGCGAACTGGCCGAGCCCGCCACCGCCGATGGCGCCGGCGATCGCCGTCATGTCGACGATGGCGATGAGCACGTAGGTGTAGCCCAGGACCAGTGGGCCCAGAGCCTCGCGGGCCACGACGTCGAAGAGGATTCGCCACGGGCCCGCACCCATCGCCCTCGCAGCCTCGATGACGCCGGGATCGACGGTCACGAGGTTCTGCTCGACGATCCGCGACATGGCGAAGGTGGCGGCGATGCACAGCGGGAAGGTGGCCGCCTGGACGCCGATCGTGGTACCGACCACCTTCAGCGTCAGCGGGCCGATCGCCGTCATGAAGATGATGAAGGGGATCGGGCGCACGATGTTGACGATGACGTTCAGTACCAGATTGGCCGTGCGGTTGGCCAGCAGCCCGCCGCGGCGGGTGGCGAACAGGAAGATACCCAGCACCAGTCCCAGGATTCCGCCGACGATCAGGGTGATCACGGCCATGAACAGGGTCTGCCAGATGGCGTCCAGGTAGATGGGTCTCAGAGTGGTCCAGTCCATCAGTCCCGTCCCTCCGTCGTCGACGCCGGGCTGTCGGGGACGGTGTCGCCCGACAGGGAGCGCAGCAGCCGGGCCGCGTCCTCGACGTCGTGATCGGCGCCGCTCAACGCCAGGGTGTAGTTGCCCATGGCCCCTCCGCGCACCTCGATGACACCGCCGTGGACGATCCGGTAGTTGACGCCGCCCCGCCTGCCCAGTTCGGCCAACGCCGAACCGAAGGCGGCGGCATCGACGCTGGTGACGTCGACCAGGGTGGAGCCCGGATTCTCGGTGCTCAGCCTCTCCAGCTCCTCGGACCCGGGGTGCTGGCCGATGATGGTGGCCAGGAACCTCCGGGTGGTCTCTGCCGCCGGGGCGGCGAAGACCTGCCGGGCCGGACCGGACTCGACCAGTCTTCCGGCCTCCAGCACGCTCACCCGGTCGGCGATGGTGCGCACCACCTCCATCTCGTGGGTGATGACGATGACCGTGACCCCGAGTTCCTCGTTGATCCTGCGCAGCAGGCCGAGGACCCCGGCGGTGGTCTCCGGATCCAGCGCGGAGGTGGACTCGTCGGCCAGCAGGATGGTGGGCCGGGTGGCCAGCGCCCGAGCGATCCCGACCCGTTGCTTCTGGCCTCCCGAGAGCTGGTCGGGATGGGTCCACGCCTTCTCGGTGAGACCCACGAAGGAGAGCAGCTCGGTGACCCGGGCCCGCTCCTCGGTCTTCGACCACTTCGCCAGCTTCAGCGGATATGCGACGTTGTCGTAGATGGTCCGCGAAGCGAAGAGGTTGAACTGCTGGAAGATCATGCCGATGTCGGTGCGCAGCGGGCGCAGGGCCCGTTCGGGCAGCTGCGAGATGTCGGTGCGCTTGACGATCACGCGACCCCGGGTCGGCTTCTCAAGCCCGTTGATGAGCCGGACCAGGGTGGACTTGCCCGCCCCGGACTGCCCGATCACCGCCGAGATCTCACCGGCCCGGAAGTCCAGGTTGATGTCATCGAGAGCGGTGACCGGGCCCGATCGGGTCTGGAAGACCTTGCCGACGTGATCGAAGTGGATGATCGGATCGTCCATTGCGGCTCCGGTGGTCACTTGAGTTCGGCCTGCAGGTCATCGAGGGCCTTCTGAAGATCGGCCTGTGACTTGCCGGTGACGACGTGTGCGGTGTTCCCGGACTCGGCGAGCACCGATTTCGTCACCTCCGGATCGTGCCAGATCCGGGCCACCTTCTTGTAGGTCGCATTGTTCTTGTCCTTGGCGCGGGCGGCGAAGATGTTGATATAGGGCTCGGCCTCCTTGCTGGACGGGTCGTCCTCGGCCAGGGCGGTGTCGGGGTCGATCTTGGCGTCCACGGCGAATCCGTTGTTGATCACCGAGGCGTCGACGCTCGGCAGCGCGGTGACCGTCTGGGAGGCGTCGACCGCGGTGACGGTGACCTTCGACTTCGCCGCGACGACGTCGGCCGGGGTCGACAGCGGAGAGCCGCCGTCCTTGAGGGTCAGCAGGCCGGCCTTCTGCAGCAGCAGGAGCGCCCGGCCCTGGTTGGTGTCGTCATTCGGGATGGCGACCTTGCCGCCGGAGGGGATCTCGCTGACCTTCTTGTGGGTCTTGGAGTAGATCGACAGCGGCACGATGTAGGTGGAGTCCAGGGGCACCAGATTGTCGTTGTTCTCGTGGTTGTAGTTGGCCAGGAAGAAGATGTGCTGGAAGTAGTTGAGGTCGATCTGGCCCTGGGACAGCGCCCGGTTGGGCTGGTTGTAGTCGCTGAAGTCGACCTTCTCGATGGTGATCCCCTGGGCGGCGGCCTTCTTGATGAAGATGGGCCAGAACTTCGCACCCGCCTCGGTGGTGCCGATCTTGACGGTGACCTTCGCTCCGCCGGTGGCCGACTCGCCGCCGGCGGCGGAGCCCGAACCGCGCTGGGTGGCCCACACGATGGCGCCTGCGATGAGGGCGATCACGACGACGACGGCTGTGATGATGATTCCCCGGTGGCCGCCACCGGGCTTCTCAGGAAGCGCGGCGGGCTCTTCGGCGGGGGTGGGCTGATGGTCTGAGGTGCTCATGGGAGTCTCCTGGACAAAGAGATGTGACCGGACACGGGCGGGGCCCGGGGGATGGATGAGGCCACGGGGGATCGGTGCCGTAGGGGCCCGGGTCGTCGCGGGGGCGAGGAGGGCAAGGCGGACCGACCGGTCATGGCGGTGGTCCTGCTGGGCGCGGGGCCGGATCAGCAGGTGCCGGACATTCGGCAACACATGGCGTCGCAGCCACACATCATCATCGACGCACGCCGGTCGGCGTGGACGCGATGAATGGTGGCGGTCGCCATGGTGTCTCTCCTGCGTTCGTGTGCCCGAAGGCCCATACCGGGGCTGCTGGAGTGTCTCGGCGGGCCGATGCCCGTGCCGATCCGCTGACCGAGCGGTGACACCCGGTCTCACAACCTGGACGCAAGCGTAGATGGGCCCGTGCGGCGATGTCAACGCAGGCCGTAGGCTTGGGGGCGCCATGAGTGACGCCACACCCGATCTGTTCTCATTCTTCGCCACTGCTCCGCGCGACGGGGAGGCGGCTCCGCGCCCCGCGGGCCGGCCCGATCCCGCTGCCCTCGCACGACGTCCCACCACCGAGGAAGGCCTTCTCGCAGGCCTCAACGGACCTCAGCGCGAGGCCGTCCTGCACGCGGGATCCCCGGTTCTGGTGGTCGCCGGGGCGGGCTCGGGCAAGACCCGGGTGCTCACCCGTCGGATCGCCCATCTGGTGCAGCTGAGGGGAGTCCATCCGGGTTCGATCCTGGCGATCACCTTCACCAACAAGGCGGCCGCCGAGATGAGGGCCAGGGTGGTCGAACTGGTCGGCAACAGGGCGCGCCCGATGTGGGTGTCGACATTCCACTCCGCGGCCGTGAGAATGCTGCGCTCCGATATCGACCGGCTGGGGATGTCTCGCAACTTCTCCATCTACGACGACACGGACGCGAAGAGACTGATCACACTGGTCACCCGCGATGCCAGTCTGGACCCGAAGAAATTCCAGCCCCGGGCGATCATGAACTGGATCTCGAACCAGAAGAACGATCTCATCGATCCCCCCGCGGCCAAGGATGCCGCAACCAGCGGGAACGATCGCACCTACGCCGAACTCTACGATGAGTACCAGAGGCGGTTGCGCGCCGCCAACGCCTTGGACTTCGACGACCTCATCATGTCGGTCGTCACCCTCCTGCGAACCTGCCCGGACCTGCGCGAACAGTACCGGCGGCGATTCCGCCACGTCCTGGTCGACGAGTACCAGGACACCAATGCCGCCCAGTACGAGTTCATCCGGGCGCTGTGCGGACGAGAGCCCGTCCCCCCGGGCGATCCGGAGGAGGAGGCCGCGGTGAGGGTCGATCCCCCCGAACTCATGGTGGTGGGGGACTCCGACCAGTCGATCTACGCCTTCCGCGGTGCCACGATCCGCAATATCCTCAGCTTCGAGAGTGATTTCCCCGGAGCCACGACCATTCTGCTGGAACAGAACTACCGCTCCACGCAGACGATTCTCACGGCCGCCAACAGTCTCATCAAGGCCAATCCCGACCGGCCCGCGAAGAATCTGTGGACTGATGCCGGCGACGGAGAGAGGATCGTCGGCTATGTCGCCGACACCGAGCACGATGAGGCCGCCTGGGTGGCCCGCAGGATCGATTCCCTGGTCGATGCCGGGAGCACCTCCTACGGGGATGTCGCGGTGTTCTATCGCACCAATGCCCAGTCGCGTCCCTTCGAGGACGTGTTCATCCGCACCGGCCTGCCCTACCGGGTGGTCGGCGGGGTCCGCTTCTACGAGCGTCGCGAGGTGCGCGACGCCGTCGCCTACCTGCGTGCCATCGCCAACCCCGCCGACGACGTCTCGGTGCGACGGATCCTCAACGTCCCCAAGCGCGGCATCGGTGCCCGGGCCGAGGCCTCCCTCGAGGTCTTCGCCACCGCCCGGCGGATCCCCTTCTCCCAGGCCGTCGACCGGGTCGGCGAGATCGGTGCGATGGCCACCCGGTCGGTCAACCAGATCAGATCCTTCGGCGAGCTGATGGCCCGTCATCGCGCCATGGTGGACGCCGGGGCGCGGGCCGACG
The DNA here is from genome assembly GCF_003325455.1 of Acidipropionibacterium virtanenii. Classification (NCBI taxonomy): domain Bacteria; kingdom Bacillati; phylum Actinomycetota; class Actinomycetes; order Propionibacteriales; family Propionibacteriaceae; genus Acidipropionibacterium; species Acidipropionibacterium virtanenii. The sequence goes on from NZ_CP025198.1 coordinate 1,139,583, forward strand.
AGATCCTCGACTCGATCCTCAAGGACTCCGGATACATCGCGGAGCTCGAGAACTCCAAGGACCCCCAGGACGAGACCCGGCTGGAGAATCTGGTCGAGCTGGTCTCAGTGGCCCAGGAGTTCGTGGCCCGCGCCCACACCATCGACCTCGCCGGTGGCGAGGACACGGAGGCCGAGGACGTGGCGGCCGACGACTCGGCCCTGGAGGGGGACGACTCCCTGCCCGCCTTCCTGGAGCAGATCGCCCTGGTCGCCGACTCCGACTCCATCCCCGAGGAGGGGGAGGGGGTCGTCACCCTGATGACCCTGCACACCGCCAAGGGGCTGGAGTTCGACACGGTCTTCGTCACCGGGTTCGAGGACGGCGTCTTCCCGCACGCCCGATCCCTGGGGGATTCGAAGGAACTCGCCGAGGAACGGCGTCTGGCCTATGTGGGGCTGACCCGGGCGCGCAAGCGACTGCTGATCTCGCGGGCCGTGGTGCGCACCATGTGGGGCACCCCCCAGTACAACCCGCCCAGCCGGTTCATCGAGGAGATCCCCGCCCGTCTCATCGACTGGGAGCGCCTCGCCGAGGCGTCACCGGGATGGGACTGGCAGTCCCAGGACCGCAGCAGCTCGGCACGGGAGAGCCTGGACCGCGACGGCGCATCGTTCAGCCAGGCCGGGTCCGGGCGGGCCTTCGGATCGGGGAAGGGCCCACGGCACGCCCCGAAGAGCCCGGTGCTCTCGCTGACCCCCGGTGACAAGGTGCTGCACAGCACATTCGGTCTCGGGACGGTGCTGGCGACCCGGGGGAGCGGCGCCAACACCAACGTCGACGTCGATTTCGGATCGGTGGGGACCAAGCGACTGGCCCTGAAGTTCGCGCCCCTGGAGAAGCTCTGACCGGCCTGAGGGGACGTGATGAGGCCCTCCGTGCCCGTGACGGGTTGGCGGAGGGCCTCGGAACGAGGGAGGTCAGGGCTTGAGGCCGATGGACCTCAGGAAGACCAGCGGATCGGTGGTGCTGTACACGTCGCCAGGAGTGGTGCCCGCCGGGTAGTACTCGAAGTGCATATGGCAGCCGAAGGCCCGTCCGGTCTCACCGGAGTAACCGAGCAGCTGGCCGGCCTTGACGGTCTGGCCGACGGAGACGTTGATGCTGCTCATGTGGGCGTAGAGCACGGAGGCGCCGTTGGCCATGTGGATCACGACGTGGTTTCCGGCCCAGGACCCTCCGGTGGGCTGGCCGATGATCCCGGCGGACACGGCGTGCAGCGGCGTCCCGCAACTGGCGATGAAGTCCTCGCCGGTGTGCCAGCGCGCCCAGGAGCCGTACTCGCCCCAGTGGGAACCCAGCGTGTAGGAACCCGTGGCGAGCGGCAGAGAGGCAGCACCCGAGGCGGTCACCGCACTGAGATCGCCGGTCTTGATCGGGGTGCCGGCCGCTGCTGCCTCGGCGGCGAGCTTGGCCTCGGCGGCCTTCTTCTCGGCGGCGATCTCCTTGGCGCGGGCCTTGGCCTTGGCGACGTCGGCGTCCATCTCCTTGGCGCGGGCGGTCCCGGAGACCGCGTCGGCCTTGGCTCTGGCCTGGCTGTCCGTGGCGTCCATCGCATTGTTGCGCTGGTCCGCCATGGACTGGCTCATCGCCTTGTCGAGCTCGGAACGGATGGTGCTGCGCGAGACGTTGGACCCGCGTCCGTCCAGTGCCGGCAGGGAACCCTTGTCGGCGGCCGCCGCGGAGTTGTCGGCGCTCGACCTCTTGGTCGTGGTGCTCCGGGACGACTCGGTCTCGGGCTCGCCCTTGGTGATGTCGGGGTGATTCTTGTCGATCGCCAGAGAGTGGACGTTGGTGGCCGAAGAGGTGGAGGCGCTGGTCAGCATCACCGCGCCTCCGGTCACCAGGCCCAGGGCCGCGACGACCGAGGCGGCCACGGCCACCTTGAACCGGGAGCGGCGTCGGGGCTCGGCGAAGGGCTCCTCGGGAGCCGCCTCGTCGGTGAGCGGTGATTGTGCGGTCGAGTCGTCATCGTCGGCGACGATCGCGGTGCGGAGGACGTCGAGAGGTGCGAACCGGCCGTGGTGGCGCCTGGTCGTGCGAGTGCTCACTGAACTCCTACATGTCGCAGGACTTGACGTCCTGACGGGATCTGCTGCTCCTCGGGGACCGGTGACGGGGTCGGGACCGGGCCTCTTCGGAGATGCTGAGAAAACCTTAGCATCTCTCAGGAAGCGATCCAATTCGGGAGGGGATGTGCTGGAGGCCATCGGCGGGCCGTCGGCTGCGCGTGTCAATCATGTTCTCAGGCAACGCTCATCCAGTGGCCTTCGGAGGGCGACGACGTGGCTCGGCCGAATGCCGCTGACAGGGAAGGTTGCTAGCCTGACCGCGCTGGGCGGCGACCGGTGAGAAGCCGCTGCCCAGGGACCCGGATCCGAGCATTCGGAACGGCAACCTCGCAGAGCGGAGAGATTGTGGACCTGTACGAGTACCAAGCCCGCGACCTGTTTGAGAAGCACGGCGTCCCCGTGCTCCGCGGCATCGTCGCCCAGACCCCCCGGCAGGCAGCTGCTGCGGCGGCCGAACTCGCCACACCGGTCGTGGCCGTCAAGGCCCAGGTCAAGGTGGGCGGCCGCGGAAAGGCCGGCGGCGTCAAGATCGCCAGGTCCGCGCAGGAGGCGGCTGAGCATGCCGAGGCCATCCTCGGCATGGACATCAAGGGCCACACGGTGGGCAAGGTGATGATCGCCGAGGGCGCCGACATCGCCGAGGAGTACTACTTCTCCATCCTGCTGGACAGGGGGGAGAGGCGCTACCTGGCGATGTGCTCCCGCGAGGGAGGCATGGACATCGAGACCCTGGCCGTCGAACGGCCGGATGCGCTGGCCCGCGTCGCGGTCGATCCGATCGACGGCATCGACGAGGCGAAGGCCCACGAGATCCTCACCGAGGCAGGATTCCCGGATGCCGAGCAGTCGGCCATCGTGCCGGTCATCCTGCGTCTCTGGGACGTCTACACGGGCGAGGACGCCACTCTCGTCGAGGTCAACCCGATGGTGAAGACCGGGGACGGCCGGATCCTGGCCCTGGACGGCAAGGTGACCCTGGACGGCAACGCCGGGTTCCGTCATCCCGAGCATGCCGACCTGGTCGACCGGGCGACGACCGACCCGCTGGAACTGCGCGCCGCCCAGCTGGGTCTCAACTACGTCAAGCTGGACGGCAGCGTCGGCGTCATCGGAAACGGTGCCGGTCTGGTGATGAGCACCCTGGACGTGGTCGCCTACGCCGGCGAGGAGTTCCCCGGATCGCCCAGGCCCGCGAACTTCCTGGACATCGGCGGCGGCGCCTCGGCCGAGATCATGGCCAACGGGCTGGACCTCATCATGTCCGATCCCCAGGTGAGTTCCGTCTTCGTCAACGTCTTCGGCGGCATCACCGCCTGCGACGCAGTGGCCAACGGCATCAAGTCCGCCCTGGAGAGCCTGGGCGAGCGAGCCACCAAGCCTCTTGTCGTGAGGCTGGACGGCAACGCCGTCGAGCAGGGTCGCGCGATCCTCAACGACTTCAACCATCCGCTCGTGACCATGGCCGCAACCATGGATGAGGCCGCCAGCAAGGCCGCCGAGCTCGCATCCAGGGAGGCCTGAACCCGTGTCCATCATTCTTGATCAGAACGCCCGGATCATCGTCCAGGGGATGACCGGCTCCGAGGGCATGAAGCACACCACCCGGATGCTGGCCTCCGGCTCGCAGATCGTCGGCGGCGTCAACCCCCGCAAGGCCGGCCAGTCGGTCGATTTCCCGGGCGGGGTCAGCGTCCCCGTCTTCGGCGGCGTCAAGGAGGCCATGGAGGCCACCGGGGCCGACGTCACCGTCATCTTCGTGCCGGCCCGCTTCACGAAGTCCGCCGTCCTGGAGGCCGTCGAGGCCCAGATCCCCCTGGTGGTGTGCATCACCGAGGGGGTGCCCGCCAGGGACGAGACCGAGTTCGTGGCCGCGGCCCGGCGCAGCGGCAGGACCCGCATCATCGGGCCCAACTGCCCCGGCATCATCAGCCCCGGCAGGTCCAACGCCGGCATCACCCCGGCCGACATCACCGGGCCCGGCCGGGTCGGGCTGGTGTCCAAATCCGGCACCCTGACGTATCAGTTGATGTACGAGGTGCGCGATCTCGGCATCTCCACGGCGCTGGGCATCGGTGGCGACCCGGTGGTCGGCACCACTCACATCGACGCCCTGCAGGCCTTCGAGGACGACCCGGAGACCGACGTCATCGTGATGATCGGCGAGATCGGGGGCGATGCCGAGGAGCGCGCCGCCGCCTACATCGCCGAACACATCACCAAGCCGGTCATCGGCTATGTGGCGGGATTCACCGCCCCGGAGGGCAAGACGATGGGCCATGCCGGCGCCATCGTCTCGGGCTCCTCGGGTACCGCGGCCGCCAAGAAGGTGGCCCTCGAGGCGGCCGGCGTGCGCGTCGGCAAGACCCCCTCGGAGGCCGCCCGGCTGGCCCACGAGGCCATCGAGGAACTCAACCGCTGAGGTCTCCTCCACCCGAACACCGGGGCCCCGCACCGATCGGTGCGGGGCCCCGGTGTCGTTCTCGGCGACCTTCCGGCCGGGCCGGGGTCCTGATGTGGCGCTCAGCGGCGCCGGCGCCCGGATCCGGACCCGGGCGCCGCTGAGCGCCACATTCGGTACCGGGCGGCGGGCACGCAACAGTCCCCCGGATTCGCCGGTCGACCCATGTCGGTGGATCGGAGCGGGGATCAGCTGATCTGTGTGGCGCGCTGGGCGGCGCGCACGGTCAGCTGGGACCAGTCCGCGTCGGAGAACCGGTAGCTCGGCGAGACATTGGCCAGAAGATAGACGACCTTGTCGCCCACCGAGGCGACCGCCACCTGGTAGATGGCGTTCTGACCCGACCCGGTGTCCTGGGTGACGATGAAGGAGCGTCCGGCGATGGCGGCGTTCTTCTCACCGATCCCGCTGAAGGACTTGGCGTCGCTGATCTTGGCGGTCTTGACGGACTTGCCGCACCCGGCGATGCTGTCGCCGATCTTCTTGGCGAAGGCGGCCGAACCCTTGGCGTCGCTGAAGCTGAAACGCAGCTGATCGACCCCGAAGCCCTGGGGCGCCGTCGAATCCTGATACAGCAGATAGGTGCGCTGCTTGCGTTCGCTGGGGCCCGCCGCGGTGGCAAGCGTCAGCCCTTCGCACTGGGTGCCCTTGCTCGACACATTCGCCTCGGCGGTCTGGCGCCACTCGCCCTGGTCCGGGGTGATCCGCGGGAAGTCGGAGGTCACCGGCCATCCGGGGTCCCCGGCCACCGGGGGCACGGTGCTCTTCGCGGTGACCGTGGTCGGGCAGGTACCGCCCACCAGGTCGCAGCTGCGGGCGGCGGCACCGGCCATCGCCGAGCCGGTCTTCTGGGCGTCGATCGCGGAGTCGTAGTTGGCGGCGTCGACGGCCTGGATCTCCCGACCGAATCGGGCGAGCACCACGGTGCGGTACTGGGTCTTCGCTCCCTGATAGGCGATCGTCAGCGAGACGGACTCGTCGCCCAGGCCGCTGACGGAGGCCGCTGAGACGATGTGGGTGGGTACCGAGTCGCATGCGGCCAGGGACGCGGCCTCAACCTTGAACGCCTTCCTGGCGGTGGCGTCGTCGGCATAGCCGTCGACCCGGTGCAGGGCGGCGGTCGCCGTCTTCGTCGAGGTCGAGAAGACCCGCTGCCAGGTTGATACCGGATTCGGATGATCCGTGTCCCGGACGATGCAGGAGATGCTGTCGGTGGCGTTCGAGGCCACCTTGGAGACGGTGCCGTCGATCCGCCAGTTCGCTTTCTCGTCGATCTTCCTGACGTCCGCGGCGTCCATCAGGGCCGTCTGCGGAATCGGGGTGACGGTACTGCCACCGGCCGACGAGGCACTGGGGCCGGCGACCGGAGTACGGCCGCCGAGCCTGGAGACCGCCACGAAGACGATCGCGCCCAGCAGGACCGCCACGACCGCCCAGGTCCACCAGTGGCGGAAGGGGGACCGGTCGACGACCAGTTGGTCCCCGGAGGGGGACCCGTCGTCATCCTCGGCCGCCTTCCGGTCGGTGGCCGGCAGGCCCTGCGAAGGTGAGGGCTGAGGTGCGGCGGTGGGTTCGTCGTTGCGGGAGCGACGCGAGTGGCGACGATGAGGCTGATGGGCCTGCGAACCGCCGGCGGGCCGGCGGAAGGCGGAGTCGTCGTCAGTACCCCCGGTGGAGTCGGTGGACCCATCGCCGGCAGGCGATGCGCCGCCGGCCGGCGGCGGCACCGGGGTGGTCGGAGTCACGGCGGAGCGGGCCGGAGCACGGAAAGGGCCCTCCTCGAAAACCGGGCCGTCATCGGTGTCGGGAATGAAGCCGCGGCGGGGGGGCAGACCGCCCTCGTTCGCGACCGAGGCGTCCTGGGAGCCGGCGGAAGGGGGCGGACCGGAGCCGTTGGATGCGGGCGTCCGAGGCGATGCCGAGGGACCGGAGGAGGGGGTCCGAGCTGAGGTATTCTCGGCCTCATCACGGCGTCCCCGCGGGGTCTGGTCACCCTTCCCGGCGGGCATCGCCCGCCGGGGTCGGTTCGTGGGTTCGTCGCTCACTCGGGTGCCTCCAGGACTTGACTTCACCGAACTCGGCTCTCGCGCGAGCTTACCCGGACCAGACCGGGCGAGGGCGTGCGACAGACCGTGGGGCGGTCCCGGACCTCACCGTTCCGCCCTGAGCGGGGGCGCGGTCCGTCGATCGGTTGTGACCGCCGACCATCTGGAATGGTAGGAAATGTCATCCGAAGGAAGGAAATCGCGCTGTGCCTTCATCACACCGTTCCCGTGGCCGGGGGAACACCTCCGACCCGCGCGAGGGAGGTGTCGACCTGAGTGTGGAGTCCTCGGCCAGGCCCCGGACCGGTGCCGCCCAGCCCCGCTGGCCGTGGCCCGTGGTGACCGTGCTCGGTTGCCTGCTGGGGGTCGGCGGGGTGTGGGTCGTGCTCACCGGGCTCCTCGCCCCCGAATGGCTGGCGCTCAAGAACGCGCGGTTCTCCGATCTCACCCGTGGAGCGACCAGGTTGTGGCTGCTGGCTCACGGCGTCCCGATGACCGGTCTGGGTCTTCACCTCAGCCTGGCCCCGTTGGGCCTCACTCTGATCATCCTGCTGGTGGGGGAGCAGACCTGCCGTTACGGGACGCGGGTCATGTCGGCGGGTCGCCGGGCCTCCGGCCGGGGGCCGAGCACGCGGGCGGCGGGTCAGGTCGCCGCGGTGCACGCCTCGACGCATCTGGTCCTGGTGCTCCTGCTGTGCGGATCGGCGGGCGCGGATCCGTGGCCGAGGGGACTGGTCGGAGGACTGGCCGTGGGAATCGTCTCCGGGCTCCTCGGGGCGGTCAGGGGGGCACGACTCGATCTGACCGATGAGCTGCCTGCGGGAGTACGGGGCATTCCCTCAGCCGCGACCGCGGGAGTCGCGATCGTGCTCGCCGCAGGTGCCGTCGCGCTGGCGGTCACCCTGCTGATGCACGGGGACCGTGCGATCGCACTGCATCAGAGCCTCGCCCCAGGGGGATGGGGCGGTGTCGTCCTGCTCCTCGTACAGCTGGCATGGCTTCCCGACCTCATCGTCTGGGCCGCGGCCTGGACTCTCGGCTCCGGATTCTCGATCGGAATAGGATCGGCCGTCAGCCCGTTCGCGGTGCGGCTCGGCATGATCCCGTCGATCCCGGTGCTGGGCGCGCTCCCCGGCATCGGCGCACCGGCCGTCGCCGTCCGTATCGTGCTTGCGGTACCGGTGCTCGCCGGCGCGGTCGCCGGAGTGGTGGTCGTGCGGAACAGGGACCGGACCGGAGTGGGACGATCGGTGGGCCTCGGCGCGGTGGCAGGCGTGCTGTCCGGCCTGCTGGTGAGCCTCATCGCTGTGTTCGCGAGTGGCGCGATCGGATCCGGACGGTTGATGCGTACGGGAGCGATGATGCCCCAGACGCTCGGCCTGGCCGTGGGACTGCTCGGTGTCGGAGGCGCCCTCGGATCTCTGGTGACCGCGCTGGTCCGTGATCACCGATCGCTGGAACCCCGGGAGGGCGGGACGGGCGGCTCCCACCGGATGCCGCGGCCCCGCAGCTGGGAGGACGAGGCCGGGGAGGAGACCCGGCCCGTCCGGTGACCTCGGACGTGGATCTCCGGCTGTGAAGGTGCATACTGGTCACGCACACGTGCTCCGGGGTCGGTGAAAGTCCGAACCGGCGGTGACAGTCCGCGAACCGTTTTCGATGTCGGGGGAACACTCCTGGCAGAAGGCGGCCGAACCGGTGGAAATCCGGTACCGACGGTGAAAGTCCGGATGGGAGGCAGCACGAGGGCCCGCGCGGCGACGCGCCGGAATCGGGGTGCGCGGCCACGCCCGCACCCGCATCCGGTGGCCGACGCCGGTCGTGTCACCGCACGACCGGTTTCCCGCGCATCTGCGGCCGGGCACGATCGCCCGCCCTGGAAGGGCTCTGGCAACCCCGGGATCCGTGACGCTGCGGACCGGGAAGGGGTGCCAGATGGACCACGAGGACTCATGGCGTACATCCATGGAGCGCGCCCTGGAGCTGGCGGTGCGCGGCCCGGCACCCGATCCCAACCCCAGGGTGGGATGCGTCCTCGTCGATGACCACGGGCTGATCGTCGGTCAGGGCTGGCACCACGGCGCCGGCACACCGCATGCTGAGATCGAGGCGCTGCGCAGCCTCTCCCGCCCGGCAGCCGGACTCACTGCCGTGGTGACGCTGGAACCGTGCAACCACACCGGCCGCACCGGTCCCTGCGCACGCGCACTCATCGAGGCCGGAATCGCCCGGGTGGTGATCGGCCAGACCGATCCCAACCCGGTGGCCGCCGGTGGTGCCGCAGCTCTGGAGGAGGCCGGTATCCAGGTGATCCGCGGCCTGCTCGAAGATCAGGCCGTCGCGCTCAACGAGGACTGGCTCTTCGCGGTGCGGCACGGCAGGCCGAAAGTGGTGTGGAAGTATGCCGCGACCCTGGACGGCCGGTCGGCGGCCGCCGACGGGACCAGCCGCTGGATCACCTCGCCCCAGGCACGTGTCCAAGTGCACCGGGAAAGGGCCCGGTGCGCTGCCGTGATGGTGGGCACCGGCACCGCCCTGGCCGACGATCCCCGACTGACCGTCCGTGGCGTCGACGTGCCGCGTCAGCCGTTGCGGGTCGTGGTGGGACTCCGGGAACTGCCGGTCGGTGCGCAGCTGCGCTCGGAGGAGGCGCCCACCGTCCTCCTGCGGGAGCACGATCCGGCGGCGGTGCTGGCCGAACTGGACCGGCGCGGGATCCGCCGGGTCTGGCTGGAGGGAGGGCCGACCCTCGCCGGGGCGTTCTGGCGCGCCGGTCTCGTCGACGAGGTGGTGGCCCATCTGGCGCCGGCACTCCTCGGTGACGGGGCGCCGGCCCTGATCGGGGCGGGGGTGTCGACCCTCGGTGAGGCCCACCGGCTGGTGATCGACGAGGTCTCGATGATCGGCCCCGACATCTGCGTCCGGGCCCGCCCCGACTGCGAACACGAACCCCGTTCTCGCCCCGGATCCCCGCCGCGCCCCGGATCCCGGCCGCGCCCCGGATTCCCGCACCGCCCTGTCAGACCTCACCTCGATCCCCAATGTGGCGCACAGCGGCGCCCGGATCATGAATAGGCCGGCACGGCCGCTGGACGCCACATTGGGGACACGGCTCAGGGCATCGTCCCCTCACGGCGCAGGGACCGGCCGAACAGGACCCGGGGCGCGGACGCGGGACGCGACAGGCCACCGGAGACAGACAGTCAGCAGACAGACAATAGACACGGGAGAGAATCGGAGATGTTCACAGGACTGGTGGAGGAGCTGGGCGAGGTCGTCTCGCTCGAAAGTGGCGCCGAATCGGCGGTGATGGCGATCCGGGGACCGCTGGTCACATCTGACGCCACATTGGGATCGTCGATCGCGGTGGACGGGGTCTGCCTCACCGTGACCGGCGTCGACGGCGATGTGTTCACCGTCGACGTCATGGCCGAGACCCTGGCCCGCAGCGGCCTGGGCCGGCTGGTCCCCGGCACAGAGGTGAACCTCGAACGCCCGGTGCCGGCAGGTGGACGACTCGGCGGTCATGTCGTTCAAGGGCACGTCGACGGCACCGCGCGCCTCGTCTCGCGCACTCCCGGAGATCGCTGGGAGACGCTGCGCTTCTCAGCCCCTCAGAAGCTGGCCCGTTACATCGTCGAGAAGGGGTCGATCGCGGTCGACGGGATCTCCCTGACGGTCGCCGCGACCGGGCCCGGCTGGTTCGAGGTCAGCCTCATCCCGACCACCCTGGCCACCACTGTGCTGGGCCGGCTGGGCATCGGCGAGGAGGTCAACCTCGAGGTCGACGTGCTCGCGAAATACGTGGAATCGCTGCTGGGAGCCGCGTCGGGAGACGCCGACGCGCACGACGACGAAGGAGAGGCACGATGACCGGATTCGCGACGATCGAGGAGGCCCTGGCCCAGGTCCGCGCCGGCCGTCCGGTGCTGGTCCTCGACGATGAGACCAGGGAGAACGAGGGCGACGCGATCCTGGCCGCCGGGACCGCCGGTGCCGAATGGGTCGGCTGGATGGTCCGCCACACCTCCGGCTACCTGTGCGCCCCGATGACCGAGGAACGGGCCGATCGGCTCGGCCTGCCCCTGATGTGGCCCTCCAGCCAGGACCCGCTGCGCACCCGCTACACGGTGTCGGTGGATGCTGCGACGGGCACCACCACCGGGATCAGTGCGGCGGAGCGGGCCGCCACCGCCCGCACGCTGGCCGGCCCCGATGCACAGTCGACCGATTTCATCCGGCCGGGCCACATTCTTCCGCTGCGAGCCCGCGACGGCGGAGTGCTGGAACGCCGGGGCCATACCGAGGCCGCCGTCGATCTGGCGCGCCTGGCGGGGCTGGAGCCGGTCGGCCTGATCGGCGAGATCGTCGACGACGCCGGAGCCTGCCTGCGGACCCCCGATGTGCTGGCGCTGGGTGCCCGGGAGCACCTCTGTGTCATCACCATCGAGCAGCTGGCCGCCTGGCGCCGAGACCACGACGACCTCCCGGCTGCCCCGGCCGCCCGCGTCACCGCCGGCGACGAGGCCGTCCTGCCGACCCGTCACGGAGAGTTCCGGGTCACCGGATACCGCGACCACCTCACGGGGGCCGAGCACCTGCTCCTCATCCCGAGCACCGGGCTCGGAGCCGATGACGGGGGTGCGCCCTGGGTACGGGTGCACTCGGAGTGCCTCACCGGCGACGCCCTGGGCTCGTTGCGCTGTGACTGCGGGGAACAGTTGAGCAGGTCCATGGATCAGGTCGCCCGGCACGGCGGAGCGGTGATCCTGCTCCGCGGGCAGGAGGGCCGGGGGGTCGGGCTGATCAACAAGATCGCCGCCTATCACGCCCAGGACGGCGGACTGGACACCGTGGACGCCCAGACCGCCCTCGGACTGCCCGTCGACGCCCGTGAGTACGGCGCAGCGGTCGCCGTCCTGGCCGGCCTCGGCGTCTCCGCGGTGCGGCTGCTCACCAACAACCCTGCCAAGATCGCCTCCCTGCGCCGGGCCGGTATCGAGGTGGATCCCCGCCCGCTCCAGATCCCGCCGCGCCCCGAGGACATCGCCTATCTGCGCACCAAGCGCGACCGGATGGGCCACCTCATCGAACTCGACGAGACAGGTCCGGACAACACCGCTCACGACAACACGGAAGGAATCGCATGAGCGCCAGAACCAGTACCACGGGGGACGCGGCCCCCGACCTGCACGGCGCTGACGGGACCGGCCTGCGCGTCGCCGTCATCGCCTCCCGGTGGCATTCGGTGGTGATGGACGGCCTGGTCGGCGGTGCGCTGCGCGGCCTGGCGGAGGCCGGCGTCACCGATCCGGAACTGGTCCGAGTGCCCGGATCCTTCGAACTGCCCATCGCCTGTTCCCGGCTGGCCGGACGGTTCGACATCCTGGTGGCCCTCGGGGTGGTGATCCGCGGCGGCACGCCCCACTTCGACTACGTGTGCGATGCCGCGACCGCCGGAATCACCCAGGTGAGCGTGAGCACCGGGACCCCCATCGGCTTCGGGCTGCTCACCTGCGACGACGAGGCCCAGGCCCTGGACCGCGCCGGACTGGACGGCTCCCACGAGGACAAGGGGTTCGAGGCCGCCCAGGCCGCGGTCGCCACACTGGCGGCCATCCGCGCGGCCGGATGCTGAACCGACGTCGTCTCACGGACGGAGGTGCGGCGTGAACCGTCCTTATACAGTGAGGCCGTGACCTTTCGTGTCGTGGTGCTCGTCTCCGGAAGTGGAACCCTGCTGCAGGCCCTGCTCGACGCCCGGGCCGGGAACCGGGCGTACGAGATCGTCGCCGTCGGCGCAGACCGCCGGGACATCACCGGCCTGGAGCGGGCGCGACGCGTCGACGTCCCCACCTTCACCGTGCCGCTGGAGCGAGGCGGCGACCGGGCCGACTGGGACCGCGGGCTCACCGAGGCGGTCGCCGCCCACGAGCCCGACCTGGTCGTCTGCGCAGGCTTCATGAAGCTGCTCGGCCCCGCCTTCCTGGGACGCTTCGGCGGCCGGACCATCAACTCCCATCCCGCGCTGCTGCCCTCCTTCCCCGGAACCCATGGCCCTCGCGACGCGCTGGCGCACGGCGTCAAGATCACCGGGGCGACCGTCTTCATGGTCGACGCCGGGATCGACACCGGGACGATCCTGGCTCAGCGGGCCGTCGACGTCCTGGACGACGACACCGTGGAGACCCTCCACGAACGCATCAAGGTGGTCGAGCGCCAGATGCTCGTCGAGGCGGTCGATCGCCTCGCGATGGCCGTCCCCACCACCGACTGACCCCGCGGCGGCCGGACCTCATGGTCCGGCCGCCGCGCACATGACAGCCTCATCCACCTGTGAAGGGATCTGAAGTGACCGAACGTCAACCCATTCGCCGAGCACTCGTCTCCGTCTATGACAAGACCGGTCTCGACCGTCTCGCCGGAATCCTCGGCGCAGCCGGAGTGGCCGTCGTCTCCACCGGGTCGACCGCCAAGGCGCTGGCCGCGGCAGGTTTCGAGGTCACCGAGGTGAGCGAACTCACCGGCTTCCCCGAATGCCTCGACGGCCGGGTCAAGACCCTGCACCCCGCGGTGCACGCCGGCATCCTCGCCGACCGCCGCCTCCAGTCGCACCGCGACCAGCTCGAGGAGCTGGGCGTGGCGCCCTTCGACCTGGTGGTGTGCAACCTGTACCCGTTCAGCCAGACCGTCGCCTCGGGGGCCGGATTCGACGAGTGCATCGAGAAGATCGACATCGGCGGGCCCTCGATGGTGCGCGCGGCCGCGAAGAACCACGCGAGCGTGGCCGTGCTCACCTCCCCGGCCCAGTACGACGGGCTGGCCGAGGCCCTGGCGGCCGGCGGCTACACCCCGGCCCAGCGGAGAGGGCTCGCCGCGAGGGCCTTCGCCCACACCGCCGCCTACGACGTCGCCGTGGCCGGCTGGTTCGGTGCCCAGGAGGGTGTGGCCGTCGACGGCGTCCCGACCTTCGTCGGCACCACCGGCGAGCTCAAGGAGACGCTGCGCTACGGCGAGAACTCCCACCAGGGCGCGGCGGTCTACCTCACCCCCGAGGGCCCCGGGCTGGCCGGCGCCGAGCAGCTGCACGGCAAGGCCATGAGCTACAACAACTACGTCGACACCAATTCCGCCCGCCGGGCGGCCTTCGACTTCACCGATCCCTGCGTCGCGGTCATCAAGCACTCCAATCCCTGCGGCATCGCGATCGGCGCCGACATCGCCGAGGCCCACCGCAAGGCCCACGCCTGCGACCCGATGAGCGCCTTCGGCGGGGTGATCGCCACCAACCGTCCCGTCAGCGTGGAGATGGCCGAGCAGGTCAAGGACATCTTCACCGAGGTGGTGGTCGCCCCCGCCTACGACGACGGCGCGGTGGAGATCCTGTCGCGCAAGAAGAACATCCGGCTGCTGGTGGCCCCGGCGCCGGACCTGTCGGGGAACGAGCTGCGCGAGATCGACGGCGGGCTGCTGATGATGGAGCGCGACCTGTTCCAGGCCGACGGGGACGACCCGGCCAACTGGACGCTGGCCGCCGGCCGGGCCGTCGACGCCCAGACCCTCAAGGACCTGGACTTCGCCTGGAGGGCCTGCCGCTCGGTGAAGTCCAACGCGATCCTGCTGGCCCACGACGGGGCCTCGGTGGGCGTGGGCATGGGCCAGGTCAACCGCGTCGACTCCTGCAGGCTGGCTGTGGAGCGCGCCGGGGACAGGGCCGCCGGGTCCGTGGCCGCCTCCGACGCCTTCTTCCCCTTCGGGGACGGCCCCCAGGTGCTGGCCGACGCCGGCATCAGGGCCATCGTCGAGCCCGGCGGGTCGATCCGCGACGAGCAGACCGTCGAGGTGTGCCAGGCCGCCGGCATCGCGCTGTACTTCACCGGAACCCGGCACTTCTTCCACTGATCCGTGCTGCCTCCACGCGACGCGATCACGGTGGCGCTGGGCCGCCAGGCCCTGAGCCTGGCGGCCCGCGTCCTGCGCGACGCCGGTCGGCGAACCGTCCTGGTGCCGGCCTACTGCTGCCAGACGATGGTGACTCCCTGGGAGTTGGAGGGGATGGCGGTGGACCGGGTGCCGGTCGGGCCCGACCTGCTGATGTCGGCGGACGAGCTGGCTCGGCGGGTCCGGTACCGCCTGGATCGCGGCGAGATCCCGGCGGTGCTGCACTGCGAGACCTTCGGCGTGCGAGCCGGGACCTCGCTGCGATCCGTACTCGACGGAGCCGCGGCCGGCGGCGTCCCGGTGGTGGTTGACCGCACCCATTCCTTCCTGGGTGGACGCGGAGAACCGGGGTGGATCGAAGTGGTGAGCACCCGCAAGCTGTTCGCGCTGCCCGAGGTCGGGTGGATCTGTGGGTTGCCTCGGGGGGAGGATGACGGCCGTCAACCCCGCGGCCGTCTCGACGACCGCCTCACCCGGGCTCGGGAACAGTTCCTGGCCGAGCCCGGCGTCGACTCCTTCGAGGCCGCCGAGGATCTCGCCGACGAGGCGTGGACACCGGTGCCTCCCCACCCTGACGCCCTGTCGGCCCTGTCCGGCCTCGATACGGAGAAGTTCGCCCGGAGGATCCTGAAGACCCGTCGACGGGTTGCCGAACGAGTCCCCCGCCTTGACGTCGTCAACCCCGGGGCGGTGTGCCCACTGGTGATCCGGGACCCGCACGCCGACGAGCTGGCCGATGAACTGTTCCGTCACGGCATGGTGGGCCCGATCCACTGGGACCGGCCCGAACACCTGCCTGCCGGGGCCGCCTGGCCCGAGAGGATACTGTGCCTGCCCACGGTCCTCGATGAGTCGCAGGTCGAGCTCGTCGCCGAGGTGCTGAGCCCCTGACCTGCCGGGCGGTGGCCGCGGACCGTCAACGGTTGTCCATGGCAGGATGGGGACGGCGTCGGGTGCAAGTGGCGCCTGATCGATCGCGGACAGGAGAGTGATGACTGCACAGAGGCTCGACGGCAAGGCGACGGCGGCCGCCATCAAGGCGGAACTGGCCGAGCGGGTGGCGGTGCTGCGGGAACGTGGCGTGGTGCCCGGGCTGGGCACCGTGCTCGTCGGGGACGACCCGGCGTCCCACCAGTACGTGCGCGGCAAGCACCGCGACTGCGCCCAGGTGGGCATCGAGTCGATCAGGGTGGACCTGCCCGACGACGTGAGCGCCGAGACCCTGGAGGCCGAGATCCGCGGCCTCAACGAGAACCCGGCCTGCACCGGCTACATCGTCCAGCTGCCGCTGCCGCGCCACATCGACCAGAACTGGGCGCTGGGGCTTATCGATCCGCTGAAGGATGCCGACGGCCTGGCCCCGGTCTCGCTGGGCCGCCTGGTGCTCAACGAGCCCGCCCCGCTGCCGTGCACACCCCGCGGGATCGTCGAGCTGCTGACCCGCCACGGGATCGAGCTGCCCGGCAAGGAGGTCTGCGTGGTGGGCCGCGGCACCACCGTCGGCCGGCCTCTGGGGCTGCTGCTGACCCGTCGTAGTGAGAACTGCACGGTGACTCTGTGCCATACCGGGACCCGTGATCTGACGGCCCACACCCGCACCGCCGACATCGTCGTGGGTGCCGCAGGGGTGCCCGGACTCATCAACGCCTCCATGATCAAGGAAGGGACCGTGCTCGTCGACGTCGGTGTGTCGCGCTCCCCGGAGGGAAAGATCCAGGGGGACTTCGCCGCCGACGTCTGGGACAAGGCCGCATGGGTGTCCCCGAACCCCGGCGGGGTGGGGCCGATGACCCGGGCGATGCTGCTGTCCAATGTCGTCGACCGCGCGGAGGAGCTGGCGCAGTGACCTCCCCCTCGCCGGCATACCGGGAGCACATGCGCTCCCCCTGGGCGCTGGTGCTCTGCCTGCTGGGGGTGGTCGGCTCGGTCGGGATCATGATGACCGGGCACTGGCGGAAGGGCTCCATGGCCTTCGCGGTGGCCGTCCTGGTGGCCGGGATACTCCGTCTGGTGCTACCCGAGCGCTGGGCAGGACTCCTGGCTGTCCGCGCCAAGTGGATCGACTGTCTCATCCTGTTGGGGCTTGGCGCCCTGATGGCGACTCTGGTGATGTTCGTCCCGCACTCGCGGCCGGCCTGACGGCGACTGCCCGACGCCGAATGTCGGTGACGCCTGAACTGTCGCCCTCCGGCCTCGTCCCAATGTGGCGCTGAGCGGCGGCCGATCACCGGTCATCGGCCGGCCGCCGCTGAGCGCCACATTGGGGCCGTCGGAGCAGGGCACACGTCCCAGGGCGGGTACGGGCGCCCTGACTGTCAGGTGAAAGAGGCTGCCCCGACGGTCACATCGAGGCGTTCAGCACGCAGCGCCGGCGCCGGGCGAAACTGCGGGCGGAGGTGAGCCCCTCACCGGTCGGTCCGGCGATGGTGAAGGTGGCGAAACCTTCTCCCTCGATTCCGATGCCCGAGTAGGACGGGCCGTTCTTGACGAAGATGGTCGTGCGGCTGCGCCGCGCCATCGTCTCCAGCCTCGACACGTCGCGGGAGTGCATGATCGCGGTGTGATGGTGGCCGTGCTCCAGCTCGATCGCCAGGTCGATGGCCGCGCCCGCGTCCCCGGTGGCGACGATCGGCAGCACCGGCATGAGCATCTCCACCTGGACCAGCGGGTCATCGGGGGTGGTCACGGTGATGATGAGCCGGGTGCCTGGATCCGGTGTCACGCCCACCGCCTGAAGGATCGCCCCGGCGTCCTGACCCACCCAGGATGGGCGGGGGTGCTGGCGGTCGGGGCTCATCAGCAGCTCGCGCAACTTCTCGAGGATCTCAGGATCGCTCACCACCTGGGCGCCCTCCTCGACCATTCGGTCCACCAGCTCGGGGACCACTGACGACACCGCGACCACTTCCTTCTCGGCGGTGCACGGCAAGTTGTTGTCGAAGCTGGCGCCATTGACGATGTCCCGGGCCGCCTTCGGGATGTCCGCGGTCTCGTCGACCACCACAGGCGGATTGCCGGAACCGGCCCCGATCGCCTTCTTGCCGCTGGACAGCACCATATTGACGATCTGGGGGCCTCCGGTGGCCACCAGCATCTGGATCTGGGGGGCTGCCATCAGCTGGGCTGTCGCCTCCATGGAGGGCTTGCGGACAATGGTGATGAGGTTCTCGGGAGCACCGGATGCGATCAGGGCCCGGTTGAGCCGATCGACCAGCCAGACGCTGAGATGGCGGGCACGGGGATGGGGGCTGAAGACCACGGAATTTCCGGCAGCCAGCATGCTGATCGCATTGGAGATGATCGTCTCGGTCGGATTGGTGGTCGGGGTGATGGCCCCGATGACGCCATAGGGCGCGTACTCCATCGTCGTCATCCCGGCGTCGGACTGGAAGGCCTCCATGAGGAGGTCTTCAACGCCCGGGGTGAGGGTGGCGGCGTACTTGTTCTTGAGCACCTTGTGATCGGCGTTGCCCATCCTGGTCTCGGCGACGGCCTCGACCGCCATGTGGTGCAGGTTCTCCTCACGGGTGGCTTCGTCACGGATGGCCTCGATGAAGATGCGGCGTTGGGCGAGGGTGCAGTCCAGGTAGGCCTCGAAGGCGGTCTGGGCGGCAAGGGTGGCTTCGGCCACATCGTCGAATGCTCCGAGTTGGCGGTCATCGGGGCAGCCTGCTGAGGGTTCAGTGATCGAAGAGATGATGGGGGTTGTCATGGCATGCTCCTCATCGGTGCGCATCGTCGTCGGCTGCGGTCCGGCAGCGGGTGCTTGGTGCGGGCGGTCGGTGTCCGGTCTCCAGGTGCTGCGCCAGGCTGGCGATGCCCGGTGGCAAGAACGTACGTGCATGACATGCGGCCACGCCAGGAATCGCGGCTGATCGGACCACAGGTGCACTCCGAATCACGGGAGCTGCACAGATGGTCACTACCTGAGCATCCGTGCAGCAGGGTGGACCTCCGGTCTCTGCTTGTTCCGGCCCCGGCCTGTGCTTCCGCCGGCGGTGTCCCCAATGTGGCGCCGGCCGGCGTGGGCAAGGGCTCGGGGCACTCTGCGCCGCCGTGCGCCACATTGGGGACCGGGGAGAGGGCCGCGGTCAGGTGTGGAGACGGCTCGGGAGACGATCCAGGACGCAGTTCGGGGGAGCAACCACATCTGGTTGCTCCCCCGAATCAGGTCGTCGAGGCGAACTCAGATGAGGCCGAGCTCCTTGACCGCGTCGCGCTCATCCTGCAGCTCAGCTGCGGAGGCGTCGATCTTGGCGCGGGAGAAGGCGTCGATGTCCAGGCCCTGGACGATCTCGACCTTGCCGTTGGTGACGGTGACCGGGAAGGAGGAGATGACACCCTCCGGCACGCCGTAGGAGCCGTCCGACGGAACGGCCATCGAGACCCAGTCGCCCTCGGCGCTGCTGCCCAGCCAGTCATGCATGCACTCGACGGTCGCGTTGGCGGCCGAGGCGGCGGAGGACGAGCCACGGGCGGCGATGATCGCCGCACCCCTCTTGGCGACGGTCGGGATGAAGTCGTTCTCGACCCAGGCCTCGTCCACCAGGTCGGCCGCGCTCCTGCCGGCGACCTCGGCGTGGAAGACGTCGGGGTACTGGGTCGAGGAGTGGTTGCCCCAGATGGTCATGTGCTTGACGTCGGCGACGCTCGCGCCGACCTTGCGGGCCAGCTGCGTCTTGGCGCGATTGTGGTCCAGGCGGGTCAGGGCCGCGAAGTGGTCGTTCGGGATGTCGGGGGCGTTGGTGGAGGCGATCAGCGCGTTGGTGTTGGCCGGGTTCCCGGTCACCAGCACCTTGACGTCATCGGCGGCGACGTCATTGAGAGCCTTGCCCTGGGCGGTGAAGATCGCGCCGTTCTTGCTCAGCAGGTCGGAGCGCTCCATGCCGGCCTTGCGGGGCATGGCGCCGACCAGGAAGGCGGCATTGACACCGTCGAAGACCTTCTTGGGGTCGTCGCCGATCTCGACATTGACCAAGTTCGGGAAGGCGCAGTCGTCGAGCTCCATGACGACACCCTCGAGAGCCTTGAGGGCCGGGGTGATCTCCAGCAGTCGCAGCTCGATGGGGGTGCTGCCGAGCAGCGAACCGCTGGCGATGCGGAACAACAGGCTGTAACAGATCTGACCGGCGGCGCCGGTCACGGCAATCTTGACGGGAGCAGTGCTCATGGAAAATCTCCTCAGAAGTCCTCGATGACACGTTGTGGACGACACTCTAGTAGTGGCCCTCGGCGCCGGTGCGGGCGCCCCGGTACCTGCACCGCCCGGGCTCGGCCGGGGGTGCCGGTCAGCGGAAGATCACCGTGCGCATGCCGTCGACGAATGTCCGGTGCTCGCAGAACAGCCGGACCGCCTCGGCAAGCGTCGTCGACTCGGTGTCCTGGCCGATCCCGGTCAGCTGGGCCACCGTCTGGGAGTGATCGACGCGCTGGACGTTCTGCTCGATGATCGGCCCCTCGTCCAGGTCGCTGGTGACGAAGTGGGCCGTGGCCCCGATGAGCTTGACCCCGCGCTCGTGGGCCTGCCGATACGGGTTCGCGCCCTTGAAACCGGGCAGGAAGGAGTGATGGATGTTGATGCAGCGCCCGGCCAGTTCCTCGCACATGCGGGGGGAGAGGATCTGCATGTACCTGGCCAGGACGACCAGCTCGACCTGTTGCTCGGCGACCTTCCCGAGGATCGCCGACTCGAACTCCTCCTTGTTGGTCCGGTCGACCTTCCGGTGCTCGAAGTCCACGCCGTGGAAGGCTGCCAGATCCGCCAGATCCGGGTGATTGGACATCACCGAGACGACGTCGATCGGAAGCCGGCCGGAGGACCTGTTGAACAGGAGGTGGGACAGGCAGTGCGGAGCCTTGGAGGCCAGGATCATCGTCCTGACGGGACGGCCCAGACGGTCGACGTGGACCGTGGCGCCGAAGGCGGGAGCGATCCCGCGCAGAGCCGCGGTGAGGTCCTCGGACGAGGTCATGTCCCGTACCTGAAGACGCATGAAGAAGCGACCGGTGTCGGTGCTGGAGAACTGCTGGAGCTCGGTGAGATTGCCTCCCGCGCTCACGCATGCGCCGGTGACCGCATGGACGATGCCCGGCCGGTCAGGACACTGCCAGGTGACGACCAGCTCGTCGTCGCTGGTGCGAGGGGGAGGGATCACGGGGTTCGACACGGGCCTCACAGTAGCGCCCGTCGCCACTGCTGTGGGGCGGTGACGTCCGTCCCGTGACACATGTCCGCGAGGAGGAGGCGTCTGCTCGGGTAGGCTTCCGGTGCGTCTCCGGGCGTCGGAGACCCCTGAGGACAAGGAGTGCACTGGTCATGCCCACCATCGTCTGGACGAAGGTCGACGAGGCGCCCGCGCTGGCGTCGTACTCGCTGCTCCCCATCATCCGGGGATTCCTCACCGGTACCGGTGTCGAGATCAGCACTTCCGATATCTCGTTGGCGGCGCGGATTCTCGCGCAGTTCCCCGAGCGGCTGACCGACGGCCAGCGGATGGACGACAACCTCGCCGCGCTGGGGCGTCTCACCTCCGATCCGCACGCCTGCATCATCAAACTTCCCAACATCTCCGCATCGGTACCCCAACTCAGGGCCGCCGTCGCCGAGCTGCGCGACCAGGGCTTCGACGTCCCTGAGTACCCCTCCCGGATCGCCACCGAGGAGGACCGCCGGATCGCCGACCGATACTCCGCGGTGCTCGGATCGGCGGTCAACCCGGTGCTGCGCCAGGGCAACTCCGACCGCCGGGCACCTGCCGCGGTCAAGGCCTACGCCAAGGCCCACCCCCACCGCCTGGGTGCCTGGAGCCCGCAGGTGAGGGCCCGGGTCGCCCACATGGAGTCCGGTGACTTCTTCGGCCACGAGGAGTCCTACGTCTCGGGCGGCGAGAGCCTCGACATCGTCCACGTCGCCGAGGACGGCACCGAGACGGTGCTGGCGAGCGGCCTGGACGTGCTCGACGGGGAGATCGTGGACAGCACCTTCATGTCGGTCGCCGCCCTCGGCGACTTCTACGCCGACTCTCTGGGCACGGCGAGGAAGGAGGGACTTCTGTGGTCGCTCCACCTCAAGGCGACGATGATGAAGGTCTCCGACCCGGTTCTGTTCGGCTGGGCCGTCAAGACCTTCCTGACAGACGTCTTCGCCGAGTTCGGCGACGATCTGGAGGCGGCCGGCGTCAACCCCGACCTGGGCCTGGGCGACCTCTATTCGCGACTGGGCTCGCTGCCGCAGGACCGGGCTGCCGCCATCAGGGCCGCCATCGACGCCAGTTTCGCGGCCGGGCCGGCTCTGGCGATGGTGGACTCCGACAAGGGCATCACCAATCTGCACGCCGGGAACAACGTCATCATCGACGCGTCGATGCCCAATGTGATCCGCGATTCGGGCCGGATGTGGAACACCGACGGTCAGCTGCAGGAGACTCTGGCCGTCATCCCGGACCGCAGTTACGCGACGACCTACGCGGCCATCATGGATGACTGCCGGGCCAACGGAGCGCTCGACCCGGCGACCATGGGGGATGTGCCCAATGTGGGCCTGATGGCCCAGAAGGCCGAGGAGTACGGCTCCCATCCGACCACCTTCATCATCGACTCGACAGGTCGTGTCGAGGTGCGCAGCGGCGGTCTTGTCCGGTCCAGCCAGCAGGTCGCCGCCGGTGACATCTGGCGGATGAGCCGGGTTCGCGACGTCGCCATCCGCGACTGGGTGCGGCTCGCTGTGGAGCGGGCCAGGATCACCGGGGTGCCTGCCGTCTTCTGGCTCGACGCCGAGCGGGCGCATGATCGTCAGGTGATCGCCAAGGTGAAGGCCTACCTGCCCGAGCACGACACCACCGGCCTGGACATCCGCATTCTCGCCCCCGCCGAGGCGATGGCATTCACCCTGGGGCGCGTCCGCAGGGGAGAGGACACCATCTCGGTCACCGGCAACGTGCTGCGCGACTACCTCACCGACCTCTTCCCGATCCTGGAGATCGGCACCAGCGCCAAGATGTTGTCGATCGTGCCACTGCTGGCCGGAGGCGGGCTCTTCGAGACCGGCGCCGGAGGCTCTGCACCTAAACACGTCGCCCAGTTCGTCGAACAGGACTACCTGCGCTGGGACTCGCTCGGCGAGTTCTGCGCCATCCAGGCCTGCCTCGAGCACATCGCGGAGCACGCCGGCGAGGACGCCGGGGCCGCCAAGGCCGGGGTGCTGGCCAGCACACTGGACACCGCCATCGGAGCGTACCTGGAGAACGACCGGTCCCCGGCCCGGGCCGTCGGCAAGCTCGACAACCGCGGATCCCAGTTCTACCTGGCCCTGTACTGGGCGCAGGCGCTGGCCACCCAGACCGATGACGCGCAGCTGGCGGGCCGGTTCGCGCGCACCGCCGAAGCGCTGCGGGACAATGAGGACGCCGTCGTCTCCGAGCTCATCGGCGTGCAGGGTCGTGGTGTGGATCTCGGTGGTTACTACCACGTCGACGATGGGCTGGCCGCCGCCGCGATGAGGCCGAGTGAGACCTTCAACGCCGTCATCGACCGGGTCCTGTCACGGACCGCCAGCGGGGACTCGCCGGTCGGGTGACCGGGCGCCGGCATCAGCCGGCGCCCACCAGTTCGGCGAGGTGACGCCGGGTGGCCCGTCCCGGGGGATGTCTCAGGGCGGCGATGATGTCCTGGATGGTCTCGCGCATATGGAGCACGACATCGTCGTAGGTGAGGCGGACCACCCGGAACCCCTCCACGGCGGCCTTGCGATCGCGGCGGCGGTCATTCGTCCAGGCCTGCACATCGAGGTGCCAGCGCCTGGAGTCGCACTCGAGGATCAGCCACCCCTCGACCAGCAGATCGACCCGACCGATCCCCGGTATCCCCACCTGGCACCGGACGTGTGAGCGCAGAGCGGCGACCGCGAGCCGCATGAGGGTCTCGGTGCCGGACTGCGCCGGGGCCATCCGCGCAGCCAGTCGTCGAACGCGCCGGCCGTGCAGGATCGCCATGGCGCCGACCTCGTCGAGACTGAGCAGACCCTTGTCGACCACCGATTCCATGACGATGAGCAGTTCCTCGTCGGGCAGGCAGTCCATCGCCACCTCAAGTGCGACGTCCACATCATCGACAGCCTTTGCAGGGGCGCGGCGTCGCCGGTGGTGGCAGCAGGTGCGACGGTGCAGCCTCTCGTTGGCGTGCCGGGAAGTCCTGATGTGGCCGTGATCGGTGAGCACCCAGACGCCGTGGAAGGCCAGCGCCGAGCAGCACGACAGGACGCCACCGCGGCGTACGGCACTCACCACGGCCTCCTGCGGCCGGGCCAGGTGGTACCAGCCGCGCCTGATCCGGGTCAGGCGCCCCTCGGCAAGGCCGCGGCGGATGGCCAGCCGGCCGAATCCGTTGCGGCGCAGCGCCGCGGTGGTGATGACCCCGCCGGGGCGATCGGCGGCCGGTATCTGATCGACATCTCTCATACCTCAGTTATCGGCGGTCCGATGCCCGATCTGTCGTCCCGGAGCAGATCTGTGGACAACTTCCGCCGAGGCGGCTTCTTGTGGACAACTCGGCGCCCTGGTCCGGAGCCGTCCTATCCCCAATGTGGCGCAGGACGGGGCCCGGCGCCGCGTCAGGGCCGGTTCCGCCGGTGGCCGCCACATTGGGATCGGGGGAACAGTGGTCGGGCGGGAAAGGAGGCGGTCGGGCGGGAGGCAGACGGGCTGCGGACGCCGTCTTGGTCGCTCGCCCCGCTGTCTCTACGCTTGGGTCGTGGGAACAGTCCGAATTGAGCCGCATTCCGATACGGAGGGCGACAGTCCCGGCCGCGGTGGGATGAGGTGGCAGGCAGATGACTGAGGTGTTGTCGAACGCCGCCCTGGTCCTGCTCTTCATCCTGGTGGGCGGGGTGTTCTCAGCCGCGGAGATGGCCCTGGTCACCCTGCGTGGGAGCCAGATCCAGCAGCTCGTGGTCACCCGAGGCTCCCGGGGCCGGGCGATCCAGAAACTGGTCGAGGACCCGAACAGGTTCCTGTCATCGGTCCAGATCGGCGTCACCGTCTCGGGTTTCCTGGCCTCGGCCTTCGGCGGCGCGACGCTGGCCACTGATCTGAGCCCGGTTCTCATCGGCCGGGGTGTGCCCGGAGCGGTGGCCGGCCCGCTGTCCCTGGTTCTCATCACCGCGGTGATCTCCTATTTCTCCATCGTGCTGGGGGAGCTCGCCGCCAAACGACTGGCGATGCAGCGCGCCGAGGGGTTCGCTCTGGTGCTCGGCCCCATCACCGGTGCGATATCGGTCGCCTTCAGGCCACTCATCTGGTTCCTCGGCATCTCCACCGATTTCGTGGTCGAGGTGCTGGGCGGCGATCCCCGAGCGGCCCGCCAGGAGGTCACCGAGGAGGAACTGAGATCGATGGTGGTGTCCTCGGCGAGCCTCGGGAAGGAGGAGCGCCGGATCCTCGACGACGTCTTCGACGCGGGAGAGAAGTCGTTGCGCGAGGTGATGGTGCCGCGTACCGAGGTCGATTTCCTGGACGGCTCCATGACGGCCGCACGGGCCTTCGAGGTGGTGCGCGACGGATCCCACTCGCGGTACCCGGTCACCGACGGCTCCGTCGACCAGATCGCCGGATTCGTCCACGTGCGCGACATGCTGGTGCTCGATCCGGCCGAGCGCCATGCCAAGCTGCACCAGCTCGTTCGTCCGGTCGCCTCCCTGCCCGACTCGGTGAAACTGCTCAAGGCACTTGCGGAGCTCCGCCGCAGGCAGGCCCACCTGGCCATGGTCCTCGACGAGTACGGCGGCACCGCGGGCATCGTCACCATGGAGGATCTCGTGGAGGAGATCGTCGGCGACATCACAGACGAGTACGACACCGTAGCCCCCACTGACGCGATGCACGCCAGGCAGCGCGACATCGACGGGCTGCTCACCCTGGAGGAGTTCCAGGACAGGGTCGGGCTGGTGCTGCCCGAGGGGCCCTACGACACAGTGGCCGGATACTTCATGTTCCAATACGGTCAGGTGCCGGTCAAAGGTGCGAAGATCAGCATGCACCTGCACGCCGGTGACACGGCGTCCGATCAGATCGACGAGGAAGCGGAGCCGAATGTGGAGATGACAGTCACCGAGCTCGACGGGCGGCGCGCCTCCTGGCTGGAACTGCGCCGGATCGGCCCTGTGCCGGCCGGCCTCTCGGGTGCTGACGGGCCGGAGCGAAGGCCGTGACATCGGTGGAGGCGCACGGCCCCGATCCGGACGGCTCGCAGCTGCTCACCGGCCCCGCCGTGGAGAACCTCCTGCGCGCTGCCGTCGAACACGCCGGAGGGGCCCTGGAGAGTTGGCGGCTGGATCACGTCGACGCCAATCCCGGCCGCTCGACCACGGCCACCTACCAGGCCATGGTGCGGTGGTCCTACGGGTCGCGCCCCGAGCTGTTGGGGGTGAGCGCCCGCAGTGCCGGGCCGCTCACCAGCGACGCGAGGGCCGAGATCTTCGCCGACGGGGACCGGGAGGTGGCTGTCTGGCTCTACCCCGATGACCCTGACCTGCCGGGTCTGGCCACGGCCGCCTACCCCGAGCGGATGGCCGAGCTCATCACCCGGCTCGGCCTGGTGGGCCGCCCTGTCAGTCCTGCTCAGGTGAGCCTTCACATGATCGGATACCGACCGCGTCGCCGGGCCGTACTGCGTGTCGACGTCACCGATCCACGGCGCACCTTCTACGTCAAGGTGCTGCGCGACAGGCTTTTCGACGAGATCCTCACCCGTCATCGGATCCTGCTTCGCGGCGGCGTCCCGGCCCCCGAGGTGGCCGGCATCACGGACGACAACCTGCTCATCCTGGCCGAGCTGCCGGGCCGCCCCCTGGCCAAGGCGATCTTCGATCCCGTTGAGCCCTGCACCGCCGATGATCTCATCGATGTGCTGGACACCATGCCGACCGCGGTCGCCGCCCTGGAGAGACGGCCTCCCTGGACCGAGGCGGTGGACCACTACGCGCAGATGGTCGCGACCGCGCTGCCCTCGCAGTCCGGGAGGCTGTCGTGGATGTCCTCCATGATTCTTCAGGGGCTGGCGGCGGTACCGCCCGGCCATGAGGCCACCCATGGAGACTTCCACGAGGGACAGGTGCATGTGGCCGACGGCCGGGTCTGCGGGGTCCTGGACGTGGACACGATCGGACCGGGACGCCGCGCCGACGATCTGGCCTGCATGGTCGCCCACCTGTCGACCGTGCAGCGGATGGATGCCCAGCAGGCCGCCCGGGTGCACCATCTCATCCGCACCTGGGTGCCGGTCTTCGACGAGCGGGTCGATCCCACCGAGCTGAGGCTGCGCGCGGCAGCTGTCATCATCTCCTTGGCGACCGGCCCCTATCGCGGCCAGGAGCCGCACTGGGAGAAGGAGACCATCGCCATCCTCGACGCCGCCGAGGCGCTGGTCCGGCAGGTCTGCTGATCGGTCCTCGCACCGCCGATATGTGACGATCTGGTCACGTCTGGCCGCGATGGGCCGATCCGGGCAGCGGTGCGATCACGAGGGGCCTACAGTGTGGACCGCCCGGCGTGAGGATCGTCCCTCCGACGGGCATTCAGACCAGCAGATGTCCTGCTTCAGGAGGCATTCCGTGAAGAAGTCACTCACCGCTGCCGCGGCTGTCATCTCAGCCATGGCCCTGTCCCTGACGGCCTGCGCCCAGGCCCCCGACGAGTCGGGCGGCTCCAGCGCGTCGGCGTCCAGCACCTCGACCAGGGCGGGGGGCACCGGCAGTTTCAAGGCCTGCATGGTCTCGGACTCGGCCGGGTTCACCGACAAGTCCTTCAACCAGACCTCCCTGGCCGGCCTCACCAAGGCGGCCTCCGATCTCAAGGTCAACACCGCGAAGGTCGAGTCCAAGGATGACAAGGACTACGCCGTCAACATTCAGTCCATGATCGACGCCAAGTGCACGATGATCGTCTCGGTGGGCTTCCTCCTCGAGAAGGCCACCGTGGCCGCCGCCAAGGCTAACCCGGACATCGATTTCGCCATCGTCGACTCCCAGCCGGCCGACGCCCCGAAGAACCTCAAGCCGCTGATCTTCAACACCGCCGAGTCCTCCTTCCAGGCCGGCTACCTCGCCGCGGCCCTGACGAAGTCCGGCAAGGTGGGCACTTTCGGCGGCCAGAAGATTCCGACCGTGACGATCTTCATGGACGGGTTCGCACAGGGCGTGGACTACTACAACACCCAGAAGAAGAAGTCGGTCCAGGTGCTCGGCTGGAACGCGAAGAAGCAGGACGGCCAGTTCGTCCCCCAGCCCAACCCGTTCCAGAACGTCGCGGGCGGCAAGACCACGGCCCAGACGCTGGTCAACCAGGGGGCCGACATCATCCTCCCGGTGGCGGGCAACGCCGGTAACGGCGCCCTGCAGGTGGTGAAGTCCTCGGGCGGCAAGGCCAATGCCATCTGGGTCGACGCCGACGGCTGCAACACCCAGCCGACCTACTGCTCGAGCATCATCACCTCGGTGTACAAGGGCATGGACGTCGCCGTGTACGACGCCATCAAGGCCGCCAAGGACGGCAACTTCAGCGGCGATCCCTATGTGGGATCGCTCAAGGACGGCGGTACCGGCCTGTCCCCGTTCCACACCTTCGACTCGAAGGTCCCCTCCGACCTGAAGTCGGAGCTGAACTCGATCAAGACCGATATCGCCTCCGGCAAGATCAAGATCACCTCGACGGCTCAGCCCAAGTGAGCCGGTGGCGGGGGCCCGGGGCGCAGGCCCCGCGGCTCCCGCCGCGTCTGTACGGCCCCGTGGCTCCCGCCGCGTCTGTACGTCACCCGGCGACGTGGAAGGAATGCTCGTGACAAGCGCCATCACTCAGGAGACGAAGGTCGCTGATCCCGTGGCGGAGGGACTGAGCCTGCGTGGCATCACCAAGCAGTTCGGCACCCTGACCGCCAACGATCACATCGACCTGGACATCGTGCCGGGTCGGATCCACTGTCTGCTGGGGGAGAACGGGGCCGGCAAGTCCACCCTGATGAATATCCTCTACGGCCTCCTGGAGGCCGATGAGGGGAGCGTCCACATCGACGGCCGCGCGCAGCACTTCGGCAACCCCAAGCAGGCGATGGCCGCCGGGATCGGCATGGTCCACCAGCACTTCATGCTGGTCGACGTGTTCACGGTCGCCGAGAACATCATCCTGGGCCGCGAGCCCTCCCGCGCCGGAGTGCTCAACATGCGGCAGGCGCGCCGCCGGGTCCGCGAGCTGTCGGACCGCTACCACCTCGACGTCACCCCCGACGCCGTCGTGGAGAACCTGCCGGTCGGCGTCCAGCAGCGGGTCGAGATTCTCAAGTCGCTGGCCAACGACGCCAAGTACCTGATCTTCGACGAGCCCACCGCCGTGCTCACCCCCCAGGAGATCGACGAGCTCATGACGGTGATGCGGGCGCTGCGCGACGAGGGCCGCGCCATCGTCTTCATCACCCACAAGCTGCGGGAGGTCCAGGCCATCGCCGACGACATCACCGTGATCCGCCGCGGCAAGGTGGTCGGCACCGCCTCCCCGCAGGACTCGGAGGGTCGGCTCGCCGAACTCATGGTGGGCCGTGCGGTGAGCCTGAGGGTCTCCAAGGAGCCCCCCGAGATCGGTGATCCACGCCTGGAGATCGAGCACCTGACGGTAGCCGACACCACCGGTGCGGTGGTGGTCGACGACGTCAGCCTGGAGGCCCGCGGGGGCGAGATCCTGTGCATCGCCGGGGTCCAGGGCAACGGCCAGACCGAGCTCGCCGAGGCGCTGATCGGGACGTCGAGACCCACCTCCGGGACGATCCGCATCGACGGCGCCCAGACCGCGCACATGGATCCCGGCGACACCATCGCGGCCGGTCTGGGTTTCGTGCCCGAGGACCGGCAGCGCGACGGATTCGTCGGCGAGTTCACCGTCGCCGAGAACCTGGTCATCAACCATCTGGGCGAGTACACCCGTGGCGGCAACCTCAACCTGGCGAGGATCCGCCGCAACGCCGTCGACCGGGTCGAGGAGTTCGACATCCGGACCCCCTCGGTGGACCTGCCGGTGTCATCGCTGTCGGGGGGCAACCAGCAGAAGGTGGTGCTGGCACGGGAGCTGTCGCGGCCTTTGTCGGTGCTGGTGGCCTCCCAGCCCACCAGGGGGGTCGACGTCGGCGCGGTGGAGTTCCTGCACGGCCGGTTGGTCGCCGAACGGGACAAGGGCACCGCGGTGCTCATCGTCTCCACCGAGCTCGACGAGATCGAGGCCCTGGCCGACCGCATCGCCGTGATGTACCGGGGCCGGATCGTCGGCGTCGTGGACGCCGGGACGCCGCGCGAGGTGCTCGGCCTCATGATGGCCGGATTCAGCCATGAGGAGGCCGTGACGAGCCTGCGGCCCGACGAGGAGAAGAAGGCGGCTGACGATGAGCAGCAGTGACGAGCCGGGCCCTCTCGACCCGGGGTCGGCGGACTCCCCGGCCCCGCTCGACGAGTCTGTGATCGAGAAGATCTCCACCGATGAGCCGGTGACCAGCCACGAGGCGGCCGCCGTCCAGGAGCGGAAGGCCCGGCGCGGCTTCCCGTGGAACGACGTGTGGGTGACGGTGGCCGCCTTCGTGCTGGCCTTCATCGTCTCCGCAGTCGTGATGGTCGCCGCGGACCCGGATATCTCCAAGGAGTGGAGCTATCTCTTCTCCCGCCCCGACGCCCTCACCGATTCGTGGTCGGAGGTCTCAGCCGCCTATGTGGCGCTGTTCCAGGGAGCCTTCGGCTCCTGGTCGGCGATCACCGCCACCACGGCGCAGGCGGCCCCGCTGATCTGCGGCGGCCTGGCCATCGGCCTGGGCTTCAAGGCCGGCCTGTTCAACATCGGCGGCCAGGGCCAGGCCATCGCCGGGGCGACGCTGGCGGCATGGGCCGGCTTCAGCTTCCACTCCCTGCCGCTGGTGCCCCATCTGGTGCTGGCGATGCTCGCCGGTCTGCTCGGCGGAGCGGTCTGGGGCGGCATCGCCGGCGTCCTCAAGGCCCGTGCGGGGGCCAACGAGGTGATCGTCACGATCATGCTCAACTATGTGGCCTCGGGACTGCTGGCCTGGCTGCTCACCACCAAGGCCTTCCAGATGCCCGGGCGGACCGATCCGATCGCCCCGGTGGTCGACTGGAACGCCACCTTCCCGCGGCTGGCCGGCTCCCAGCTCCACCTGGGATTCTTCATCGCCCTGCTGCTGGCGGTCGCGACCTGGTGGCTGCTGGACCGCACCCGGTTGGGATTCCAGATCAAGGCGGTGGGCGCCAACCCGCGGGCCTCGGCGACGGCCGGCATGAATGTGGCCACCGTCACTGCGGTCACGATGACCATCTCGGGAGCCCTGGCCGGATTCGCCGGCGTCGAGGTGGCCCTTGGCCCGATCTCGGGGGCCACCCCCACCCAGCTGTCGATCGGGCTGGTGGGATCGATCGGATTCGACGCCATCACGGTGGCCCTGCTCGGTCGTTCACGGCCCTTCGGGATCGTGCTGGCGGGCCTGTTCTGGGGCGCCATGAGCCAGGGCGGCCTGAGGATGCAGGCCCTGGCGCAGACCTCGCTGGATCTGGTGAGCGTCATCCAGGCCGTCATCGTGATGTTCGTGGCCGCCCCGATGCTGGTCAAGACCGTGCTGCCCTTCCTCAGGACGGCACGGGAGCGGCGGCGCAGGGCCCCCGCCGGCCCGTCGGAGCGCGACTCCAGGAAGGGAGCGCTGGCATGACGCCGCGCGACGTCCGTCTGCTCAGACCGACCGAGACCGATCCCGCCGAGACCGGCATCGAACTGCCGCCCGACGTCCGCCGTCCCCCCGCCGAGGAGGTGGCACTGACCTACCTGGAGTCCCGGGAGGCGCGCACCCATCGGCTCTCGACGTCGGTGCTCATCGGGCTGATGGCCGCGATTCTGCTCTGGCTGGTGTCGATGACCTCCGGCAAGGCGCACTTCGGTTTCGGGGACAGCCTGTCCGGTCAGGCCCTCGGGACACTCACGATCCCGGGGACGCCGATCGTCCTGGTCTGCGGCCTGCTGTGCGCAGGAGCCGCCGTGGCCTTCTTCCTGGGCCGCTCCCGCCGGCCGGTCTCGGCGAGTGCCGGGGCGGTCGCGGGGGCCACCATCATCATCGGCTTCCTCACCTGGGCCGCGGCCGGGCGCGATCTCCCCTTCCAGGTCTCCAGCCAGTTCCAGGGAACCATCTCACTGGCCACGCCTCTCATTCTCGGCGCCCTGTGCGGCGTGATGTGCGAGCGCTCCGGAGTGGTCAACGTGGCCATCGAGGGTCAGATGCTCACCGGGGCCTTCGCGGCCGCACTGGTGGGATCGATGACCCAGTCGATCACGGCGGCGATGGTCGCCGGAATCATCGCCGGGGTCCTGATGGCAGCCCTGCTGGCCCTGTTCACCATCAAGTACCTGGTCGACGAGGTGGTCATGGGCGTGGTGGTGAACCTCTTCGCCACAGGATTGACGGGGTTCCTCTACAACCAGTTGATGGGACAGGACACCGAGCACTTCAACACGGCGCCCATCATGTCGCCGATCGCGATCCCGGGCCTGTCGAGGATCCCCTTCCTCGGCCCCGTGCTGTTCGACCAGACGATCCTGGTGTATATCGCGATCTGCTGCATTCCGCTGGTCCACCTGGTGCTGTGGCACACCAGTTGGGGGCTGCGGATCCGCTCGGTCGGAGAACACCCCGAGGCCGCCGACACGGTGGGCATCTCGGTGGTCGGTATCCGCTGGTCGGCGGTGCTGGCCGGCGGTGTGCTCGCCGGCCTGGGAGGCGCCTACTTCACCATCGGCACGGTGGGCTCCTTCTCCAAGGACATCACGGTCGGCAACGGCTTCATCGCCCTGGCGGCCCTCATCATGGGGCGGTGGAAGCCCGGCCTGGCCGCGGTGATGGCACTGTTCTTCAGCTTCGTGACGCAGTTGTCCACCGAGCTCGGTCCGCTCGGCACCCCGATGCCCAGCCAGTTCCTCCTGCTGCTGCCCTACGTCGCCACGATCGTCGCGGTGGCCGGGCTGGTCGGGAAGGTGCGGGCCCCGGCCGCCGACGGAGATCCCTTTGTCAAAGATTGAGGTCGTCAAGGAGTGAGATGGAATCCGGGATCGACTGGCAGGGGCTGCGCGATGCGGCACTGCGGATGACGCGGCTGGCCTATGCCCCGTACTCGCACTATCCGGTCGGTGCGGCCGGACTGGTCGACGACGGCCGGATCGTGTCCGGATGCAATGTGGAGAACGCCGGCTACGGGGTGACCCTGTGCGCCGAGTGCGGCCTGATCAGCGAGCTGGTCGCCGGGGGCGGGGGACGCCTGGTCGCCTTCTGCTGCGTGGACGGGCAGGGCGGCATCATCATGCCGTGCGGCCGGTGCCGCCAGCTGCTGTGGGAACATGGTGGCCCCGAACTGGCGGTCGCCACGCCGGCCGGGGTGCAGTCGATGGCCCGGGTGCTTCCCCAGGCCTTCGACGCCGACAGCCTGGGGTTGTCCCGGGACTGACCCCAAGGCCGTCGAGCCGGGGAACGCAATGCCGTCCGAGAACAGGGAGTGCCGATGATCACCGCCGCCGCAGATGGATCCTCCCTGGACAATCCGGGCCCCGCGGGCTGGGCCTGGTACGTCGACGACCGGCGGTGGGCGGCCGGCGGCTGGCCGCGCGGCACCAACAACATGGGCGAGCTGATGGCCGTCCTCGATCTGCTGCGCGCCACCTCCGGGGCCGGGGAGGAGCTCACCGTGCTGTGCGACTCCCAGTACGCCATCAACTGCTGCACGAAGTGGATCCCGGGCTGGAAGAGACGTGGCTGGAAGAAGCGCGACGGCAAGCCGGTGCTCAACCGGGATCTGCTGGAGCAGCTGGACGCCGAGCTGTCCGGACGCGAGGTGACCTTCGAATGGGTGAAGGGGCATGCCGGGCATCGGCTCAACGAGGCCGCCGACGCGCGCGCCAGGGCCGCGGCCACCGCCTACCGCGACGGCACCCCGGTCGACGAGGGCCCCGGATACGACGGGGACGGAAGAGGCGGACGTCAGGCCCCTGAGGGGCCGCCGGCCGGCCCGGCGAGCTCCGCGACCCGCCGCTTGGGCGGGGACGACGTCGAGGACGGGGGAGACGCCCAGGCCGGGCTCTTCGACCTCCCCGAGACGCCGCTGACCCCCGATCAGGAACTCGTCGTCGAACTGACCCGGCTGGAGAAGCTCGCCCTGAGCGACGAGGTGCGCTCGGATCCGGCGAGGATGGGCGAACTGCTGGCTCCCGACTTCGTCGAGCACGGATCCAGCGGCCGGTTGTGGACGCGCGGCCGGATGCTGGCGGAGCTGGCCCCCCTGGAGGTGCGTCCGAAATTCGAGGTGCTGGGGATGATGAGGCTGTCCGAGGACTCGGTGCTGTTCCGCTGGCGGGAGCGAGCCGGCTCCAGGGTGGTGCTGAGGGCGTCGATCTGGTCTCGCGGCGGCGTCCACGGCTGGCGAATGAGATTCCACCAGGGCACGCTGGTCCGGTAGCCCCGTGTTGAGGCGCATGTGGCTGGCATGACTTCTCGGAACGGCGATCAGTGAGACTCTCACATGGTCGTGTCGATGGTGTGGATGCCGAGGTCGCCCCAGGCGCGCAGCAGATCGCGGTCTCCGCTGACGGCGACGAAATCGGCGGAGGCCACGGCGACCGCTGTCGCGCAATGCACCGCGTCGTAACCACGAAGAGCATGATCCAGGGCGAGCCTGCCGGCGTGGTGCAACAGCTCGTCGGCAGGATGCACGATGACCGCGTCCTGCCAGCGTGCAGCGAATGCACGAAGGGCGGTCGCGTGCTCCTCGCAGGTGAGGCGCCCCATCCGCATCGCCATTGCGAGCGCCGCACGGGTCTCGACACAGGCGAGCGAGGTCGTGACGACGAGATCGACGGCGTCCCATGCGCGTGCGCAGCGATCGGTGGCCGTCTCGGCGACCATGAGGGGGACGAGGGCCGAGGTGTCGAAGTAGCCGACGGTCATGGGGCTATCGACGTTGCTCGGCGATCAAGTCGCTGACCGGGCCGCTCGCCGTGGTCGGCTCGGGATAGGCACGTTTCCGGGGGTGATTCGGCACGGTTGCGATTCCTTCGCGGATCAGGCGGTCCAGCCCCGATTCGTGATCGATCGGCACGATCCGTGCCACGGGCCTGCCATGATCGGTCACGACGATCTCTCCGCCTTCGCGTACTGCGGCGAGGTGGCGGCTGATACCGTCCCGAAGCTCGCGGATGCCGACGGTGGCCACATTCATGGCTCAATTATAGCCACATGATGCCGGCGCCGCTCCGGAGGAGTGACCGCGGCGTCTCACCGATATGGTGGGAGTCATGTGTGCCAACATTCTCGCCGCCGTCGCGTGGCCCTACGCCAACGGGCCCCGACACATCGGTCATGTGTCCGGATTCGGTGTCCCCTCCGACGTCTTCGCCCGGTTCATGCGAATGTCGGGCCACGACGTCCTGATGGTCTCCGGCTCGGACTGCCACGGCACCGCCATCTCGGTGAAGGCCGACCAGGAGGGCCTGAGCGCCCAGGAGTGTGCCGAGAAGTACCACCGGATCATCGCCTCCGACCTCCAGGGACTGGGCCTGTCCTACGACCTGTACACCCACACGATGACCGACAACCACGCCCAGGTGGTCCAGGAGATGTTTCGCACCCTGTACCGCAACGGGTACCTGGTGAAGAAGGCCGAGATGGGGGCCTTCGAGCCGTCGACCGGGCGCACCCTGCCCGACCGCTACATCGAGGGCACCTGCCCGCACTGCGGCTACGACGACGCCCGGGGCGATCAGTGCGACAACTGCGGCCGCCAGCTCGACCCGGCCGATCTCATCAACCCGCGCTCCAAGACCACCGGGGCCGCCCCGGACTTCCGCGAGACCGAGCACTTCTTCCTCGACCTGCCCGAGCTGGCTCACGCCCTCACCGAGTGGATCGACACCCGCAGCGACTGGCGGCCCAATGTGCTGAAGTTCTCCCACAACCTGCTGGAGGAGCTGCGCCCCCGGGCCATCACCCGCGACCTGGACTGGGGCATCCCGGTGCCCGTGGAGGGCTGGGAGTCCGACCACATGAAGAGCATCTACGTGTGGTTCGACGCCGTCATCGGATATCTCTCAGCCTCCATCGAGTGGGCCCGGCGCTCCGGAGATCCGGACGCCTGGAAGGCCTTCTGGACCGGCGGGGACGAGAAGTCGTACTACTTCATGGGCAAGGACAACATCGTCTTCCACTCGGTGATCTGGCCCGGGATCCTGCTCGGCGTCAACGGCCAGGGGGCCAAGGACGGTCGGCCCTCGCAGCAGCTGGGCACCCTGGACCTGCCCACCGAGGTGGTCTCCAGCGAGTTCCTCACCATGAGCGGCTCCAAGGTCTCGAACTCCCGCGGTGCGACGATCTTCGTCGGGGATTTCCTGCGCGATTTCGGCCCCGATGCGCTGCGCTACTTCATTGCGGTGGCCGGCCCGGAGAACCAGGACACCGACTTCACCTGGGACGAGTTCGTTCGCAGGGTGAACTTCGAACTGGCCAACGAGTGGGGAAATCTGGTCAACCGGTCAGTCTCGATGGCCCACAAGAACTGCGGTCAGATTCCGACGGCCGGCCAGCTCACCGACGCCGACCGTGAGCTGCTGGACGCCTCCCGGTCCGCCTTCGACACCGTCGGGGAGTACCTCGAACGGGCCCGGTTCAAGGCCGCCATCACCGAGGCGATGCGGATCGTCGGGCTGGCCAACGCCTACATCAGCGCCCAGGAGCCGTGGAAGCTCAAGAACGACCCGGCCCGCCGCGACACCGTGCTGCACGTCGCCCTTCAGGTGGTCAGCGACTGCAACACCCTGCTCACACCGTTCATGCCGCATGCGGCGCAGAAGGTGTACGAGGCGATGGGGGGCCAGGGCGTGTGGGCGGCCCAGCCCGAGATGGTGGAGGTGAGCGAGAACGGCCGCAGCTATCCGGTGCTGCAGGGCGACTACACCGCCGAGAAGGCGCACTGGGCCTGCGAGCCGATCGCCGTGGGCACCCCGTTGTCCAAGCCGTCCCCGATCTTCCGCAAGCTCGACGCGAAGCTGGCCGAGACCGGCCCAGAGTGGGCGCCGATCGCCCACGACTGACCTTCCGGCGGTTCGCGGATCAGGAGCGGGAGCCGACCTGCTCCAGCAGCTCGCCGATGTCGGCCCTGGCCCGCCTCATCCCGCAGGGTTGGAATCCGAGCGCCACGGCACGGTTGCGGATCGCGGTCTCGGAACGGCGCAGGGCCAGGCCGCGACGCACCAGGACGGCCGGGGCCTTGCGGTGCTGATGGAGGTCGCGCCGCAGGCGCCTGACGAAGTTGACGTCACGGCTGCGGTCCAGCCAGATCGGCAGCACCCTCAGGCCGGCGCGCCGGCAGGGCTCCAACAGGTCTGGGGCGAAGATCCCCTCGGCCAGGATGACCGGTGACCCGTCCGTGATCACCGGCCTGGTGCCCTCGGCCCGTGAGGTCGACAGGTTGTACCGAGGGGTCCGGGCGCTGCCGTGCTCCACCAGGGAGCACAGCGCGGTGACCGCGGCGTCCAGACTCCAGGAGGCGATGTCGTCCCAGTCGACCATCGAGCGGATCACCGGCAGCCCGGGATCGTCACCGTCGCGGTAGAAGTCGTCGAGCCGCAGCTGGGGGACGCCGAGCTGGCGGGTGAGACGGGACTTGCCGGAGCCGGAGGGACCTGCGAGCAGGACAACGGTGCATGCCACGGGAGGAGATTGTATCCGTGCCTCCCGTGGCCGGAGGTCACCAGCCGCCGCCGCCCCCTCCGCCGAAGCCGCCCCCGCCGGAGAACCCGGATCCCGAGGAGCTGGTGGACGACGTCGCGGCCGACTCCATCGAGGAACTCATCGCCGACGTCATGTCGCTCATCGAGGAGGCGAAACCGGCCGCGAAGCCCATGTTGAAGGCGTTGATGTCTCCGCCGTACCAGCCGTAGTAGCCGGTGTAGCGGCCGCTGGCCTGCAGGTCGGCGAAGATCTTCACCCACCTGTCGGCGACCCCGAACATGGTGGCCCAGGGCAGGTAGCGGGAGAACACGTCGATGCCCTCCTCGAAGCGGATCTGATCGGCCTCGGCGGTGGTCAGATAGAGCTTGAAGCCGTTGATCTGGTCGAGGATCGCGGTGCCCGTGGCGGTGCGGCCCGGCGTCCTGGCGATGCCGATGATCGCCATCACCAGGCCGATGATCGCCACCGGGACGCCGACCAGTCCATAGCCGAAGAAGAGCCCGACGACGGCGATGAGGACGCCCAGGAACAGGACTCCCAGGCCCGCCAGGAAGGCGAGCGCCCGGGCGGTCGACGGGGATTTGCGGTACCAGCCATAGGTGACCATCACCTGATCGAGGGCGCTCTTGGTCTCCGGCAGCGTGGTGTCGTCGTTCTGGGTCCGCATATTCGCGGTGTCGACGGTGGCGCTGCCGTGGAAGAACTTCTGGACGAATGTCTTCTCCCATGGGCGCAGCTCGTCAGGAGAGTTCGGGTTGAGGGTGAAGGTCCAGTCCTTCGTCCGGCCCTTCCTGTCCGTGCCCTTCGGAGTGATCTTCATGTGACCGCGGACCGCCAGGTCGAGCATCGCCGCAGTGACATCGTCGGTGCCGGCCGTCCCGTCGACAAGGGTGCCGGCCTCGGCCGGGGAGACATTCTTCGGCGGCTGGAAGGCCACCGCCACCTGAGGTGAGGACTTGCGGGTGCCGACATCGCCCTGCCCCTGCGGCGGGATGACGCCCGGTGGCACCCCGAGGAACTCCTGGTCTCGCCGGCGGCGCTGGCCGCGGACCGCGAACCATCCGGCGACCAGGGCGGCGATCGCCGTGCCCAGACCCGAGCCGACTCCCAGCCCGAAGGTGTTGCCGGCATGGAACCTCTTGGTGGTACGGGCCTCGGCGGTGCTGTCGAAGGTGCCGGCCGGGAATCCGGCGACCACCTGCAGTGGATCGTCCGCGGGGACCATTCCGGCATCGAAGCTCCCGGTGGAGCCGGAGCTCGTGGCGTCGCACGGGTCCCCGTCATTGAAGCAGGCCACCTTCTTGAGGCCGGTGGGTCCTGTGACGGTCACCTTGGCGCTGTCCATCGGCACGTCGAATCCGTTGAAGACCTGCCAGTTGACCTCGTCCATGCCGCTCTGCGGATTCTTCAAAGAGATGAGCCCGTGCACGGTGAAGGAGATCCGATAGCGCTGAACCCCGGTGAACTCCCGGCCCTCGGAGCCGAGACGGATCATCATGGCGCCGCTCTCATTCTTGGTCTCGACCGTGGCGTCGGCCCCCGACGGACTGGAGGCCCTGATGTCGGAGTAGTCGATCATCCGCCAGTGGTCGGGATCGTCGGTGAGCTTCTGGCGTGTGGAGAAGGTGATGTAAGGGCCGTGCCCCTCGTCGTCGGCGAAGTCGAAGGCCATGTCGAGGGTCACGTGGGCGTCGCCGCTCTTGTCGACCTGGGCCTTGAGGTCATAGCTGGGGATGTTCCAGCTCGACGGGGTGTCGTCATCGGCCCGGGCGGGGACGGTGCCCTGGACGGTCACCGCCGACAGCATCACCAGGACCAGGCAGGCCAGTGCTGCCAGTAGTCGCCGGCCCGGGCGGGCGGAACGCCTCGCCCTTCCAGTGGTGGGCGATTCCGCTGGTCGCAGTGGATTCGGAGGGTGGGGAAGCGGGGCACTGCTCATGCCCCCACAATACGGAATGCCGGGCCACGACTCGACTGTCCAGGCTTCAGCGGTCGGAGACCGAAGGTACTCCCAGCGCCTGTGCCATCTCCGAGCGGAGAGTCGCCAGACTCTCGTCGGCGCCCCGCTTGGCGGCTGCCAGGTCGTCACG
This sequence comes from Acidipropionibacterium virtanenii, assembly GCF_003325455.1. Taxonomy (NCBI): domain Bacteria; kingdom Bacillati; phylum Actinomycetota; class Actinomycetes; order Propionibacteriales; family Propionibacteriaceae; genus Acidipropionibacterium; species Acidipropionibacterium virtanenii. The sequence continues at coordinate 1,179,016 of NZ_CP025198.1, forward strand.
GGTCTTCTCGGGGGAGTGATGGACCTCCAGGTAGACCTTGAGCTTGGGCTCGGTGCCTGAGGGGCGCGCCACGACGTGGACGTTGTCGGCGGTCAGCTCGATGGCGTTCTGAGTCGGCAGACCGGATCCGTTGTCCGGATCGGACAGGTCGCGGACGCTCACCGGCTGTCCCAGCAGCTGAGGGGGCGGGGTCTGGCGCAGTCGATCCATGGCGGCGGTGATGAGCGAAAGGTCGGCGACCCGGACGGCCAGCTGGGAGGTGCGGTGCAGTCCGTGCTCCAGCCAGATCTCGTCCAGGCGGCTCCCGATCGAGGAGCCGGCGGCGCGGAGCCGGGCGGCCAGCGACCAGATGATCGACAGGGCGGTGATGCCGTCCTTGTCGGGCACCTTCTCGGGGTCGCAGCAGTAGCCGATGGCCTCCTCGTAGCCGTAGACCAGCCCGGGGACCCGGCCGATCCACTTGAATCCGGTCAGTGTGACAGCGTGCGGGCGTCCGGCCTTCGCGGCCATCCGCGCCAGGCACGTTGAGGAGACCACGGAGTTCGCGTAGACGCCGTCGACGCCGCGGTCCAGGAAATCGGCGCCGATGAGGGTGCCCAGCTCATCGCCGGTGAGCATCCGCCAGGCGCCGTCGACGGGGGCGGCGACGGCGCACCGGTCGGCGTCGGGATCGCTGGCGATCACCACATCGGCGTCGCTGCGCCGGGCCAGGTCGAGGGCGAGGTCCAGCGCCCCCGGCTCCTCGGGGTTGGGGAATCCGACGGTGGGGAAGTCCGGATCGGGGTCCAGCTGCTCGGGGACGCCGGTGAAGGGGCTCAGCCCGGCGCGGTCGACGAGGCGCCGGACGATCCTGGTGCCCACTCCGTGCATGGCGGTGTAGACCCAGTTCAGCTCGGCGGGCGCGTCATCGGGGATCAGGGAGGCTGCCCGGGCGACGTAGGCGTCGATGAGTCCGGAGCCGATGAGTTCGATGTCCTGGCCGCGGGGGATCTCGGAGACCGGACGGGACGCGGCCTTGCTGATCCGGCCGGCGATCTCGGCGTCGGTGGGTGGGATGATCTGGGATCCGTCGCCCAGATACACCTTGTAGCCGTTGTCGGCCGGCGGATTGTGGGAGGCGGTGACCATCACCGCGGCGATGGCTCCGAAATGCCGGATGCCGAAGGCGGTGACCGGGGTGGGGATCGCGGAGTCGGCCAGCAGGGCGTGGAATCCGGCGCCGGCCATGATCTCGGCGGTGTCACGGGCGAAGACGTCTGAGTTGTGCCTGGCGTCGAAGCCGACGACGACGGCCCCGTCGTCGTGGCCGTGATCGTGGAGCCAGGCGGCGAACCCGGCGGCGGCGCGCTGCACGACGACCCGATTCATCCGTGCCGGTCCCGGCCCCAGCGCGGCGCGCAGCCCCGCGGTGCCGAAGGACAACGGGCCCGCGAAGGCCTCGTTGATCCGATCGGCGGCCTCCTGGTCGTCGGTCGCGGCGCGTGCGCGCAGTCCGGCGAGTTCGGCGCGGGTGGCCGGGTCGGGATCCTGGGCGATCCAGTCGTCGACCTCGGCGAGTCGTTGCGCGGACAGCAGTGTCATGGCGTTCCTTCCGGAGATGGGGAGGCGGGGAGCCGTCACAGGGAGACGATCAGCCGGGAGAGCAGGTCGGCCAGCCGGGAGGCCGCCGCCTGCCCGGCCGCCAGCACCTCCTGGTGGTTCAGCGGTTCTGAGGAGATGCCGGCGGCCGGGTTCGTCACCAGGGACAGCCCGAGCAGCTCCATGCCCGCCTGACGTGCGGCGATGGCCTCCAGGACGGTGGACATCCCGACCAGATCCGCACCGAGCAGTCCCGCCATCCTGACCTCTGCCGGAGTCTCGTACTGAGGGCCGTGGAACTGGGCGTAGACGCCGGTGGGGAGGTCCGGCTCCACCTCATGCGCCAGGCCGATGAGGCGCGGGGCCCAGGTCGAGGACATGTCGATGAACGTCGCTCCGCGCAGCGGGGTGGCTCCTGACAGGTTGATGTGGTCCCTGATGGCGACCACGGTGCCGGGCGCCCATTCGCGGTGCAGGCCTCCGCAACCATTGGTGAGCACCATCGTGGTGGCGCCCAGTCGGGCCAGGGTCCGGACCCCGTGCACCACTGGATCCACGCCCCGGCCCTCGTACAGGTGGGTGCGTCCGGTGAGGACGACGGCCGTCCGGCTCGTCCTGGTGCGCACGGCCCGCAACTCTCCGCCGTGCCCGGCGACCACCGGTGCGCTGAATCCGGGCAGGTCTGCCAGCGGCACCGAGCCGAGATGATCGCCGAGACGGTCGGCCCCGGCGGACCATCCTGATCCCAGCACCAGGCCGATATCGGCGCCGTCGATACCCAGCCGGTCCGTGACCGCACGTGCGGCCCGGTCGGCGACGGCCCAGGGGTCGCTGAAGTCCTCGTCAGAGCTCATGCGGCAACTCTATGGCCCCTCGAGCGTGGGCGTCCGGAGACTCTCTCGCGTGACGGCGTACTCAATGTGGCACGGACCCGTCCGGCGGACGCATCGCGAGCCGTCGGCGCCGCTGTGCGCCACATTGGGACCGGAGAAGGCTGGGACCGACCGGAGAGGGATGCCGGGCATGCCAGAATGTCGCCGTGACTTCCATGGTGATCATCGGGGGCGGGCCCGGCGGCTACGAGGCCGCGATGGTGGCGGCCGGATACGGCGTCGATGTGGTTCTGGTGGAGAGACTGCGGGTCGGTGGCGCAGCAGTCCTCACCGACTGCGTACCGTCGAAGACACTCATCGCCACCGCTGAGCTGATGGAGATGATCCGGCGCGCTCCCGAACTCGGGCTGCGCACCCGCGGCTCCTCCGCCCGCCCGGAGGAGGACGTCGAGGTGGACCTGGGGGCCGTGAATGCCAGGGTCGGCCGGTTGGCCGCCGCCCAATGCGATGACATCGCCGCCCGGCTCGATCAGATGGGGGTCAGCGTCGTCACCGGAACGGCTCGGCTCGCCGGGTCCGGAGCGGTCGAGGTGACGACCGGGGGCGAGGTTCGCCGGTTCGAGGCGGATCTGATCCTGGTGGCCACCGGGACCACGCCCAGGGAACTGCCCGGGGCGCCGTGCGACGGTGAGCGGATCCTCAACTGGAAGCAGCTCTACGGACTGTCTGAGCGCCCCGAGCATCTCATCGTCGTCGGTTCCGGGGTGACCGGGGCGGAGTTCGCCTCCGCCTACGACTCCCTCGGCTGCAAGGTCACCCTGGTGTCCTCCCGCGACCAGGTGCTGCCGGGGGAGGATCCCGATGCCGCGGCGGTGCTCCAGAGGGTCTTCGAGGAGCGTGGGATGACTGTCCTGTCGCGGTCGCGGGCGGTATCGGTCACTCGCCGTACAGATGCGGTCGAGGTGGGGCTCTCGGACGGTCGTATCGTGGCGGGTTCGCACTGCCTGATGGCAGTGGGATCGGAACCGAACACGACCGGGATCGGCCTGAAGGAGGCCGGCGTGGGGCTCGACGATCGCGGGCGGATCCGGGTCGACGGCGTCTCGCGGACCAGCGTCCCCGGGATCTACGCCGCAGGGGACTGCACCGGGGTGCTGGCACTGGCCTCGGTCGCGGCCATGCAGGGCAGGATCGCGATCTGGCATGCGCTCGGAAGGGCGGTCCAGCCACTGGACCTTCGTCTGGTGGCCTCCAACGTCTTCACCTCTCCGGAGATCGCCACGGTGGGGGTGGGCCAGCGCTCGGTGGACTCCGGAGAGGTCGAGGCGCGGTCGGTGACCGTGCCGCTGCCGAGGAATCCGCGGGCGAAGATGCAGGGCATCACCGACGGATTCGTGAAGCTGTTCTGCAGGCCCGCGACCGGCAACATCATCGGAGGCGTCGTCGTGGCGCCTCATGCCTCCGAACTCATCCATCCGGTGTCGATCGCAGTGGCGGAGCGCATCCCCGTGGACGCCTTCCAGCACGACTTCACGGTGTACCCGTCGATATCGGGATCCGTCTCAGAGGCTGCCCGGCTGCTCGCGGGCGGCCTCGGCTGAGCCGGGGGTCGGGGTTCGAGGGGGTCAGGGGCCCATCGGGCCGTCGTCGAACAGGGCGGAGAAGAGCCCCAGTCCGAGGATGCCCAGTCCGCCGACGGCGAGCCCGTTCATCACGGGGCTCTGTTCATAGCGGTGGTAGTAGCCGCGCACCCATGGCGCGTAGTCGTTCCCGGCCTCCCAGTAGGGCACCTGGTGGCCCTCCATGGCGACGGTGCGGATCCACGGCGAGCGGCCCTGCTGGATCCGGGCGGCATCGGCGGCGCAGGCGGGAACCTTGCGCGCCACCCCGCCCTCAGGCGACCACATGACTTCGGTCGTCGAGGGGCCGTGGGCGGGGTCGAAGAAGCACGGCGGGCGCATCTCGGGGACCGGTTCGCCGGCTTCGCGGGCCTTGACGCAGGCCACCGCGTGACGCCCCTCCTCGAGGGCCTCGGTGACCAGGGTGATGTTGCCGGTGCCGGGATCGGAGAGCATCAGGTCCTTGGCGCGGTCGTAGCAGTCGAGGGCTCGCTTCCAGTCGTCGCGCGCCTCGGGGGAGAGGTCCTCGGCCCCGACCTCGAGATCCAGCTCGCGCAGACTCTCCCCGAAGGCCGTGACATCGGCCTCGGTGTCTTTGCGCATCTGGTTGACGCGGGACTCGATCGCTTTGGCCCGTCGGGCCTCCACCTCGCGCGCCTGCTTCTGAGCGCGCGACATGGCGGCCATGGTCGCGACAAGCCCCACCATGAACATGGCGAGCAGGACGAGATTCCCAAGCATGGTCCCATCCTGCCGTCAACAGCACCTGTGCTCAAGGTGAATGGCCCACAGCGGACTAATGATCACAGGAGCGCCACAGTGTTCAGCTCGATCTGTGAGGTTTCGCACTGCTGCGTAGTCGGCGAGCGCTGACCCGACCCGTTCGGGGAGGAAGGGTTTGGCCGTGGTCTCAGAGCCGCGCCGCAGCGCGTGGCCGGCGGCGCCCGTCCGGGCACCCGGCTGAGCCGGCGCTCGAGGGGGTCAGCGAGCGCCTGCGCGAGCGGAGGGGGAGTTGCCTTCCCCTTCTCGACTACTCGGCGTCGACGATCTCGCAGACCACCTCACCGCTGGCGACCGCGGCCCCGGGGTCGGCGATGAGGTTGCGGATCACTCCTGACCGGTGGGCGGTGAGGGGCTGCTCCATCTTCATCGCCTCCAGGACCACGACGAGGTCGCCCTCGTTGACCTGCTCGCCCTCGACGACCTCCACCTTGACGATCGTTCCCTGCATCGGCGATGCGAGTGTGTTGCCGCTGGGCTGGGCGGGGCGGTGACCGCCGTGAGAGCGCTTCCTGGGTCGCTGCGGCTTACTGCCGGGCACGGTGCGGGCCGCCTGGAGGGAGGCCGGGATGCGCACCTCGACCCTCTTCCCGTTGACCTCCACGGCCACGGTGTGCGGGGGATCGATCTCCTCGGGATTGCCGAGCTCGCCGGTGTAGGCGTCGATCTCGTTGTTGAACTCGGTCTCGATCCAGTCGGTGAAGACACCGAAACTGCCGTCCTCAGCGGTGAACGCCGGGTCGCGGACCACGACGCGATGGAAGGCCACCACGGAGGGCATTCCCTCGACGCGCATCTCGTCGAGGGCCCGCCGGGCCCGTTCGAGCGCCTGCTGGCGGCTGCTGCCGGTGACGATGAGCTTGCCGATCAGGGAGTCGAAGGCGCCGGGCACCGTCATGCCCGTGTGATAGCCCTCATCGACCCGGACTCCGGGGCCGGTGGGGGGCACCCATGCGGTGAGGGTTCCCGGTGCGGGGATGAACCCGCGACCCGGATCCTCGGCGTTGATGCGGAACTCGATGGAGTGGCCGCGCAGCACGGGGTCGGCGTCGTCGAGGCGCCCACCCTCGGCGACGTGGAACATGAGCCGGACCAGATCAGTTCCCGAGACCTCCTCGGAGACGGGATGCTCGACCTGGAGCCTGGTGTTCACCTCGAGGAAGCTGATGGTGCCGTCGCGCCCGACGAGGAACTCGCAGGTCCCGGCGCCGACGTACCCGGCCTCTTTGAGAATGGCCTTGGAGGACTGGTAGAGGCGCTCGGTCTGCTCGGGGGTCAGGAATGGCGCCGGGGCCTCCTCGACGAGCTTCTGGTGACGGCGCTGGAGGGAACAGTCGCGGGTCGAGATGATCTGCACGGTGCCGTACTGGTCGGCCAGGCACTGGGTCTCGACGTGTCTGGGCTTGTCGAGGTAGCGCTCGACGAAGCACTCTCCGCGACCGAAGGCGGTGACGGCCTCGCGCACCGCGGACTCATAGAGATCCGCGACCTCATCCATGGTCCGTGCCACTTTGAGCCCGCGTCCGCCACCTCCGAATGCGGCCTTGATGGCGATCGGCAGCCCGTGCTCCTTCGCGAACTCGACGACCTCCTCGGCCCCGGACACCGGGTCGGGGGTGCCCGGCACCAGCGGGGCCCCCACCTTCTGGGCGATATGACGGGCCTGCACCTTGTCGCCCAGCGAGCGGATCGCCTCGGCGGGCGGGCCGATCCAGATCAGCCCGGCGTCGGTCACGGCCTGGGCGAAGTCGGCGTTCTCGGAGAGGAACCCGTAGCCGGGATGCACCGCATCGACCTCGGCGCGGCGTGCGACGTCGAGGATCTTGTCGATATCGAGGTAGGTCTGCGCGGGGGTGATGCCATTGAGGGCGTAGGCCTCGTCGGCGAGTTTCACGAAGAGTCCGTCGGCGTCGGAGTCCGCGTAGACGGCGACGCTGGTGATGCCGGCGTCTGCCGCTGCCCGGATGATGCGAACCGCGATCTCTCCACGGTTGGCGACGAGCACACGGTGGATGGTCTGACCCACGATTGCCTCCATTCTTCACGAATCCCTGCCGGGACGAGTCCATGTGGAGTCTAGGGGCAGTTCGCCGCGAATGTGGCACAGCTCACGTTCGCAAGGTTCCGCGGGGCGTTGCCATCAGGTCCGAATGTGGCGCGGATGACGATTTCGGCTGCGGTTCCGGACGGTGTGGCCGGGTTCGTGCCACATCAGGGTTCCCGCCGCACGGCATCGAGCGGAAGGAGTGGAGGGGCAGGACTGGAGTGTCAGGACCTCGCGCGGCGTCCGGTAGCGTCTGCGCCATGGCGACACCCGGATTCATCACCGACCTGCGCGAGGACATCGGGCACCGGGAGCTGTGGCTGTCGGGAGCCACGGCCACAGTGGTCCGCGACGGTGCGGGGGAGCCGGGCCGTGGCAAGGGCCGTGAGGTGCTCCTGGTGAGGCGCTCGGACAATGGTGCGTGGACGCCGGTGTGCGGCATCGTGGAACCGGGGGAGCTCCCCTCCGAGACGGTGGTGCGCGAGGCCCTTGAGGAGGCCCGGGTGCGGATCGAGGTGGTCCGCATGGTCCGGGTCTGCGTCTCCGGGCCTCTCGAGTACCCCAATGGCGATCGCTGCCGCTATCTGGACCACGACTTCCTGTGCCGCTGGGCCGGCGGCGAGGCGGGGGTCGGCGACGACGAGTCCACCGAGGTGCGGTGGTTCCCGGTCGGATCGCTTCCCGAGATGTCGGCTCGCCATGCCAGGAGGATCGAGGTGGCCCTGGACTCGGAAGGTCGCGACGGTGTCGTGATGGAGCATGATCCGCAGTGACTCCCGTCCCGACGGTCGGGACGGGATGCGGGGCGCGCTCCGGGCGGGTAGAACTGGTGAGGTGACCAAGATTGCACTTGCCATCGCCGGATCGGAAGCCTCAGGTGGAGCCGGGGCGCAGACCGATCTCAAGACCTTCCACCAGCTCGGCGTGTTCGGCTGCGTCTCGCTGACCTGCATCGTCTCCTTCGATCCGGCCCATGACTGGGCCCACCGGGTCGTGCCGATCGATCCTCAGGTGATCTCCGACCAGATCGAGGCCGCGGTCTCGGTGCACGGCGCCGTCGACGCGGTGAAGATCGGCATGCTCGGCTCTCCCGCCACGATCGAGGCGGTCGCCGAGGCCCTGTCGAAGTACCGGTTCCCGAAGGTGATCGTCGACCCGGTCCTCATCTGCAAGGGGCAGGAGGCCGGCGCGGCCCTGGACACAGACAACGCTCTTCGGGAGAAGGTGCTGCCCTTCGCCGACGTGGTGACACCGAATCTCCTGGAGACCCAGATTCTTGCCGGGGTCGGCGAGATCACGTCCGTCGACCAGCTGAAGGACGCCGCGAAGCGGATCCACGACCAGGGCGTCCCCGCCGTGCTCGCGAAGGCCGGAACACTGCTCGGCACCGGCACTGCGCTGGACGTGTTCTACGACGGCGACGTCCTCGAGGTGCTCGAGGTACCGGCGATCGGCCAGGAGCGGGTCTCCGGCGCCGGCTGCACCCTCGCGGCGGCCGTCACCGCGGAGATCGCCAAGGGCGCCACCCCGCTGGCGGCCTGCCGCACCGCCAAGAATGTCGTCGTCTCGGCCATCGAGCACCGCATGCACGGCAATGCGCCCTTCGACTGCGCCTACCAGGGCCAGTACCGGGCCTGATCGCTCAGGACGGCAGCTGCGCGCCGGCCCGCTCGAAGGCGCTCAGCTGCGGCCCGGTGGGGTCCGTGAACCATTCGGGCACCGGGTGGCCGGCACTGCCTCGCCGCCAGGTGCCCACGACGTGCCCGTTCTCCACGATGGTGTGCTTGAACATGCCGTTGCCTCCCGGGCAGATGAGGCCCTCCTGCTCGGGGGAGATCGTGCATGAGCGGTCCCGGTATCCGAGGATGAGTTCGTCGAATCCCGACAGCAGGATCATCTCGCGGCAGCTGTCCAGGACCTCCTCGGGAATCTCGTCGAGATCGGGTCGGTGCCACAGCTGGTGGGTGCCGATCGGTGTGGAGGCCAGGATCCCGCGAGTTCTGGCCTTGCTCGTGTCGGAGCGCAGGCTGGATTTCGTGAGGCCGCTCCAGCGGGCGAGGTCGTCCAGGGTGGCCGGGCCATGGCTGCGGAAGTAGCGCTGGATGTAGACGGGATACGGGTCTGCCATGAGCTTGGGCAGGTCGAGCTCCACCACGAGCTGTTCCCCCGTGTCATCAGTGGGCCCCAGGGCGAGCATGCCGCGGTAGCAGAGGGTCATGAAGATGTGGTAGGCGCGTCCCGGCATCTTCCCTATCAGGCCCTCCTGTTGCCATCGGGCGACGAGGTCGGTCCTGGTGAGTGATTGCCGGGAGAGTTCCTGATGGGTGGTTTCGGCGACGGCCTCGAGCACCGGCTCGAAGATGTTGAGCTCGAGCCTTCTCCTGGAGGTCTGCCGGTCCATCCTCGGCAGAGTCGCCTTCAGCAGCCATGGCAGATCCGCGGAGGCCACCGTGTGAAGGGTTCCGCGCATCGGCCAGGTGCGCACCAGCAGGCCCTGGTCGAAGGCCTGCCGGACGGTGTCGAGGCTGCGGTCCGGGGTGCGCATCGCCAGGGTGTGGAGGGCTCCTCGCCAGTTCTGCGACTGGACGGCGCCGATCCGGGAGACGGTGGCGGCCAGCTCCTCGGCCGGGGAGAGCGCCGAGGTCGTCCGCGGCCCCTCATCGGGAGACCATCCGGCGGCGAGGCCGAGACCCGCCATCCGGAGCAGGGAGAGGGTGGTCGGATCCGACAGTGTGACGGCCATGATCGCCCCTAGGTCTGGAAGACCGGACGCACGGACAGTTCCTCGATCATGGCCTCCGACGAGGCCTCCAGGGCCGCCCGGACAGTGGCGGCCACCGATTCGGGACGCAGGTGCTCCGAGGGGGTGTAGGGCCTTCCGGCGCGGGCCTGCAGGTCGACCTGCATGTCGGTGTCGACCCGGCCGGGGTGGATCGAGGTCACCCTGACGGTGCCGCGCTCCTCCTCCCGAAGCGCATGCGTGAGGGCCCGAAGCGCGTACTTCGCGGCGGCGTAGACGCCGCCTCCCGGGCCGGGGCGGCTGAATCCGGACCCGGAGTTGACCATCACGACGTCGCCGTGGGAGGCGCGCAGCAGCGGCAGCACGAGGCGGGTGAGATCGGCGACGGCGATGACGTCCACCTCGAGCACCCGCCGCCACTCCTCTCGCCGGGTCTCGGCGATCGTCGTACCCTCGGCGCTGATGCCGGCGCAGTTGATGAGTGCATCGAGGCGGGACAGGCGGGAGGCGGCCCGGGTGGTGGACTGCTCGTCGGCGAGATCGCAGACGAAGGGCTCCGCCGACGGCAGCGCGTCCACCACCTCCTGGACGGTCTCGGCCCGGGTGCCTCCGACCAGGATGTGATGGTCGACTCCGAGTTCGACGGCGATCGCCCGGCCGATCCCGCGCGAGGCTCCGGTCACCAGCACATGCCTGAGGTTCGGGTCTGTCATGTGGACAGCCTAGGCGGTGGGGTGGTGCCCCGCCCGGTGTCGGCGGCAGCTCCCCCTCTCCTCGGTGATCGGTCCTCGTCCGTCGTCGCCGGCTGGGCACCGTATGGTCGTCGCATGGCACACATCAGCTGTGAGGTCGGCTCCGAGGTCGGCCGGCTGCGGACGGTCATCCTCCACAGGCCGGGCAACGAGTTGCGCCGCCTGACGCCGCGCAACTCCGACGCTCTGCTGTTCGACGGCCTGCCCTGGGTGGATCAGGCCCAGCGCGATCACGACATCTTCGCCGGGCTGCTGGCCGACCACGGCGTCGAGGTGCTGCTGCTGCGCGACCTGCTGGAGCAGACCCTCGACGATCAGCAGGCGCGGTCCCGGGCCGTCAACGACGTCGTCACCAGTCGTCGTCTGGGGGAGGCGGTGCGCGTCTATCTGGCCAACCGGATGGCGGACCTCTCGAGTGAGCGACTGGCCGAGATCCTCACCTGCGGCCTGGCCAACGGCGAGCTGGCGGCCTTCGAGCCGGCCGCTCCGCGGTCCCTGGTGACGGCGATGCTGAGTCCGGAGGAGTTCGTCATCGCCCCGCTGCCGAATCTGCTGTTCACGCGGGACTCCAGCGTGTGGGTGGCCGGCCACCCGGCGGTCACCTCATTGGCGATGCCTGCCAGACGCCGGGAGACCCAGCTGACCGAACTCATCTACGCCTACCACCCGCGCTTCTCCGGTCATGCTCCCTGCTACGGGTGGAGGTTGGAGAGTCTGGAAGGCGGCGACGTCATGCACCTGGCCCCGGGAGTGGTCGCGGTCGGCGTGGGGGAGCGCACGACCCCCGCAGGAGCAGAGAGACTCGCCCGTACCGCCTTCGAGCTGGATGCCGCGCGGATCGTGCTGGCGGTGCCCATCAACCAGCAGCGGGCCACCATGCATCTGGACACGATCTGCACGATGGTCGACACCGACGCGGTCGTGATGTATCCGCCGGTGGCCGACACCCTGGTGGCCTTCGCCATGACGATGGAGGGCGATGAGATGCGGGTCGGTCCGCCCAGGCCCTTTCTCGACTCGGCGGCCGAGGCGATGGGGATCGACCGGCTCCGGGTGATCGACACGGCTCTGGATCCGGTGACCGCGGAGCGGGAGCAGTGGGACGACGGCAACAACACGCTGGCCCTCGAGCCGAGAGTGGTGGTCGGGTACGACCGCAATGTGAGGACCAATGCGCGGCTGCAGGAGGCGGGCGTCGAGGTGCTGACCATCCCGGGCTCGGAACTGGGGTCTGGCCGCGGCGGGCCCAGGTGCATGTCCTGCCCGGTGCTGCGGGACGCGCTGGCCCCGGCAGGCGGCGTCCCGGCGGCCGGCTCGTCTGGAGGGGCCCGATGATCGCGCGCCGTGCGGTTGCCTGCATGGCGGCCCTCCTGCTGGCGGGATGCGGTGCCGCGCACCCCGGCACCGAGCAGACCCCACTGCCGGCGACCGGCCGTACGAGTGCGGCGTCGGCCCCCTCCGAGGGCGCCTCGCTGAGGGATTTCGGCGTCGAGAACGGCCCGGCGGCACTGATGCTCCCGAAGGACCTGGTCGTCGACTACCGGGTGGACAACCCGAACAACGTCACCCTGGTGATCGACGTCGGCCAGGGGCTGTCCACCTATCAGTTCCTGCGCCGGAATCTGAGCGGCGCCGGGTTCCGGATCACGGCCGACGGGCAGCAGTCCCTCACCTTCACGGGCCGGGGCTGGGAGGGTGCCTACACGGTCTCCGAGTCGGTGGCGGCCCTCACTCTGCGGACCCCCTGAGGGAGCCTCTCCACAGGCCCTCCCAGGCCACGTCCACGTCGAGGAGCATCTGGCGCAGCAGCGGGAGGGACAGTCCCGTGACATTGTGCGGGTCGCCGACGATCCGGGTGATGAACGGTCCGCCCAGCCCGTCGAGGGTGAATGCTCCGGCGACCCGCTGGGGCTCGCCGGTGGCGGCGTAGGCGGCGATCTCGTCGTCGGTGAGGTCGGCGAAGGTGACGGTGGTGGAACCGACCCTGGTGGCGCGGCGCACCGAGCGCTCGTCGAGCACGATCACATGGTGCCCGGTGACCAGCACTCCGCTGCGCCCGCGCAGTCGGTACCACCACTGGCGGGCGGCCTCCTCGGTGTGCGGCTTGCCGAGGATGCGACCGTCGAGGTCGAGCACCGAGTCGCAGGACAGCACGACGGTCGGGCCGTCGATCCGGATCCTGGCGAGGACGGACTCCCCCTTGAGCTCGGCGAGCCGGCTGGTGAGCTCGGCGGCGGTCTCACCCCCGACGCGGCTCTCGTCGGCTCCCGAGACGATCACCTGCGGATCGATCCCGGCGTGCTGCAGGCTGGTGAGCCGGGCGGGCGACCGGGAGGCCAGCACCACGTGGTAGGCCGTTGCGCGTCGCCCGGGGACCGAGGGCATCAGTATCTCCGCAGCGATCCACGCCAGGCGGCCTGGCCGGGCAGGAAGGGCTCGCGGATGGTGCGCCAGTAGGACTTCCAGCCGAAGGCCAGGGGCCGGTCCTCGGGCACATAGGGATCGGGGCCCGGGCCGGTGACGGCGGCCAGCACCGCCACCAGTGCGCCGAGCTCCTCGTCGGTGAGCCGGCCACCGGCAATCTGGATGGGGGGACGCTGCTGCCCGTCCGCCGTGGGCGTGATGGCGGTCACAGCGGAATGTTCCCGTGCTTCTTGGGCGGCAGCGCCTCGCGCTTGGATCTCAGCAGCCGCAGCATCCGGATGACCGTCTCGCGGGTCTCATGAGGATGGATCACCTGGTCGACGTATCCCTCCTCGGCGGCCACATAGGGGTTGGCCAGGGTGGTCTCGTACTCGTCGACCAGTTGGTCGCGCATCGCCTGGGGATCCTCGGCACCGGCGAGGTCCTTGCGGTGCAGGATGTTGACCGCGCCGTCGGCCCCCATCACGGCGATCTGGGCGGTGGGCCAGGCCAGGTTGATGTCGGCGCCCAGGGTCTTGGAGCCCATCACGATGTAGGCGCCGCCGTAGGCCTTGCGGGTGATCACGGTGAGCAGCGGGACGGTGGCCTCGCCGTAGGCGTAGATCAGCTTGGCGCCGTGCCGGATGATGCCGCGGTGCTCCTGCTGGACGCCGGGCAGGTAGCCGGGGGTGTCGACGAAGGTGAGTACCGGGATGTTGAAGGAGTCGCACTCGCGCACGAAGCGGGCGGCCTTCGCCGAGGCGTCGATGTCGAGGGTGCCGGCGTTGACCAGCGGCTGGTTCGCCACGATGCCGATGGCCCGGCCCTCGATCCGCCCGAATCCGCACAGCACATTGGGCGCGAAGAGCTCGTGGACCTCCAGGAAGGTGTCCTCGTCGAGCACCGTGGCGATCACCTCGTGCATGTCGTAGGGCTGGCTGGGGAAGTCCGGGATGAGGGTGTCGAGCTCGCGGTCGTGGTCCGTGATGGTGAGATCGGCCTCGCCCTCGTCGTAGACCGGGGGGTCCTCGAGGTTGTTCTGGGGCAGGTAGCTGATGAGGTCGCGGACGTACTCGAGGGCGTCGTTCTCATCGGCCGCCAGGTAGTGCGAGTTGCCGGAGGTCTCGGAGTGGGTGCGGGCCCCGCCGAGCTCCTCCAGGGAGACATCCTCGCCGGTGACCTGCCGGACGACGGCGGGGCCGGTGATGAACATCTGGGAGGTCTGATCCACCATGACGACGAAGTCGGTCAGCGCCGGCGAGTAGACGTGCCCGCCCGCCGCGGCCCCCATGATGATCGAGATCTGAGGGATGACCCCGGAGGCACGGGTGTTGCGCCGGAAGATCTCGCCGTACATCGCCAGCGAGGAGACGCCCTCCTGGATGCGCGCCCCGCCGCCCTCGTTGATGCCGATCAGCGGGCAGCCGGTCTTGACGGCGAAGTCGATGATCTTGCAGATCTTCTGGCCGTAGACCTTGCCCAGGGAGCCGCCGAAGATGGTGACGTCCTGGCTGAAGACGCAGACCGGGCGGCCGTGGATCGCCCCCACGCCGGTGACCACGCCGTCGGTGTAGGGGCGTCTGCGTTCCATCCCGAACTTGTTCGAGCGATGCCTGGCGAACTCGTCGAGTTCGGAGAAGGTGCCCTCGTCGAGCAGGGCCATGACCCGTTCCCGGGCGGTCATCTTGCCCGCGGCGTGCTGCTTCTCGACAGCGGCGGGTGAGGCGGCGTTGACCGCCTCGTCGATGCGACGCCCCAGGTCGGCGATCTTCCCGGCCGTGGTGTGGATGTCGATCTCCATGGGGCGAGACTAGCGGTTCAGCGGCGATACGCTGTGTCGGTGCCAATCAGCCAGACAGATCCGGCCTCCGTGATCGCGGGTCTCGTGGGAAACGGGACGCGATTCACCCGGCACGGCGCCGACGGCATCTCATGGTTGCGCTCGACCGGCTCCACCAATGCCGATCTGGCCGCGTGGGTGCGTCAGGGCGGCACGGGCTTCCGGGTCCTGGTGACAGATCACCAGGAGACCGGCCGGGGCCGTTTCTCGCGCCCCTGGCAGGATTCCCCGGGTACCTCGGCCCTGATGTCGCTGCTGATCCCGAACGACCGTCCGGCGGCGGACTGGGGGTGGTTGTCGATGGTCGCGGGTCTGGCCGTGGTGAGGGCCGTGGAGGAGGCCGGGGCGCAGCGGGGCCGGGTCACTCTGAAGTGGCCCAACGACGTGCTGGTCGACGCTGAGGGCGAACACGGCGGCAAGCTGTGCGGCATTCTCTCGGAGCGGGTCGACGGGCCGGAGGGTCCGCATGCGATCATCGGAATCGGCCTGAACGCCTCGATGGGCGAGCAGGACCTTCCGGTGCCGACGGCCACCTCCCTGGCGCTGTGCGGCCTGCCTCACGACCGGGCCCGTCTGGTCGCCTCGATCATCCGGGGGGTGGACGAGCTGCTGGGCGAGTGGCTGGCCGACGGCACGGTCCGTGACGCCTACCGCGACCGGTGCGACACCATCGGTTCGCCGGTGCGCCTCACCTTCGATCCGCAGACCGTGGGGGCCGGTCCGCGGGTGGTCGAGGGGATCGGGGTCGACGTCGCCGAGGACGGGTCGATCGTGGTGGAGTCGCAGGGGGTGCGCCGGTCCTTCGCGGCCGCCGACGTCCAGCACCTGCGTCCGGCCGGGTGATCTTAGACTGGCCCCATGACCACCCACATCCTCGCGATGGGCGGCGGCGGCTTCTCGATGTCCGACCGTGGCGCCCCGACCGCTCTCGACCGCTATCTGCTGGACCTGTCGGGGAAGCGTTCGCCGCTGGTGTGCTTCGCGCCCACGGCGGCGGCCGACGATCCGGTCTATGTGAACCGGTTCCTGACGGCCTACTCGGAACTGGGGGTGCGCACCATGGTGCTGACTCTGTGGCAGGGAGCCGCCGAGTCCGTGGACCGGCTGTCCCAGGCAGACGTCGTGCTGTCGGGGGGAGGATCGACGGCCAACCTGGTGGCCCTGTGGCGGGCTCACGGCGTCGACCATGTGATCAGGAAGATGGCGGGCCGGGACCGCGACCTCGTGCTGGGAGGCGTCTCGGCGGGAGCGGCCTGCTGGTTCGCCGGATCGTTGACCGATGCCTTCGGAGACCTGCGTCCCTGGCGCGGTGGCCTCGGGCTGCTTCCCGGCTCCTTCTGCCCGCATTTCGACGGGGAACCGGATCGCCCGCCGGCCTACGCCCAGGCGATCGCCTCGGGAGTGCTGCCCGGCGGGTACGCGGTCGACGACGGGGCGGCGGTGCATTTCGTCGAGGGGGAGTTCGCCGGTGCGGTGGCCGAGCGCGATGGCGCGGAGGTGAGCCGGTTCACCAGCAGCAACTCGCCGACGGCGGCCGGGGTGCTGCGCGATCAGCTTGCGGTCGAGGTGCTCTGAGGGGGGTCTTCGAACAGCACCTCGTTCATCTCCAGGTGGACCTGTTCGACGTGGGGGACGTCGGACAGGGTCACCGGGGCGTCCGCGGCCGTGGTGAGCACCAGGGTGCCGCAGCCGAGCATGCGGTCGAGCAGGCTCCGCTCATATGAGACGTCATTGATCCGGGTGAGTGGCAGATCGTGGCCGGTCCGGGTGAAGATGCCGCGGCGGGTGATGATCCTGCGTGTGGTCACGGTGTATGTGGTGGTGAGCCATCTCAGCCAGGGGATGACGGTGCCGACGACCAGGAGGACAGCGCCGAGGACCACCACGGCCCAGGGGACCCAGGCGCCGAGGTCCGGTGGCATCAGGCCCAGAGCCGTTCCCTCTCCGGCCACCACGACGATGAGCACGAGAACGGGGCCCACGAGGGCCTTGGGGTGGGTGCGCATGTGGATCAGCTCGTCCTCCTGGGGGCCGAGCAGTCTGCGGGACAGTGCCATGGCTCCCAGTGTGTCCTATCCGGCCCGGTGAACCGTGGGATTCGGTCGGGACGGGGGCAGGTTCAGGGCCTGTGCGGGCCGGCGACCACGCCGGGGCACCGGGATCGCCCGATCCTCTAACATATCGACGGTGAGTTCATCCCCGAATGATCGCAGCCAGTCAGGAGCCCGGGCGGAGACGCCCCCGTCATCGCGTCCTGCCGGGAGTCCGGCCGAAAGGCCCGGGGGATCCCCCGATGCGGGTCATCGTCAGTACACAGTGGGCGTCATCGGCGGCGGCCAGCTGGCCCGGATGATGCACCAGGCCGCGATCCGGCTGGGGATCCGCACCCGGCTGCTGGCCACCGGGCCGGACGAGTCGGCGGCCCAGGTGATGAGCGACGTGGTGATCGGCTCCCATCTGGACAGGCGGGCGGTGCTTGACTTCGCCCGAGGATGCGACGTCGTCACCTTCGACCATGAGCACGTCCCCACTGAGTACCTGCGGGAGCTGGAGGAGATGGGCGTGGCGGTGCGCCCCGGGTCCGAGGCTCTGGTGCATGCCCAGGACAAGGCGGTGATGCGGCAGCGCGCCGGTGACGACGGCGTCCCCTGCCCGCAGTGGGAGGTGTGCGGCGGGCCCGAGTCGATGGTCGCCTTCGGAGAGCGGGTCGGCTGGCCGGTGATCGCCAAGACGTCGCGCGGCGGCTACGACGGCAAGGGCGTGTGGAAGGTCGATGGGCCCGACGATGTGGCCGAGCCCTTCGAGGCGATGGGGGGCCTGGCAGACGGGCAGCAGCCGATCCGCATCCTGGCCGAGGAGTATGTCGACTTCACCCGTGAGCTGTCGGCGATCGTGGTGCGTTCGCCGTCGGGTCAGGCGGTGGCCTATCCGGTGAGCGAATCGGTGCAGGAGGACGGCATCTGCACCGAGACCATCACACCGGCCCCGGGGATGAGCGACCGGCGGGCCGCCGGGATTCAGCAGATGGCGCTGGAGATCGCAGGGCGGCTGGGAGTCGTGGGGGTGCTGGCGGTCGAGCTGATGGAGCGGGCCGACGGCGAGGTCGTCGTCAACGAGCTCGCGATGCGGCCCCACAACACCGGCCACTGGACCATCGACGGCGCCGTCACCAGCCAGTTCGAGAACCACATCAGGGCGGTGCTGGATCTGCCTCTGGGTGATCCCTCGCTGAGGGCCCCGGTGGTCGTGATGGCCAATGTGCTGGGTGGGTCGGAGCCCGACCTGACCGGCGCACTGCAGCACTGCTTCGCCCGGGATCGCGGGCTTCATGTGGAGCTGTACGGCAAGGAGGTGCGTCCCGGACGCAAGGTGGGCCATGTCACCTGCGTCGGAACCGACGTCGAGGAGGTGCGGCGCCGGGCCCGGCATGCCGCCGGATATCTGATGGGAGACCGGAATGCCTGAGAACAGGAAGAACGCCAGGAGCACGGCGCCGAGGCGGACCAAGTCCGAGCCGCGCACCAAGGCGCGCCGGGTGGCGGGCGATGACGTCGCGGCGCCCAGGGTGTCGATCGTGATGGGTTCGGACTCCGACTGGCCGACGATGGAGCCCGCCGCCCTGGTCCTCGGCGAGTTCGGGGTGCCCTTCGAGGCCGATGTGGTCTCGGCCCACCGGATGCCCGAGCAGATGGTGGAGTTCGGACGGGGGGCTCATGAACGGGGCATCCAGGTGATCATCGCCGGTGCCGGCGGGGCGGCCCACCTGCCCGGCATGCTGGCGGCCCTCACCCCGCTGCCGGTGGTGGGGGTCCCGGTTCCGCTGGCCCATCTGGACGGGATGGACTCGTTGCTGTCGATCGTGCAGATGCCCGGCGGGGTGCCGGTGGCCACTGTGGGGGTGGGCAATGCCAAGAACGCCGGCCTGCTGGCGGTGCGGATCCTCGCCTCCGGGGACTCGGAGCTCACCGTGAAGATGGTGGACTACCAGTCCCAGCTGCGTGACATCGCGACCGCCAAAGGGGAGAAGGTCCGCAAACACTCCAGTTCTTGAGGCAGGGGGCGGCCCGGTCGGGCAGACAGTGCATCCTGGAACACGACCACGGACCTGAACCGCAGCGCAGGGCCGCGGACGCGGACCCGGATTCCGGCAGAGCCGCTCGTCGAGGGGTCGCCCATCCTCTGACTATTTCGCGTACTGCTTCGCCACCGAGGTGTCCCCCTCGGCCAGGGCGTTGAAGAGCGCCTTGCATCTGGTGGTGTCCCACAGCACCGAGGAGCCGGCCGACGTGTAGGCGTCGGCGTCGGAGACCGGGACCGTCATCTTGATCCCGTCGGATCCGGTCACCTTGACCATCCCGATACCCGCTTTGACCATGGTGAACACGGAGGTGTTGTCGCCGCGCCGGACGGCGCCGGCGGCTGCCATGTTGACCTTCCAGTAACGCACCGGATTGATGAGCGTCCACGGGGTGAGGACCTTCTTCGCCACCTTGCCGATGATCTCCTGCTGCCGCTTGACCCGTCCGAGGTCGCCCTGGGCGTCGGCCTTGCGCATCCGGACGTAGCCCAGGGCCTCCAGACCGTCCAGGTCCTGGCAGCCGGCCTCCAGATCGGTGTGCGAGTCACGGTCGACCATGGCCTTGTCCAGGCAGACGTTGACCCCGCCCACGGCGTCGACCATGTCGACGAATCCGCCGAAGCCGATCTCCAGGTAGCCGTCCATCCGCAGCCCGGTGACCTGCTCCACGGTCTGCATCAGCAGGGGTGCGCCGCCGATCGAGTAGGCGGCGTTGAGCTTGTTGCGGCCATGTCCTGGGATCGGCACGTAGGAGTCGCGGGGCAGGGAGACGAGCACGCTGCTGCCCGAGGGCGGGGTGTACAGGATGAGCATGGTGTCGGTGCGGGTGCCTTCGGCGGTGCCGGTGCCGAGCTTGCGCTGCTCCTCCGCGGTGAGGTCGTCGCGGCGATCGCTGCCGACCAGCAGGGTGGCGGTGCCGGGCTGCTGGTCGGGCCGGTCGCCGTCGGGCGTGGCCTCCACGGTGCCGGAGCGGACGACGGCGATCACGGGCACCACGAGCAGCCAGACGAGCCACAGCACCAGCAGCCGGCCGATGAGGCGTCCGATCCGCGGCCTGCGGCGCGGCCTGTGCGGCCGGGATCCGCCTCCTGGCGGTGCGGGAGGAGCCGGGGGCCGTGCGCCCCGTCCCGGCCCGGCGGGTCGCGACTGGTGCGTGCGCAGCGGCGGATAGGCCCGCGATCCGGCGGTGCCCGGCCGGCGCGAGGTCGTGCGAGGGGCGGGCGGGGGCTCGACGCGGGTCTTCTCCGCCTCGGACTCCTCGTCCCTGTAGAGCCAGTCCAGATCCTCCTGGCGGGATTCGTCGTCTCGTCGCTCGGCCATGCGCCACAGGGTAATGCGCCGGGTGCGCGCCCGCCCGTGACGTGGCCGTGCGGCCCGGGCGCCGGCGTCCGGCTGCTGGCACAATGGGCGCCATGTCAGCTCATCTCGCCCCACCGGTCAGCGTCGTGATGCCGGTCCGTGAGGAGGAGAGATATCTCGCCTCCTCCGTCGACGGAATCCTGGCCCAGGGCTACCCGGGTGAGATGGAGGTGATCCTCGTGGTGGCCCCCGGCGGCGACGCCACTGAGACGATCGCCGAGTCGCTGGCGGCCTCCGATGACCGTATCCGGGTGGTGACCAATCCGGGGTCGACCACCCCGAGGGCGCTGAACCTCGGGGTCGCGGCGGCCAGCCACGACATCATCGTGCGGGTGGACGCCCACGGAGAGCTCGCCCCGGAATACATCGCCACGGCTGTGGAACTGCTCGAACGGACCGGTGCGGCGAATGTCGGAGGAATGATGGACGCCCGCGGCCGGACCCCCTTCGAGCAGGCGGTGGCGGTGGCCTACACCTCCCGGCTGGGCCTGGGAGGGTCCTCCTTCCACCTTGCGGGCTCTCCGGAAGGACCCGCTGAGACCGTCTTTCTCGGGGTCTTCCGCAAGAAGGACCTGGTGGCCGTCGGCGGTTTCGATCCGACCTTCGACCGTGCCCAGGACTGGGAGCTCAACTACCGGCTGCGTCAGTCGGGGCGTCAGGTGTGGTTCAGTCCCCGGCTCAAGGTGACCTATCGCCCACGGTCCAGCATCAGTGCCCTGGGCCGCCAGTTCTTCCGGACCGGTCAGTGGCGTCGCGAGGTCATGAGGCGTCATCGCGATTCGGTGAACCTGCGTTACCTGGTGGCCCCGGCCACGGTGGGGGCCTGCGCCGCCGGTGCCGGTCTCGGCGTCGCCGGTGCGGTGAGGGCTCTGAGGGGACGCGGCTGCGGGATGCTGTTCGGATGGGCGTTGCCGATGGGATACCTGGCCGCGATGGGACTGGGATCGGCCCTGATGCCCAGGACGATGTCGCGAGAGGTGCGGGCCCGCCTGCCTCTGGTGCTGGCGGTGATGCACTTCAGCTGGGGGGCCGGGTTCCTGATCGGGCTGTCCGCCTCCCGCGAGGAGTCGGCCTCCGACGACAGCCCCCTGATGGACTGACTGTCAGAGCGCGATCTCGGCGCCCTCCTGCTCCGCCAGCTGTTGCCCGGTGGACCCGGAGGGCATCTCCTCCACCAGAATGAGCGATCCGGATCCGGCCAGGCATCCCGCCAGGAGCAGAGCCAGTTCATCCGGTTCGGGGGTCCCGGCGATCAGCAGACGGCGGTCGATCCGGGCGGCGGCGTCCAGACCTGCCCCGGTCAGTGACGCCATTCCCTCCATCCCCGGGCGGGCGGGGTCGGCCGGAGCCGGCGCGGGCATCTCGTCGGGCATGGCGAGCGCGTCGCTGAAATCGATCGCTCCGGGAGCCGGATTGCGACAGGGCCCGCCCAGGGGGTTCAACGAGCACTGCACCAGCGGCACCCGGGGGTCGCTGCCCGCCGGGTCCGGACCGCTGACCTCCAGATCGGTGGGCGGCTCGGCGGCGCGCTCGCGGACCACCGGCACGGCCCCTGCCCACCAGCACGCCAGAAGCCAGGTGAGGCTGACCCAGTGCAGCCGGTGGTGGGCGAGCAGAGGCAGCCCCACCCGATCTCCGGGGACGATCCCCTCCTCGGCCATGAGGTGGACGGTCTTGGCCACCCAGCCGCCGACCGTGCGTCCCGACAGCTCCACGCGGTCCGGCCCCCGGTACCAGGTGAGGAGCGGGGAGGCGTCCTGACGGCGGAGCTCCAGCCCGGCGACTGGCCCGGTGGCGGGGACGCCGGCACGGCGGGGGACCGGAACGGAGTGCGACGGGGTGGATGACAGCTGAACCATGTGCCCATTGTGGCCGGTCCCGGCACCGGACGGGTGACGGGGAGCTCGGCGGGATCGGCGAGGCGTTCGGGTGCCGGCGGATAGCCTGTACGCATGCGCCATGTACTGATCATCGCCGGCGGCTCGGGCACCAGGTTGTGGCCGCTGTCGCGGCAGGGCGAGCCCAAACAGCTCCTCGATCTCATCGACGGTCTCAGCCTGTTGAGGATGTCCTATGAGCGGGTGAAGGGTCTGGTCCCCGACGAGAACATCCTGGTCTGCACGGGCAGCGCCTACGCCGATGTCGTCTCCTCCCAGTTGCCCGAGCTGCCGAGGCAGAACATCCTCGGGGAGCCGGTGGGCAGGGACTCCCTCAACGCGGTCGCATGGCCTGCCGCCCTCATCGCCGACAGGGATCCCGATGCGGTGATCGCCACGGTCACCGCCGACCACATCATCCGGCCGGTCGACGATTTCCGGGCCGCCCTGGACCGCGCCTTCCAGCTGGCGGAGGAGGATGCCGAGCTCATGGTGACCTTCGGCGTCGTCCCGACGGAGCCCAACACCGGGTACGGATACCTTCATCGGGGCCTGCGCCTGCCCGGGGGGCAGGGGGCCTGCGATGTGCTGGAGTTCGCGGAGAAGCCCAGTCTCGAACTGGCGCGGCGATATCTGGACTCGGGCGAGTACTGGTGGAACTCCGGCATGTTCGTGTGGCGTGCCGCCACCCTCCTCGACGTGCTGGCGGAGTTGCGGCCGCGGACCCGCTCCGCCATCGAGGACCTGGTGGCCGATCCGTCGAGACTCGTCGAGATCTATCCCACGCTCGAGAAGATCTCGGTGGATTTCGCGGTGATGGAACCGGTCTCCCTCGGTCGCGCCGGCGCGCGCGTGGTGGCCGTGCCGCTGGACATCCAGTGGTACGACGTCGGCTCCTTCGAGAGTCTGGCCCCGCATCTGCCCGATGACCGGCACGGCAACCATGTCGGGGGCCTGACCGTGAGCCTCGACAGCGATGGCAACCTCCTCATCAACCAGCGCCCCAATGCGGTCCTCGCGGTCGCCGGTCTGCACCGGATGGCGGTGGTGGCCACCGACCGGGCCACTCTGGTGGTGCCCCTCTCGGAGTCCCAGAAGGTCAAGGACCTGGTGGCCGAGGTGGCGGCCCAGGTCGGGGGAGAGTTCGCGTGAACCGGCCTGCGACGCGCGGCGGGAGGATCTGAGGTGAACACGGTCCTGGAGCGGATGCGGCAGGCCAGGGAGCCCTTCGCCTGGGTGATGCTGATCGTCTCGGTCGGATTCGTGGCCGTGTTCGCCAGCGATTTCGGATGGTCGGTCCTCCACGAGCACTCGGGGCTCTTCGAGACTTCCCGTCGGCTCTCGGGAAGCTCGCTGGGTATCAGCGCCCTGGCGGTGACCGTCGCCGCGGTGCTGCTGTGCCGGCTGGTCTCACCGGTGACCTCCCACGCACGCCTCATCGGGAAGCTGGTCGCCGCGGTGACCTGCCTGTCGGCGGTGATCGACCTGGTTCTGGCGGTACTGGCCACCGTTCACGCCCCGGGCGGAGCGTTCGGAGTGATCGTGGGCCTCGTCGGTGACCTGCTGGTGGTGGCGGTGAAGGCCGCGGTCGCGGTGGCCCTCGTCGTCCTGTCGCGGGCCCGCGACGAGGATCAGGGTGCGCCCCCCGCTGCTGAACAGCACCGCTCCGGAACACCGGACTGATCCCGGACCGGGGGCGTCCTGACGATGCGGCCGTCCCCCGCACGGGGTCATTGCGGACTGCTGAATTGCGTCACGAGACGAACCACACCCGTGTAACTTGGACGGCACGCGGCAATCGCCGATATCGGAGCCCAAGGAGTTCACATGGAGGATATGTTCCAGGTGCTGGTCGGCACCGACGACGAAGCCATGTCGTGGCAGGCCCGTTCCCTGTGCGCCCAGACCGATCCGGAGGCGTTCTTCCCGGAGAAGGGCGGATCGACCCGTGAGGCGAAGCAGATCTGCGAGCACTGCGAGGTGCGCGCCGAGTGCTTGGACTACGCACTGGCCAATGACGAGCGATTCGGCATCTGGGGCGGGCTGTCCGAGATGGAGCGACGTCGGCTGAGGCGAAGCGCCTGACCGCTGGCTACACTTCGCACCTATGCTCGACCCCGGGAATCTTCCCGTAGCGTTGAGCCCGGGCCGTCACGGCGACCCGGATCCCAGCGAAGTCCCGAGAGTCAGGTGAGCCAGCATCGTGAATGATCAGACCGGAGACGCACCGGACACAGGTCCTGCTCCGACGGGCGGGGATGTTCCTCGCACCGCCGAGGGCCTGACGGACTGGAGTATCCCGGTCGTTCCCTCGATGCCGGTGAAGCAGGAGGACTGGGCCTGGGCCCACGAGCGCCGCCCCGAGCCGCCGACCCGGGTCGGAGCCGATCAGGTGGCGGCGATCCTGCTCGTGCATCAGGCGGGGGAGTGGCTCGGACGCACTCTCTCCCGGCTCGCCGGGCTCAGGGACCGCCCGGGGGTGACGATCGCCGTCGACATGGGCTCGGATGACGAGTCCTCCGGGCTGCTCGCCTCGGCACGCCGGGACGGTCTGATCGAGGAGGTCCTGCAGACGCCGGCGGACCGGGCGCCGGGACAGGCGGTGGCGGCCGCGGTGGGGATCCTGCCCGACGTGATCACCCACCTGTGGATCCTTCACGACGACCTCGAACTCACCCCCGACAGCCTCCACCAGATGCTGGTCGAGGTGTCCCGGGCTCCGATGGCCGACGTCGCATTCCCCACCCTGCTGCGCCCCGCGATGCGCAACTATCCCGAGTTCATCGAGGAACAGGGCCAGACCCTCAGCGGCACCGGTGCCCGCGTGCTGCCGGTCGTGGACCGCGGGGACATCGATCAGCACCAGGGCGAACCGGCGCGGGTGCTCGGTGGTTCGACCGCGGGCATGTTCGTCTCCTTGGCGGCATGGCGGCGGGTCGGAGGATTCGATCCGGCGGTGCCGATCTTCCGGGACGGGGTGGAGTTCGGCTGGCGGGCCAATGAGGCCGGTCTGGTGGTGCGCACCGCGCCCACCTGCGCGATCCATCACCGGCAGGCCGGACGGGGCTGGGCCAGGGACTCGGTACTGGCCGCCAGACCCGATCTCACCGATCGACTGGTCGGCATGCGGATGGTCGCGGCGCGCTCGGCCTCCGTCAGCCGCACCAGCCTCGCTCTGATGCTCCAGTGCCTGGTGCGCGCCGTGGTGCTGCTGCTCGGGAAGGCGCCGGGACGGGCCTCCGACGAACTGCGCGCCGGTGCCCGGCTGTGGAGCAGCCGATCCGTCACGATCGAGATGGCCGAACGGATCCGGGACTTCCGGCAGGGCTGCGATCCGGACGACATCAGTCATACCGAGCGTCTGCTGCCGACCCGGCGTCGGATGTGGCGAAGGATCGCCGACCAGTTCGCCGGTGACATCTCCGACCGGCTCCATCCGGGCCGTGACGCCGATCTGGGCACCTCCATCGACGAACTCACCGCCGACGACGAGTTCACCGGCAGGGAGCACCACACCGTGCTCAACCCGTACAGCGTGATGCTCGTCGTCATGCTGGTCCTCGGCATGGTGGCCGGACGCTCGCTGTTCGGCTCCGGCTCAGCCGTGTCCGCCTGGCTGGCTCCCGCCCCGGACGGGCTGAGCGGAGCCTGGTCGGCGTGGCTGGGCGCCGTGCCCGGCCAGTACGGCGGATCTGCGCCGTGGCTGGGCATCGCGGCACTCGGCTCGGTGATCACGATCGGCCAGCCCGAGGTCTTCGCGAGGGCCTGCCTCCTGCTGGCACCACTTGCCGCGGCGATGTCGGCACACCACCTCACCCGCCGGGTGCTCGGGCTGGGGGCCCCCGCCGTCGTGGTGGCGTCGATGTGGGGCCTGCTGCCGGTGATCACCGGCAGTCTGGCCAGGGGGTCGGTCACCGGCCTCGCCATGGCCGTGGTGATTCCCCAGGTCGCGCTGCACAGCTGGCGGCTGCTCGCCCCGGCGACCATCGACATCGACGAGCTCTGGGGGGCCGGTGCCACGTCAGGTCCCCCCGACCGCTGGCGCAGCGCCGGTGCCCTCGCCGCCTGGACGGCGGTCGCGGTGAGCCTGGTCCCGGTCAGTTGGGTGCTGGTGCTGGTCGTCATGGTGGCGGCCGTCCGGGCCGACCGGACGGTGTGGCGCCAGGCCCTGCTGGCTCTGCTGACCCCCCTGGTGGTGGTGAGCCCCTGGCTGGTGCGGATCGCCTCGGCCCCTGCGCGTCTCATCACCGGCGCAGACCCGCTGCTGACCGGGACCTTCGCGCCGCGGGCCGGACTGTGGGTGCTGCTGGGCGGCGGAGTGAGTGTGGCCGCGGTGCCGGCCTGGGCCAGCCTGATCGGCGTCCTGCCGATGTGGTTCGCGGCGCTGTGGGCACTCACCTGGCTGCTGCGCCACCGGGGAGCCGAGGGGGCCGCCGGGCGCGGTCGGGTCATCGGCACGGCGTCCGTCTCACTGCTGGCATTCCTGGCAGCGGGAGTCGCGTCGCGACGCCTGGTGGGCCTGTGGGGCACCCAGATCCATCCCGAGATCGAGACCTGGCAGATGATCGGCCTGGGTGGGCTCCTCGCCCTCATCGCCACGGCCTGGCAGGGGACCATGCTGGCCGTCCAGACCGATGAGGACGGCGCGCAGGCCGACGAGAGCGACCCCGATCGGGCCCCGAGCCTGGGGGAACTCATGGCGCGATGGGGCTCCAAGGTGCTTCCCGGAGTGCTGACGGTCGGCCTGGTGGCGTCCTCCCTGTGGTGGGCGGTGGGCGGGGCCGGGCAGCCGCTGCACCGGGTGTCCTCGAAGCTTCCGGCCTATGTGACCGCGGTCCAGGACTCGCCACGTCGCACCCGCACGCTCGTGGTCCTGGTCCAGGACAGCGGCACCAGCTGGAACCTCGTCGATTCGCGCACTCCGGGCTGGGGGACCGGGGAGAGGCCGGTGATCTCCACCGACCAGCGGATCAGGACGGACGCCTCAGAACTCGCCCGGGCCGTGGCCACCGGCGATGTCGGTGAGGACTTCTCGGCCCGGCTCAAGGCGTTGGGCGTGGCCCACGTGTGGATGCGAGGGGCCAGAGACGACGTCGTCGCCCAGGTGAGCAACGCCTCCGGACTGACCTCTGCCCGGGCTGACGCGGACACGACCGTGTGGAGCCTGGACGGGGACCCGTCGAGAGCCTGGTCGGTCTCGGGACGCACCGTCACGCAACTGTCCGGGACTGTTCCGGCAGGGCCGGCCGACCGCCGGCTCGTGATCGCCGAACCCCGTGATGACCGTTGGAAGGTGAGTGTCGGCGGTGTCGATCTCCAACACCAGGACGCGGAACCCTCGGGGGGCATCGGGCAGACCTACCGACTGGGTTCGGCGTCCGGCGAGCTGACCTGGTCGATGCCGAACCAGGGATGGGTCGCCCTGGTGGAGGTGGGCGCGATGCTCGTCCTGATGATCGTTGCCGGACCGAACGCCTCACGGCGCGCTCCGGCTCCCCGACGCTCGATGGAGGCGGACAAGTGAGACCACGCAGAGCCGCAGAGGATCCTCGCGACGAGGCCGACGAGCCGCCGGAGCAGGTCTCGCCCGGGCCGCGCAGGGTCACCGGAGGCCGGCCGGCCGTGGAGGAACCGGCCGCCGCCGAGGGATCCCGGACCCGGCGCTCGTGGTTCGGTCCACTACGGGCGGGCCTCTTCGGGGTGGTCGCCCTGGCCGTGGGTCTGGGCGCCTCCGTGATCCCCTCCCAGCAGGCCGACACCCAGGTCGTTCCCGGTGTCACACCGGGCCAGACCCTGGTCTGCCAGCCGTCGCTCGAGAAGGCGTCGATGGCGGTCGGCTCGACGAGCCCGAGTCTGCAGGTCGGCGAGTTGACCGGGGAGCCCACCGACCTCCGGATGCCGGCGGCGGCGTCGATCGGGACCGGCGCGCGTCTGGTGCGCTCGGTGACCGGTCAGGGCCGGCCGGTGGCCACGACACTGTCGACGGTCGGATCGGGGGCGGCCGCCACCTCGACGATGAGCCCGTGCACGACCGCGGCGACCGGCGGCACTCTCATCGTCGCCGACCCGAGCTCCGCGGACATCATCGTCACCAACCCCGACTCCGAGGAGGCCACGGTCGACGTGAGCCTCAGCGGGGCCAAGGGCGCGATCGACAGCGAGGGCTCCCGGGGGATCACGGTGCCGGCCAGATCCAGCAAGGCCCTCCCGCTGTCGGTGTGGGCGACCGGTACCAGTCCGGTCTCGGCGACCGTCCGCGCCGAGTCGGGCCGGATCGTGGCGTCCGCACGCACCGGCGGTTCCGGCGGTCGGGAGGCCTATCCGATGTCGCAGGCCTCCCAGGGCCTGTTGCTGCCGGCCGTCCCGGCCGGGGCCACCTCGGCGGAACTGCTGCTGTCGAACCCCGGCAGTTCGCGGACCACCGTGTCGGTGAAGGCGCTGGCCTCAGGGGGAGCGTTCACCCCGGAGGGGGCCGATCAGGTCCAGGTGGACCCGCAGACCACCATCGCCGTCGACATGAGCAAGGCCCTGGCCGGGGAGGCGGTGGCCCTTCAGGTCAGCGCCGACAGCCCGGTGGCAGCCCAGTTGATGAGTGTCAAGGGTTCCGATCGGGCGATGGCCGTGCCCGCGGGTTCTGGCACGAGGCTGCAGTCGGCGCTCCCGGCCGGGGGCACCCTGGCGGTCTCGAACCCCTCGCAGCAGGCGGCGCAGTTCACGGGTTCGTTCACCACCACCGCCGGCAAGAAGGTGGCCGTCAGCGGTTCGGTGGCGCCCGGAGCCACCTTCACCAAGGATCTGGGGTCTGACGTCGGCTTCCTGCAGATCACCGCCACGCGTTCGGTGACAGCCGGGGTCTGGACCGCCCGCAATGGGCTCTCATCGGTGCCGCTGAGCCTGGTGGCGGGTGCGGTGAAGGGCCCCAGAATGGGCATCGATCCCCAGCTGTCCTAGACCTCCCGACCGTCCTGGCCGTCGCTTCCGTCGATGACGTCGACGGGCAGTCCGGTGAGGGCGCTGAGCTGTTCGACAAGGGTGCGGTGGACCAGGATCACCAGGCCTGTCGGGGTGGCCGCCCGCAGTTCCAGAGGGCGACGGAAGAGCACGACCCGGGAGGGCCGGTGGCCGTCTCCGTCCTGAGCCGACGCCAACGGCACCCGGTCCTCGACGAAGGACTGCTTCTCGGGCACCTCCTCGATGCCGACCACGACCCCGTCGAGGGCGGCGGGACAGGTCTGCGCGACATGGTCCAGGGCCGAACCGACGGCCTCGGCGAAGAACTCCGTGCGGGTCGGGGCGGGACGGCGCAGGACGCCGCCGTGCTCCCTGGGCACCACGAGGGGGCCGCGCATTCCCCGGCCATGGCGATCACGACGTGACGACATGGGGCCCACGGTAGTGGTCCAGCCGATCCGCCGGGCGTAGGCTCCGGCGGGTGAGGGAGTGTTCTCGTCCTGGATGTTCGCGGCCCGCGGTCGCGACACTGACCTACGTCTACGCGGAGTCCACCGCGGTACTCGGCCCCCTCGGGCCTGCCCGGGAACCCAATTCCTACGACCTGTGCCAGGACCATTCAGGAGCACTCTCGGCCCCCCGAGGCTGGGAGGTCATCCGCCTGCCCGGAATCGACGAGGCGCCGGCGATCACCCCGGATGACGATCTGATGGCGCTGGCCCGGGCGGTCCGCGAGACAGGGATGCTCGAGGGGGAGTCGGGCGGGCCCCTCGGCGGCGGCGTGCCGGCTCCGGACTCGGTGCGGGTCGTGGCCTCCCGCGGCCATCTCAGCGTCATCGTGGATTCCACCGACGCCGCGGGCCGGACGCACTGAACGGGATCGTCAGGGCACTAGGGTGTGACTATGCCTGACCTTCCCGACACCCCCGAGGCGCTCGACCTCTCCCCGGCCTTCCTGGAGATCGCCGCCTGTCCCGAGTGCCACTCGAAGTTCGCCCTCGACTACGACCGCGGCGAACTGGTGTGCTCCTCCCCGGTCTGCGGGCTCGCCTTCCCGGTGTCGGACGGCGTGCCGGATCTGCGGGTCGATTCGGCACGGCGTCCCGCAGGGGGGCAGGAGCAGCAGTGAGCCCCGCCTTCGATGATTCCCGGCTGGAGCAGCAGACGCTGCCTCCGGCCGCCGAGCAGACGCTGCGCCGGCTGGCCAGCACGGGTGCCCGGATACGGACCGACACCGGCGATCTGGAGGCCTGGTGCGCTGAGGCGGCCGCCCGCCTCGAGAGACCCCGAGGGGTCCTGGTGGTCGGTCCCGAGGCCCGGCTGATCAGATCCGTGCTGGAGCCGCAGTGCCCCGTCCCCATGGTCGCCTGGCCACTCGACCGGGTGCCGGCATGGGTCGGACCCCTCGACCTGGTGGTGGCGCTGGACTCCCGGGCGCAGACCGCCGAGGAGCCCCACTCGTGCCTCGACGCCGTCGCCGAGGCACGCCGCCGCGGAGCCGCCGTGCTGCTCGCCTCCGAGACCGCTTCGCCGGCCTGGGCGGCCGCCGGAGGGCGATCCTCGGTGCGCCTGCCGATGACCACCGGCGACCCGATGGCCGCCGCGGTCGCGGTGCTCGCCGTTCTCGGGCGGATCGGAATCGGTCCCACCGTGATCCCCGAGCAGGTGGCACGGGCCGCCGACATGGTGGCCGAGGCCGCCTCTCCCCACCGCGACCTGGCCCTCAACCCGGCCAAGGACATGGCCTGTGCGTTGGCCGACGCCGACCCCCTCCTGTGGGGAGGCTCGGTCCTGGCGGCCCGCGCCTCCCGGCGCTTCGCCGAGTCCCTGCGACAGGCCAGCGGCCGGTCCGCCCTGTCGGCCGATGCCGAGGCCCTGATGCCGGTCATCACCGCCACCGAGCCGCGCGATCCGTTCGCCGATCCGGAGATCGACGGGGCTGCGGACCGGCCCGTCCTGGTCGTCATGGACGACGGCGCGCCGGACCCTCTCGGATCGCGGGACCGGCTGGAGGCGGCCTGCCGGAGTCGCGATGTGGCGGTGCGCACCATCGGCCTGCCGATGGGTACCGGGGAGGAGGGGCCGGTCGGGACATACGTCACCCTGATGCTCCAGGGGCGCTTCGCAGCCGCCTATCTGGGCCTGGGGCTGGGGCGCCTCGACCGGTCCGAGGAACGGGGCCCCGGTGAGTACTGAGGGCGGGCGCAGGGCGATCATTGCCGCGGCCAGTGCCAATCTGGGCATCGCCGCCACCAAATTCGCGGCCTGGGGCGTGACCGGCGCGTCGTCGATGCTCGCCGAGGCCATTCACTCCACCGCCGACACCGGGAACCAGCTGCTGCTCATGATCGGCGGTCGCGCCGCCGTCCGCGAGCCCGACGAGGAGCACCCCTTCGGTTACGGCCGGGCCCGCTACCTGGCCGCCTTCATGGTGGCCATCGTGCTGTTCACGCTCGGCGGCCTGTTCGCCCTGTACGAATGCTACGAGAAGATCATGGCCGTGCGCGCCGGAGAGCACGACGCCCTCACCGAGTCCACCTGGTGGTGGGTTCCGTTGGTGGTCGTCGGGATCTCGCTGGTCGCGGAGTCGCTGAGCCTGCGGACCGCCCTGAAGGAGACCCACAAGGCCAGGGCTCATCTCTCGGTGCTGGACTTCATCAAACAGGCGAAGGCGCCCGAACTGCCGGTGGTCATGCTGGAGGACTCCGCCGCCGTCCTCGGTCTGGTCTTCGCACTGGCCGGCATCGGGCTGACCCTTCTGACCGGCAATGAGATCTTCGACGCCGTGGGCAGTGGTTGTATCGGCCTGCTGCTGGTCGTGGTCGCGGTGATCCTCGGCCGGGAGATGCTCTCCCTGCTGGAGGGAGAGTCGGCCAGCCCCGAGAATCGCGCCGCCGTCGCCGAGGCGATCAGCGACACCTCCGGCGTCGACTCGATCATCCACATGCGCACCATTCACGTCGCCCCGGAGACGATCCTGGTGGCCGCGAAGATCGCGGTCGATCCCGGGGACTCGGCGGTCGGCGTCGCCAGGATCATCGACGACGCCGAGGCCGCGGTCCGCGCGGCCGTGCCCATGGTGGGCCCCCTCTACCTGGAACCCGACATCCTGCGTCCGTCCCCGTCGGACGCCGACGTGAAGGAGAACTGACGATGACGAGAGTCCTGGTCCTCAACGGCCCGAACCTGGGGCGGCTGGGCAGACGCCAGCCCGAGATCTACGGCTCCCTCACTCACGCCGGGCTGCGCGAGCATCTGGTCGGTACCGGGGAGGGGCTCGGGCTCGACGTCGAGGTGCGACAGACCGATTCCGAGGCGGAGATGATCAACTGGCTGCACGAGGCCGCCGACGAGCAGCTCCCGGTCGTCATCAACCCCGCCGCGTGGAGCCACTACTCGATCGCGATCGCCGACGCCGTCGCCCAGGTCGAGGCGCCCGTCGTCGAGGTGCACCTGTCCAATATCGCCGCACGCGAGGAGTTCCGTCACCACAGCGTGATCTCGGCCTATGTCACCGGCACCATCACCGGCCTCGGGGCCTCCGGATACGACTACGCCCTCGCTCACATCTCGGCCCTGATGGAGTCCGAGGAGACCCGCACCGATCCGGCCCAGATCACTCCGGGACTGACCCAGGCTGAGTTGATGGGGCGGGGGGACAACCCCCTCGCGACCCCTGAACGGTGAGGGTCGGTCACTGAGTTCGAGGACGGAGGGCGTCGCCGGCCAGTGCACAGAATATGAGTGACGACCCGCACCGCGGATCGTCAGATCATTTGCCGGGCTTGCCGGGGTTGAGGGACTCCCAGATCTCCTTGCACTCCGGGCACACCGGGAAACGGTCCGGATTGCGGGTCGGGACCCACACCTTCCCGCACAGTGCGACGACGGGTGTGCCGTTGACGATCGCGTCGGTGAGCTTCGCCTTGGGCACATAGTGCGAGAATCGTTCAGCGTCGCCATCCTGGAAGGACGGTTGGGTGCGCTCCTCGACGACTGTCTCGGATCCTGGTGCGGCCTGGGTGCTCATAGGCCGATTCTAGGCGGCTTGCGCACCACGTGGGCCGACGCCCGGCTCAGCGCAGAGCGATACAGCAGGTCCGCTCGGCGGGCCCGACCGGCTGGGGTCCGCAGTGCGCACGTGGGATAGTTGACCAGTGAGCAGTCAAGAGCCGACCCGACGGGACACCCGACCCGAGAACCCGGGAGACGCCCCGATGCTGCCCCCGATGGGCTGGTACCCCGATCCCGGTGGCAGCGAGAAGGAGCGTTACTGGGACGGATCCCGCTGGACCCGCAACCTTCGGGCTCCCCGTGAGATCGAGACGGTCGCGGATCAGCACGACCGACGGCCCGGATCGCTGCGTCAGACCGCGGATCCGCTTCCCACGGGTGACGCAGGAGCCCGTCACCAGGTGGTGCAGCGCAGGTCCGCCGACGCCCCTCGCGCCGCCCCGGCATCCCGGCACCCCGAGCAGCAGCCGGACTCCCGCCGGACCGTCGAGGCGCGCACCGGGGACGGGATGCCTCTGGCCGGCTGGTGGTGGAGAGTGCTCTCCACGATCATCGACGCCGCTCTGGTGTGGATCGTGGTGGCTGTGGTGCTCCGTGACCAGTTCACCCTCTTCCTGACCCGCTCGATGCAACTCTCGGCCGAGAGCATGAATTCGTACGGTGCCATGTACGAGGCCGTCGCGCGCGACCAGGAACTGGTGTCGGCGTCGACGGCGATCGTCAGTGGTGCCATCATCGGCCAGGCCCTCTACCAGTTCATCATGCTCGTGATCTGCTCGGCCTCGATCGGCCAGCTCATCTGCCGGCTGCGGGTGGTCGAGGCGGATCACGGTCAGGAGCACCGTCGTCTCCGCTGGGGACGGGCGCTGCTCCGCTCGGCCGTCTGGGGGGCTGTGGAGTACGTCAGCCAGACCACCCTGGGATTCCTCGGCCTGTTCAGCTACCTCATGCCGCTGTGGCAGCGCCGTCGGCAGACCATCCACGACATCGTCGGCGGCACGCAGGTGATCCGCCTGCCCCGAGACTGACCCCGCGCCCATCGACACCTGAATACCGACACCTGAGAAAGGCTCCTCCGCAATGCCGCTGACTGACCCCGCCCTCGTCGCCCTGGCCGAACACTTCGGCGTCGCCCAGAGCTTCACCGACTGGAAGGGCCGGCAGACCTTCGTCGACGAAGAGACCGTCCGGGCAGTGCTCGGCGGACTCGGAATCGACGCAGGCACCTCCCAGAAGGCACGGGCGGCGCTGGTCGAGGTCGAGGAGCGGCCGTGGCGGCGGACCCTTCCTCCGTGCACGGTGCTCCGGCAGGGTCAGGAGGGACGCATCGACATCCACCTGCCGGCCGGGCAGGGGGTCGATGTCTCTCTGGAGCTCGAGGACGGCAGGACGAGGGCGTGCTCGCAGGTGGACAACTGGAATCCCGACCGTCAGATCGACGGACGCGCGGTCGGTGAGGCCACCTTCAGCGTTCCCGGTGACCTGCCGCTGGGCTACCACACGGTGGTCGCCGCCACCGCCGACCGGCGCAGCACCGCGAGCCTCATCGTCACCCCGGGCTGGGTCGGCCTGCCCGCCTCCATGGGATCGCGACGGGTCTGGGGCTACGCCGCCCAGGTGTATTCGGTGCGCTCCCACAACTCATGGGGGATGGGAGATCTCACCGATCTGGCGGATCTGTGCACCTGGTCGGCCACGCAGGGGGCCGACTATCTGCTGATCAACCCGCTGCATGCCGCCGAGGTCGTCACTCCTATGGAGCCCTCCCCGTACCTTCCCTCCAGCAGGCTGTTCATCAATCCGATCTATGTGCGCCCGGAGCTGATCCCCGAGTTCCAGGATCTTGACGACGCGGCACGCGATCGCGCCCGGCGCCTCCGGATCGAGGCGGTGGGCGATGACGCCGCAGCCGAACGGATCGATCGGGATCGCAGCTGGACGTGCAGGCGTCCGGTCCTCGAGGCGATCCACCGGACCGGCCTGGGCCCGGCCCGCAGGATGGCCTTCCGGGCGTTCAAGCGGTTGCACGGGACCCGGCTGTCCGACTTCGCGGCCTGGTGCGCCATCTCGGAGGTCCACGGATCCGACTGGAGGCTGTGGCCCGAGCCGCTCCAGCATCCCGGCAGCCGGGAGGTCGCCGCATTCGTCGCCTCCCACGCCAGCCGAAGCGACTTCTACGAGTGGCTCCAGTGGATCGCCGAACAGCAGTTGTCGGCGGCCGACCGGGCGGGGCGGGACTCCGGCATGGCGCTCGGACTCATCTGTGATCTGGCGGTAGGAGTCAGCGGGTGCGGCGCCGACACCTGGATGCTGCCCAACCTCTTCGCCGAGGGGGTCAGCGTCGGGTCGCCGCCCGACCAGTTCAACCAGGCCGGTCAGGACTGGGGGCAGCCACCGATGCGTCCCGACGTCCTGGCGGATATGGCCTACCGGCCCTTCCGGGAGATGGTCGCCGGTGCGCTGCGGCATGCCGGTGGGCTGCGGATGGATCACATCATGGGCCTGTTCAGGCTGTGGTGGGTCCCTCAAGGGCTTGGCCCCCGCAAGGGCGCCTACGTGCGCTACGACCATGAGGCGATGGTCGGAATCCTCGCGCTGGAGGCCTACCGGGCCGGGGCCCTGGTGATCGGGGAGGATCTCGGCACGGTCGAACCGTGGGTGCGCGACTATCTGCGCGAACGCGGCGTATTCGGCACCTCGGTGATGTGGTTCGAGCTGGACGGCTCCGGGCATCCGCTGGCTCCGGAGTACTGGCGCGAATACGCCCTGTCCTCGGTGACCACCCACGACCTGCCGCCCACCATCGGTTACCTTGCCGGCGATCACATCGAACTGCGGCACCGGCTCGGGCTGCTCACCGAGAGCCTGGACTCCGAACGCGCACGCGCCGTCGCGGAACGGGAGCAGTGGGTGCAGGAGTTGCGCCGTCGCGGGGCGCTCTCCTCGGCCTGCCCCTCCGACGAGGAGGTGGTTGTCGCGATGCACCGCCTGCTCACCTTGACGCCGTCCAGGATCCTCAACGCGACTCTCACCGACGCGGTGGGGGACCGACGGACCCAGAACCTGCCCGGCACCGTGAACGAGTATCCGAACTGGCGGGTGCCCCTGTCGGGACCTGACGGACGTCCGATGTGGTTGGAGGATCTCTACGTCGACCAGCGGGCGGCCAGGATCGCGGAGGTTCTCGACGGGGGATGACACAGCCCTGCCGGACATGACGGCGGCGCAGACGCATCAGCGTCCGCGCCGCACACATCCCGACTCGCGGTATAGGGCCTGCGACGCAGATCTGTGATCAGCACAGGCCGCCGCCACGAGGGGGTGCTGGGGGAGGCCCGGCCACGGACGCAGACTCAACCCGCTCGGGGAGGAGCGAGCGCCTGCGCGAGCGTGGAGGGGTCGTCCCGTTGACAGGTCAGTCGGAGACGGCCTTCTTCAGCGTGCTGGAGGCCGACAGCTTCACCGCCTTGTGGGCGGGAATCGTCATGGACTCACCGGTACGAGGATTGCGGCCGTTACGGGCCGGGCGCTCGACGGTCTCGGCGGTGAGCAGGCCGGGAAGCTGGATCTTGTCGCCCTTGGCCAGAGCGTCGGTGATCACGTCGGTGAGAGCCTTGACGGCCTCATTGGTCTGCGCCTCAGTGAGAGACGCCTGCTTGGCAATAGCCTTGATGAGCTCGGACTTGGTCATGGGGTCTCCTGATATCTGACTACAGGGCAGGCACGACCATTTGGCCGTTCCATTACTAGTGGACACTAACCGTTCCAGGCTCGCAGTCAAGCTGCGGCGCGCCCTCTGACCCGCTCTGATGGCGGATCAGAGCTCGAGTCCACCGCCGAGAACGGCGTCGGATCCATCGGATCCGTGGTGCACCATGATGGTGGGAATGGCCTGATCCCCCCTGGAGATGCGCCGTCCCGAGAGCGGCAGCTCCTGCATCGCGGCCTGGTGGCGCGCCCGCGCGGCCTCCAGCGGTTCGGCGCCCACAACCGTGCCGTCGACGACCAGCGGGACGATGAGATCGCGGTCGTCGTGGTCAGCGGTCGGCGGCTGCCCGACCCCGACCACCTCGGCCGTGGCGATGCCGTCGGGTCCCAGCCGGCGCAGTGCGTACTTCCGTCCCCCGACCGTCGACTTGTGGGAGGACTTCTTGGCGACCGGGACGAGCGGAGCCTCCGGGTCGTCGGAGGCGGCCCGGGCCACCAGCTTGTAGACGAAGCTGCAGGTCGGGGCACCCGATCCGGTCACCAGCGAGGTACCGACTCCGAAACCGTCCACCGGTGCGCCGCGCAGCGCCGCGATCTGCCACTCGTCGAGATCGCTGGTGACAATGATGCGGGTCTTCGTGGCCCCCAGATCGTCGAGCAGGTCGCGGACCTGACGGGCCACGATCGCGAGGTCTCCCGAGTCGATCCGTACTGCGCCGAGCTGCCCGTCGGTCAGTCTCACGCCGGTGCGGACCGCGGCGTCGATGTCGTAGGTGTCGACCAGAAGGGTGGTCTGGCCGCCGAAGGTCTCCAACTGTGCCGCGAAGGCCGCCTCCTCCGAGTCGTGCAGCAGGGTGAAGGAGTGCGCCGCGGTACCTGAGGTGGGGACCCCGTATCGCATCCCGGCGGCCAGATTCGAGGTGGGCCCGAAACCGGTGATCCAGGCGGCTCGCGCGGCGGCGACCGCGGCCTCCTCGTGAGTGCGCCGCGAGCCCATCTCGATGATCGGGCGCCCTTCGGCCATCATCACCATCCGGGAGGCCGCGGAGGCGATCGCCGAGTCGTGGTTGTAGATGCTCAGCAGCAGGGTCTCGAGTATGCAGGCCTCGGCGAAGCTGCCCTCCACGGTGAGCAGCGGGGAACCCGGGAAGTACAGGTCCCCCTCGGCATATCCGTGGACCGATCCGGTGAACCGGTAGCCCGCCAGCCAGTCGGCCATCTCACGGCTCACGATGCCTCGCCCGGCCAGGAAGTCGATCTCTGCCGGATCGAAGCGGAACTCCTCCAGCGCCTCGAGCATTCGACCCACTCCGGCGACCACGCCGTAGCGGCGTCCCTCGGGGAGGCGTCGGGAGAACAGTTCGAAGACGCACCTGCGCCAGGCGGTCCCCGCCCTCATCGCAGCCTCCACCATGGTGAGTTCGTAGTGGTCAGTGAGCAGTGCGGTCGACATGCCGGAATTCTATGGGGATTCGTCGCCGGCGGCGCCGCGGCCCCGCGTCCGGGACCGGCCGATGGCGGTCCGCGGCGAGGGTTCCCATGACGGGTCCCACGACGATTCCCAATGTGGCGCAGGGGCGGTCTTGGCCGCTCGACGTGCCCGATCCTGCCGCTGTGCGACACATTGGGGACCGGCATCGGTTGGGTCGGCCGGGCCTCAGGGCAGAATGGGGGGCATGTTCGATCCCGTCGTCGTCGGCCCGCAGTGTTCGCTGCCCGCCGGGGAACCCGTCACCGAGAGGCTCACCGCTGGCGAGCCCGCCTGGGCGACCGTGGTGTGGGACGATCCTGTCAACCTGATGAGCTATGTGGCACGGGTCTTCGCCACGTATTTCGGATATTCACGGGCCAAGGCCAATGACCTCATGATCACCGTTCACAACGAGGGGAGCGCGGTCGTGGCCAGCGGCCCCAAGGAGAGGATGGAGACCGCGGTGGCGGCGATGCACTCCTACGGACTGTGGGCGACCCTCAGCAGGATGGACCAGTGAGTCGGCCGGGGTACGGGATGCGACGATGAGGATCACTGCGGGCGAGCCTCCGTGGGTTCTGGAGTTCGAGCCCGAGGAGACCTGGATGCTCGGGGTCCTGCTCGACATCTACGAGTCCCTGGTCAACGGCGAGGAGACCGATGAGGCGCGGCCCTTCGATCCCCAGGATCCCGCCGGGCTGAAGGGAGCCGTGCACCAGAGTGAACCCAGTGACCCCTTCGACTTCTGGGAGGCCGATATCGGCGAGGAGGCCGGCTCGGAGGCGCAGGAGGATCCGGCGACGCATCGGCTCTTCCCCGACGCCTACCCCGACGATCCGCAGGCGAGTGCGGAGTTCCGCCGGTTCACCGCTGCCGGCCAGCGACGGGAGCGGCTCGATCAGATCCTCGATGTGCGGGTGGATCTGGACGTGCTGTCGAGCCAGCCGCTGACGATGCAGCCCGAGCGCGTCGAGTACTGGCTGAGGACGATCAACGCGATCCGTCTGGTCCTGGCCACCCGGCTGGGGATCGTCGACGAGACCTCTGCCGAACAGGCCGAACAGGCCGCTGTCGATGACCCCTCCGACGTCATCTACCCCGCCTACGAGTGGCTCGGCGTGCTCATCGAGATGCTCGTCGAGGTGAGCTGGGAATAGAAGCCGGCCCCCCGGTGTTAGGTTCGCCTTGCCTGTCTTCTAGACTCATGGCCATGAGTTCGAGTGCAACCGGGATTCCCGGTGATCCTGAGTCTGTGCTGGATCTGAGACCGGTCGACGAGTCGTTGGCGTCCTGCGTTGTCGACGAGGAACGGGTGCTGGTGCGTGCCGAGGGGGACCTGCGGATGCGCAGGCGCCTGGCGGCGCTGGGGCTGCGGCGCGGCGCTCCGGTGACTCTGATGATGCGGACCGCCGGGGGAGGCGCCGTCGTCTCAGTGGCAGGATCGCGGATAGCGCTGGACCGTTCGATGCTGCGTAGCCTGCATATCTCGACAGGAGAGGTCGCATGAGCCCCAAGGTGGCGGAGGACGCCACCCGGGAGCTGACCGGCCGGGCCCACAGGCCCGTGATGTCCGCCAAGGCCTGCTGCTCCGACGGCCCCGACGAGACTGCCGCCGGAGCTCCCGTCGTCGCTCTGGCCGGCGCACCGAATGTCGGCAAGTCAACCCTGTTCAACCTGTTGACCGGGGCCGGGGTGAGCATGGGCAACTGGCCCGGCACCACCGTCTCGGTCTCGCGGGGAGTCTGGCGCACGCGCCACACCCAGGGCGCACCGGTCGAGATCGACTGCTCCTGCGCGGAGGGCGAGTGCCACTGCGACCACATCGCCGGCCACGACCGCGATCTGACCCTCATCGATCTTCCCGGCGCCTACAGCGTCGATCCGATGAGCCCCGATGAGGCGCTCACCCGTGCCCTGCTGGTCGACTGCCCTCCTTCGGAGGCGCCCGATCTGGTGGTGGTCGTCGCCGATGCCGCGCACCTGGCCCGCAGCCTCTATCTGGTCGCCCAGCTGCGCGAGCTCCCGCTGCGGGTGATTGTGGCGCTGACCATGGTGGACGTCGCCCGGCGCCACGGCATCGAGGTGGACACCTGGGCCCTGTCGGAGGGCCTCGGTGTCCCGGTGGTCGCCCTGGATCCCCGCCGTCGTCACGGTGAGCAGACGCTGGCGATGGCCGTGCGACGCGAGCTCGACGACCTGCCGCCCTGCCCTCGCGAGATCGCCCTCGGTGACGAGCTTCTGGCCGTCGTCGCCGGGCGCGAGCTCGACGAGGACGCCGAGATGGCCCGCGAGGACGAGAGGTTCTCCTTCATCGAGTCGGTGGTCGCCTCGGGCACCACCTCCTCGGGTGAGGACCGGCGGACCATGTCGGACCGGATCGACCGATGGGTGACCCACAAGGTCTTCGGGCCGCTGATCTTCGCCGCCGTGATGTGGGCGGTCTTCCAGATCACCACAACGGTGGCGGCACCGTTCCAGGACTGGCTGGACGGCTTCTTCTCGGGGTCGGTCTCCGACTGGGCGCACTCGGGCCTCGCCGCGGTCGGGCTGGGCGACAGCTGGGTGAACGGGCTGGTGGTCGACGGCCTCATCGCCGGAGTGGGCACCGTGCTGACCTTCGCGCCGCTGATGGCCCTCATGTTCATCCTGCTGGCCGTCCTGGAGGACTCCGGCTACATGGCGCGCGCCGCGGTGGTCACCGACCGGATGATGCGCGCCATCGGTCTGCCGGGCCGGGCCTTCATCCCGCTGATCGTCGGCTTCGGCTGCAATGTTCCGGCGATCTCGGCCACCCGGGCGCTGCCCCAGGCGCGCCAGCGGATCCTCACCTCGCTGCTGGTGCCCTTCACCTCCTGCACCGCCCGCCTCACCGTCTATGTGATGCTGGCCAGCACATTCTTCCCCGGGATGGCGGGAACGGTGTGCTTCATCATGTACGTCATCTCGATACTGCTGGTGGTGCTGGTCGGGCTCCTGCTGCGCAGGACCCTGTGGCGCACCATGGGCTCCGAGCCCCTGGTGCTCGACCTGCCGCCCTACCAGGTGCCGACCGCGAGGCTGACCGCCGCCGTCACCTGGATGCGGCTCAAGGGATTCCTGAGGACCGCCTCCGGAATCATCGTCGTGGCCGTCGCCGCCGTGTGGCTGCTGCAGTCCATCCCGGTCGGCGGCCATGCCGGCTTCGGCGAGGCCGCTCCCGAGGACTCGGCCTTCGGGGTCGGGGCCCAGGCGGTGGCCCCGGCCTTCGAGCCGGCCGGATTCGGCTCCTGGCAGACCTCCTCGGCCCTGGTCGTCGGCTTCGTCGCCAAGGAGGCCGTGCTGTCCTCGTGGGCGCAGACCTACGCGGTCGACGATCCGGAGGAGACCGGCCAGGAGGAGCCGCTGCAGCAGAAGATCACGCAGTCCTTCGAGCAGAGCTCCGAGGGCCACACCTATCCGGCCGTCTGGGCCTTCCTGTTCTTCATGCTCTCGTACACGCCGTGCGTGGCAACCCTGGCCACCCAGAAGCGAGAGATCGGCCTGGGCTGGACGATGTTCGGGCTGGTCCTGCAGCTGGCCATCGCCTGGGTCGGTGCGGTGACCATCTTCCAGATCGGAAGCCTGCTGTGGTGACGTCGGCCGCCGCAGCGGTAGTGGCCGGTCCTCCCGCCCGGCCTCGTTCCGGGGGGCCGCTCAGCCAGGTGCTGTCAGCCTTCCGGGAGGGTGCCGGCTCCTTGGACCAGATCGCCGAGCGGACGGGTCTGCCGGGGACCATCGTGCGCACCAGCGTCGGACATCTCATCAGGATGGGCCGGATCCAGGCCAAGGAGCTGTCCGCGGGCTGCCCGGGCGGCGGCTGCTCGTCGTGCGCGTCGGCGACCGCCGAGGGCACCCCGGGGTGCGGCGCCGCCGGACCGTCTCCGCTGCGTCGCGGACCTGTCCTGGTGGAGCTGAGGCTGCGTTGACCCGGCCGGGGGCGACCCCTGGCGGCCGGGCGTGGATGCACGGTAGGCGACAGTCCTCGTCGCGAAGGCCACTAGGGTGGTGAGCCGTGAGTGATGAGAGTCCTTCCGGCGTCGTCGAGTCCCCGATCGGGATCTTCGACTCCGGATTCGGAGGGCTGACGGTGGCTCGCGCCGCCGTGGACCTGATGCCCAATGAGGACATCGTCTATCTCGGCGACACCGCGCGGGCGCCGTACGGGCAGAAGCGCATCGCCCAGGTGCGCGAGTACGCCCTGCAGTGTCTGGACAGGCTGGACTTCCACGGCGTCAAGGCCCTGGTCATCGCCTGCAACACCGCCTCGTCGGCCGTGCTCCGCGACGCCAGGGAGCGCTATGACGTGCCCGTCATCGACGTCATCATGCCCGCCGCCAGACGCGCGTCGTTGGCCACCCGCAACGGCCGGATCGGCGTCATCTGCACCGAGGCGACAGCACGGTCGCGGTCCTACGAGGACGCCCTGGCCGCGGTGCCCGGGATCTCCCTGACGACCACTCCCTGCCCGCGTTTCGTCGAGTACGTGGAACGCGGCATCACCGGCGGCCCTGAACTGGAGGAGCTGGCCAGGCGATACCTGGAACCGATCCGCGAGGCCGGCTGCGACACCCTCATCCTCGGGTGTACCCACTACCCGCTGCTGGCCGGGCTCATCACCCTGCTGCTGGGCGAGGAGGTCACCCTCATCTCCTCCTCCGAGGAGTGCGCGCGGGCCTCCTACACCGCACTGACCAGGCGGGGCATTCTGCACACCGGGCCGCGAGAACCCAGCCGGTACTTCCTCACCACCGGAAACGCGGAGAAGTTCGAGAGGCTGGGACGCCGCCTCATGCAGGGTTTCGTCCACGACGTCCACCGGGTCGGGATGGACGAGCCGCCTGCGCCGCTGGGCGATCTGGCCGTCGTCAAGTCCTGAGCGGTGCCCGGCCCGTTCGGGGGTGGCAGCGAGCGCACGCGCGAGCGAGGAGGGGCCGTCCTTCCTCTGACAGGACAGCTAGGGTTGGCCGGGTGAGTGAACTTTCATCCCAGACCCGCATCGACGGCCGCGCCCTGGACCAGCTGAGGGAGGTCACCATCAAGCGCTCCTGGCTGTCCCAGGCCGAAGGTTCGGTGCTGGTGAGCTTCGGGCGCACCACTGTGCTGTGCAATGCCTCGGTGACCGAGGGCGTTCCGCGCTGGCGCAGGGGTTCGGGGCTGGGCTGGGTGACGTCGGAGTACGAGATGCTGCCCCGGGCGACCAATGACCGCAGCCCCAGGGAGTCCCGCAGGGGCAAGATCGGGGGGCGCACCCATGAGATCTCCCGGCTGGTGGGCCGTTCGTTGAGAGCCGTGATCGATTACAAGGCGCTGGGCGAGAACACCATCGTGGTGGACTGCGACGTGCTGCAGGCCGATGGCGGTACCCGCACCGCCTCCATCACCGGGGGTTTCGTGGCCCTGTGGGATGCGATCGGATGGCTGCGCGAGCGCGGCTCCCTGGTCGGCGAGCCGCTGACCGGATCGGTGCAGGCGATCAGCGCCGGCATCGTCGGGGGAGTCCCGATGCTCGACCTGGCCTACGAGGAGGACTCCTCGGCCGACACCGACATGAACATCGTGATGTCCGGCTCGGGGGACTTCATCGAGATCCAGGGAACCGCCGAGGGACAGCCCTTCGACCGGGCCCTGCTCGGCCGGCTGCTGGATCTGGGCACCAAGGGATGCGCCGAGCTCAAGGCCGCTCAGGAGGCCGCGCTGGGGGTGTCGCTGTGAGCCGCGTGGTCCTGGCCTCGCACAACCGGGCGAAACTGGCCGAGCTGCAGCGGGTCTTCGAGGCCGCCGGATCCGACGTCGAGATCGTGGGACTGTCCGACGTGGCGTCCTACGAGCCTCCCGAGGAGACCGGGACCACCTTCGTCGACAACGCCCTCATCAAGGCCCGCGAGGCCGTGGCGCGGACCGGGCTGCCGGCTCTGGCCGACGACTCCGGCATCGAGGTGGACGCGCTCAACCGGATGCCCGGTATCCGTTCGGCCCGCTGGTCGGGCCCGCAGGCCACCGATGAGAAGAACCTGCGGCTGTTGCTCGACCAGACCTTCGATCTGCCTCCCGAGCGGTGCACCGCTCGGTTCGTGTGTGCGATGGCCTTCGTCGGGGTCGACGGCGCCGTCATCACCCGCACCGCGACCATGGAGGGACGGGTCATCGGGCAGCCCCGTGGGCACAACGGCTTCGGCTACGACCCGATGTTCGTGCCCGATGACCAGGACGGGGAGCTCACCAGCGCCGAGATGACTCCCGCCCAGAAGGACGCGATCAGCCACCGCGGCCAGGCCGTGAGGGCGATCGTCCCCGAGGTGGTCGCCCAGGTGACGGGCCCCCGGACCGACGAGGGGAGGGCCTGAGATGCAGCAGTATCTGGACCTGCTGCGCCGGATCCTCGACGAGGGCACCAGGCGCCCCGATCGCACCGGCACCGGGACGCAGAGTGTCTTCGGCCACCAGATGCGCTTCGACCTGCGCGAGGGCTTCCCGCTGCTGACCACCAAGAGGATCTACACCCGGGCGGTCTTCGGGGAACTGCTGTGGTTCCTGCGCGGGGACACCAATATCGGCTGGCTGCACGAGAACAACATCCACATCTGGGACGAGTGGGCCGACGAGAACGGCGATCTCGGCCCGGTCTACGGGGCGCAGTGGCGCTCCTGGCCCGGTCCCGACGGCGGGGTCATCGATCAGATCGCCAAGGTCATCGAGCAGATCCGTACCGATCCGTGGTCGCGGCGTCACATCGTCAGCGCCTGGAACCCGGCCGAGGTCGACGAGATGGCGCTGCCGCCCTGCCACACGCTGTTCCAGTTCTACGTGACCGCCGACGAGGCGGGGGAGCCCGCATGGCTGTCCTGTCAGCTGTACCAGCGCAGCGGCGACACCTTCATCGGGGTGCCGTTCAACATCGCCTCCTACGCACTGCTGACCCA
The DNA here is from genome assembly GCF_003325455.1 of Acidipropionibacterium virtanenii. Taxonomy (NCBI): domain Bacteria; kingdom Bacillati; phylum Actinomycetota; class Actinomycetes; order Propionibacteriales; family Propionibacteriaceae; genus Acidipropionibacterium; species Acidipropionibacterium virtanenii. Next base: position 1,224,001 of record NZ_CP025198.1, read on the forward strand.
CCTGGTGGCCCAGGTGACCGGGCTGAGGGCCCGCGAGTTCATCCACACGATCGGCGACGCCCACATCTACCTCAACCATCTCGACCAGGTGCATGAGCAGCTGTCGCGGACCCCCCGCCCGCTGCCCAGGCTGGTGCTGAACCCCGACGTCGACTCCATCGACGCCTTCGAGCTGTCCGACATCAGCGTCGAGGGGTACGACCCCTATCCGGCCATCAAGGCCCCGATCGCGGTATGAGGCGCGGATGAGCGAGGGGACTGATATGCAGGTGATCGCCATCGCGGCCGTGGCCGACAACGGCGTCATCGGCTCGGGCGAGGACATGCTGTGGCACATCGGCGAGGACTTCCGCCGCTTCAAGCAGGTGACGATGGGCCACACCCTGGTCTTCGGACGTCGGACCTTCGAGCAGATCGGGAAGCTTCCGGGACGTCGCCACATCGTCTGCACCCGGGATCCTGACTGGTCCGCCGAGGGGGTCGACGTCGCCTTCTCGGTGCCGCGGGCCGTCGAGATGGCGAGGGCGGCGGGCGAGGACATCTGCTTCATCGCCGGTGGGGCGCAGATCTACGCCGCGGCCATGGAACTGTGCACCGGTCTGGACATCACGGCCGTGCACCGGAGCCCCGAGGGCGCCGCACGATTCCCCGAGATCGCCGCGTCCCGGTGGCGCGAGGTCTCGCGGAACCGGCGAGACGGGTTCGACTTCGTGCAGTTCAGGCCGCTCGAGAGCCGATCCGAGGGCTGAGCGGTGCGGCCGCGCGCATCCGTCCTGCATCTGGACATGGATGCCTTCTTCGCCTCGGTGGAGCAGCGCGACAAGCCGTCGCTCGCGGGTCGGGCCGTCATCGTCGGCGGTACCGGAGGGCGCGGTGTGGTCTCCACCGCCTCCTACGAGGCTCGCGTCTTCGGCGTGCACTCGGCGATGTCCAGCGCCCAGGCCCGCCACCTGGCACCGAATGCGGCCTTCCTGTCGGGGCGGTTCGAGGCCTATCGGGAATCGAGCCGGGTGGTGATGGCGACCCTGCGCCAGCTCTCCCCGCTGGTGGAGCCGCTGAGTCTGGACGAGGCCTTCGTCGACCTCGAGCAGGCGGATCTTGATGTGGCCGACGAGGAGGCCGTCCACGAATTGGCGGTGTGGTTGCGCGCCGAGATCGCCCGGCGCACGGAGGGGCTGAGTTGTTCGGTGGGCGCCGGGACGAGCAAGTTCATGGCGAAGGTGGCCTCCGAACTCGCCAAGCCCTCCAGAGGCCATCTGGATCAGGTTGCGGTGATCGCACCCGGTACCGAGGAGGACGTCATCGGCCCGTTGCCCGCCCGTGCTATCCCCGGTGTGGGACCGGTGGCGGCCGCCAAACTCGACAAGCTCGGGATGCGCACGGTCGCCGATGTGAGGGCGGCCGGGCCCGAAGAACTGATCCGTGAGCTGGGTCAGGCCTGGGGGAGCGCCCTGGTGAACCTGTCACGGGCCCGCGACGACCGGCCGGTGCAGGCCTCCAGGCAGGCGAAGTCGATCTCGGTGGAGGACACCTTCGAGCACGACCTCACCGATCGGGCCGAGTGCGCGCGGATCATCGAGCGGGATGCGGCCCTGGTCTGCGCCAGGCTCCAGCGCTCCGGGCAGTTCGCCCGCACTGTGACCCTCAAGGCGAAGATGGCCGACTTCACCACGTGGACCCGGTCGGCGACCCTGGAGGGTGCCACCGACTCCGTGGAGACGGTCCGCCGGACGGCCCGTCACCTGCTCGAGGGGCTCGATCTGCGCGAGGGCGTGCGGCTGCTCGGGGTGGGCGTGTCTAACTTCACGGTGGCCGCCCAGGAGGAGCTCTTCGCCGTCGACGAGACGGGGGAGCTTCTGGAGCGGCTGCCGGCCGAAGATGAGGACGCCGCCGTGGAGGGTGGGGAGGCGGTGTCGGGGCCGTTCGGCAGGCGAGCCTCCTTCGACGAGGGGACGGTGCGACGATGGCGTCCCGGAACCGATGTGGAGCACGACGAGTGGGGCCGCGGCTGGGTGTGGGGATCGGGACGCGGCGTGGTGACGGTGCGTTTCGAGTACCGGGGCAGCGGGGTCGGACGGGTGAGGTCGTTCAAGGCCGACGATCCGGAACTGCGACCTGCCGCGCCGCTGCCACTGGCCTGGACGCTGGCGCATCCCACTGTCCGCGAGGAGGACCGGGAGGTCTCCGCCGAGGACGACTGAGGCCGTGCCCCTGTGCCCGATGCGGTTGCACCCAATGTGGCGCACAGCGGCGCCCGGTCCCCGGAGCGCCGGTCCCCGCCTTCAGGAGCCACATTGGGGACGGCCTCACGTCAGGCCGGCCCGGTGGGCGAGGATGGCGGCCTCGACACGGTTCCGGGTGCCCAGCTTGATGAAGATGTGGCTGAGGTACCCCTTGACGGTGCCCTCGACGAGGAACAGCTCCGAGGCGATCTCGGCGTTGGACAGGCCGGTGGCGAGCAGGGCGAGGATCTCGCGCTCCCTGGCGGTGAGGCCCGCCACACGGCGGTGCGCGTCGTCCTGCGGTGCCGCCCGCAGGACGTCGATGAGGTGGGCCGCGACGGCCGGCGAGAGGGCCGCGCCTCCGCCGGCGGCCGCCTTGACGCCCCGGATCAGGTCGTAGGGGTCGCCCGACTTGGTGAGGAAGCCGTTGACACCGAGGCCGACGGCCCGGGCGATGTACTCGTCGTCGCCGAAGGTCGTCACGATGACCGCGGCCTGCCGCGGGCGGGAGCGGCGGATCTCCTCCAGCGCGGACAGGCCGTCCAGCCCGGGCATGCGAATGTCCATGAGCACCACGTCGGGGCGTCTGGCACGGGTGAGCGCCACGGCCTGCCGGCCGTCGGAGGCCTCGTCGGCGATCACCTCGATGCCCGGGTCGGTGCCCAGGATCGCGCGGTAGCTCGCACGGATGGCGGGCTCGTCGTCGGCCAGCAGTACCCGGATCACAGCCATGACTTCTTCCGGAGATCGGCGACCCGTGCGACGGAGCCGTCGTGGGAGCACACCTCGAAGACCGCCATCCCGAGGGGGAAGTTGCCGTCGGTGTAGTAGCCGCAGGACCAGTCGGTCGGGTGCGGCGCCGTGCCGATGAGCCGCACCGGTGCCTGGCGGGCGGGCAGAACGTCCGCCGCGGCATCGGTCGGCATGCCGGTGTGTAGCCGGGCGAAGTCCTGGTCCTCGATGACGGCGTCATGGACGGACCACGTGTAGAAGCCGAGCAGGACGACTCCGGCGACGGCGGCGGGGGCCAGCGCCGACCGGAGGGTCTCGCCCAGCGGCGAGGGCCTCCGACCGGGCTCCGGGGCGGGCAGCGGTCGCGGATGCCGGGGGATCTGCGCCGTCATCACGAACGCGTCGTGATCGTCGGCGGTGCTCAGGCGCGCGCCCAGCGGCGCGACACGGCGGCGCAGGGCATCGATCCCGGTGCCCGCCGCGCCCGGTGCCGGTGGCGGCTCCTCATCGGGCATCGGGTTGCGGATCTCGACGGCGATGCCGGTCGGCGTGCCGCGGTAGCTGATGGTGACGGGCATGCCGGGGGCGTGCCTGAGCGCATTGGTCAACGCCTCCCGCAGGACTTGGGCGACCAGGCTCCCGGCCGTCGCCGAGCATCGGCCGGGCAGCCGGCCGATCTGCGTGATCGACGCCCCGGACGCCACCAGGCGGTCGATCATGGCGTCGACCGGTTCGACGACGGGACCGCGCACCCCCTCGAGCGCCCGGTGCAGCCTGTCGACGGCCCTCTCGACATCGGCCCGGATGCTCGCGGCCTCCTCGTGCACCGCCCCGGTGGTCCGGACCTGAAGGCTCCCCGCCTTGAGGGCGATGACGCTCAACTCGTGGCCCAGCGCGTCGTGCATCTCATCGGCCAGGCGGCTGCGATCGGCGAGGACCGTGTTCGTCACGATCCTGTGCTCGTAGTCTGCCCGGAAACGGCGGTACCTCATGGCGAGGAGGACGAGCCAGGCCGCCGCGAGCAGCATCAGCTGCAGGACGACGTAGACGACCGTCGCGCCCGTCGCGGCCCACCAGCCGATCAGGGCGACCTGCGCGGCGACGCCGACCCCCGTGAGGACGGGGGTCATCGGCCGGGACGGACGGTGGTCCACGGTTCCCAATCCTATTTCGGTCCCGCGGGGCCGCATCACCGGTTCACGCGTCTCGGCGTCGCAGCAGCACGGACGCGAGTGCGTACGCCGCGGTCGCCCAGCCGGCGACGACGAGCAGGCCGACCACCGACGGGTAGTCGTCATCGTTGGCCGTGACGAACTGCGCAGCCGCGCCGGCGGGCGTCCACACGCTCACGGAGGAGGGCAGCGTCAGCATTCCGACCAGGACCACGACGGAGACGGCGAGGGTGCCGACGCCGTTGCGGACGATCGCACCGATCGCGATGACCAGGACCGCCGCCACGGCGAACAGCGCACCGACCCGCAGCACCGTGAGGGCGGGGGACTCGGCCGCGGGGGCGGCGTGACCGTCCAGCGCGAGATACGCCGCGGCGAGGCCCAGCCCGCCCGCGACACAGCCGGAGACAAGGCCCACGGCGGCGCCGACGACGGTCTTGCCCGCCAGCACGACCGCCCGCCTGGGCTGCGCCTGGAAGGTCGAGCGGATGCTGCCGCACGCGTACTCGGAGGTGATCAGCACCATCGCGAAGGCCGCGAATGTCAGCAGCCCGAACTGCACCGCGGGGCCGAGGGCGTCGATCGCGGGCATGGTCTGGGACGCGGGGTGCTCCCCGATGTCGATGCCGTGCACGAAGTCGTTGCCCAATGTCGACGAGGTGATGGCGATGAGCACGGCGATGCGAAGTACGGGTACGGCGTCGGCGGCGTCCTCATCCCCGAAGAAGCCGCCGTCATCCGCGAAATGGCCAACCGGTTCCTTGCGGGTCAGTCGGTGCGGCAGATCACCAGGTGGCTCAACCGCGACGGTTGGGCAGGTGCTGCCGTCGAAGGGCAAGAGCCGGTTGAACGTGTGGCATGAGAGCACGGTCAGCTCGATCCTGTGCTCGGCCAGGATCTCCGGGCAGCGCGCCTACGAACCAGCATCGAAGACGACAGCAACATGGAAGCGACGCGACCGTGCGATCCTCGGGCCGGGGAACTGGGAGGCGATCATCACCCCGGAGGAGACGACGCGTATCCGGGCAGTGTTCAACCATCCCGACCGTCGCGTGGGCCGCTCCTCCAAGACCCTGCTGTCGGGGCTGATCACGTGCGGCAAGTGCGGAAACACGCTCGTCTCCTCCGGATCGCGGCGAAGTGTGGCAGCACGATTGCGAGGACGACCGCGACTGCGGAGGTGATGATGGCGGTGAGCCCATACCCGCGTCCGGAGCGTCTGCGGCCGGAGGCCGGTGCGTCGTCGACCGGGGTGCTGAAGTCTGCTGTGGGCGCGTGTGCCCAGATGGTCGGTTCCTCCGAATGGTCACGTGGGGGTCAGATGTGGGCGTCGCCGCGTTCGAGGACGGCGGTGCAAATCGCGGTGATCACGCCGGTAAGCAGGACGCTGGCGGCAGCGATCATTGCGAGCACGGTGGCGGTGATCACCCCAGTGTCGGCGAAGGTTGCGGTGCCGAGTTGCGTGGCTCGGGTGAGCGCCGCGTAGGGGCTGATGAACATCACCGGGTCGAGCTTCAACACGAGCAGCAAGGAGGAGAAGCCCGCACCGATGAACGCGACGGCGACGGGCGCGGCGAACGAGCGCATCACCATCGACAGCCAGGACTGCAACGCCGCGACAGGTACGCAGGCGAGCAGGAGCAGCGCGAAGATACCCAGATACGTCGCCGGGACGAACCCCGGCAGTCCGAAGACGAGCTTGCCGAGCAGGACCACCACGGCTAGGGCGATGATCTGCATGAGGATCGCAAGCAGGGTGATCGCAGTCGTCTTCGCGGTGACGATCCGCAGTGACGAGGTGGGTCCGCTCATGAGCGCGTTCCAGTTGCTGCCCCGATGTTCGGGTTGCCAGACGAGGGAGGCGAGGATCGCGATGCCAACGGGGAGGGGGAACAGCCCGTAGAACACGAACGACCGCATCCAGAGGGTGTGCCAGCCGTCCTCGAGCCCGGTGCCCTCGATGATCGTCATGAACGTCCCCAGCAGCACGAGGGCGACAGGAAGAAAGATGACGATGGTCCAGCTCATGGACCGCTTGAGCTTGACGAGTTCGGCAGCGATGGCGTGCATATCATGCCTCCTGACGATCGAAGCGACTGGTGAAGATCCCGAAAGCGACCGCCGTGACCACGGCGAGCCCGGCGATGCTCCCGTAGGACGGCGTGACGGCCACGAGGTCTGATCCGATATACCCGGCGGCGGAGGCGAAGCTGTAGTAGCCCCACGGGATCAGATGCGTGACCCAGGTGGGCAGGCTGCTGGCGATGAGCGCGAGGATCGTGCCGAGCAGTCCGATGCCGATGCCGACGAGTTGGTTCTCGATCCGGGCGGAGACGATGACATGGACGGCGAGGAGGACGAGGTTCACGACCAGGACGGCGGCCGTGCAGCCCAGCCACCGGCCTGCCGGCCACGGGGCGGTGACGCCGAGCAGCAGCCCGGTTCCCGCAACGATGGCGCTGCTGGCCACGGTCGACGCCGTGACGAGGACGCCCAGCGACACGAGTTTCGCCCGGCAGAGCGTCCCGGGCGTGACACCTGAGGTCGCCGACAGGAGCCACCCGCCGCCAACGTGCTCGACATCGGTCTGCCGACTGGCCATGATCGCCAGCAGCAGCGGAGCGGCGAGGAGGACTCCGCCGCTGAACGTGTTGAGCAGCGAGTTCCACGCACCGTCCGTGGCGCGGTCGAAGTCGGGGTTGAACACGCCCCCGTAGACGGTGATGCCGGTGATGACGACCAGCAGCATGGTCGCGAGGAGCCAGATGTGCAGGTGGCGCATCTTCGCGAACTCGTTCGCGATGACCCTCCCATTCACAGTCCACCACCTGCGGTGAGGCTCATGAACACGTCCTCCAGCGACTGCTCCTCCCGCCGCACCCCGTGGACCCCGATCCGGGCACCGACGAGCGCCGCGACAGCACGCGCGATCGCCCCGTCATCGACGCCGCTGAGGCGGAGCACGGACTGGTTCTCCAGCGTCGTCCCGAACTCGCGGGTCAGCACATTGTGAGCTTGCGAGGGGTCGGTGCAGTCGATGAGCACGTCAGGGGTCGCAGCGGAGAAGAGCTGATCGCGCGTTCCCTGGAAGATCATGCGGCCCTGGCTGAGGATGCCGAGCACGGTAGCGGTCTTATCAATCTCTTCGAGCAGGTGCGAAGAAACCATGACCGTGACACCACCCTCGGCGAGGCGTCGCAGGAGACCGCGGACCTCTTCGATCCCGGCCGGGTCGAGTCCGTTGGTCGGCTCATCGAGGATCAGCAGCTTCGGCTGCCTCGCGAGTGCCATCGCGATCCCCAGCCGCTGCTTCATGCCCAGGGAGAACTCGCGGACCTTCTTGTCCATCTGGTTCTGCATCCGCACCATCTGCACCGCGACATCCACCTGCTCGTCGGTGAGTCCGAGAAGACGCTGCACGATGCGCATGTTCTCCCCGCCCGTGAGGTGCGCATAGCCGGGAGGGGATTCGATCAGCGACCCGATCTGTCCAAGGAGCTGCCGGCGGGTGGCTCGGGTCATCTCTTGCCCGAGCACTTCCGCGTGGCCGGAGGTGGGGCGGATGAGCGAGAGGAGCATCTTCATCGTGGTGGACTTGCCCGACCCGTTCGGGCCGAGGAACCCGTAGACGCTTCCTTCGGGGATGCGCAGGTCGAGGTCCTGCACGACGGCACGATCCCCGTACTTCTTGGTCAGCTTCTCGGTGGCGACGACGAACGACATGCCATCCACTCTCGCGAAGACGGCTCCCGTAGTCGTCTGCCTGGACGCTGATCTTCCGCTACACGAATCGCGTATGCGAACCGCACCGGGTAAGCGCGGCGCTTACGCGCACCTCAGAGCCTGTAGCGCTACCGCGGCATAAGCCGTCAGGTGTCGCGAACCGTGACGATCCCGGTCTGGTAGGCCATGACGACGGCTTGTACCCGGTCGCGCAGGCCGAGCTTGGACAGGATGCGGCCGACGTGGACCCGTGTCGTGCTCTCAGCGATGACGAGCCGGTCAGCGATCTCGCCGTTCGAGAGGCCTTCCGCCATCAATCCGAGCACCTCACGCTCCCGCGGCGTCAGCTCCGACAGCCCCGCGCGGTCCCACGCGTCCGCGGCCGCAGGCTCCGGGCGGCTGGTGGCGAAATGATCGAGCAGCCGCCGGGTCGTGCTTGGAGCGACCACGGCGTCACCGTCGTGTACATGAGTGATCGCCGCTGCGAGCTCTTCCAGCGGCACGTCTTTGAGGAGGAAGCCGGACGCGCCGGCTTGGATCGCATCATAGGCGTACTCGTCCAGGTCGAACGTCGTCAGCACGAGCACCCGGGGGCCTCCCGACTCGACGATGCGGCGCGTCGCCTCGACACCGTCCATCCGCGGCATCCGCACATCCATCAGCACGACATCCGCATCCACCGTGCGCAGCAGCTCCAGCGCAGTATCACCGTCGTCCGCGTCGCCGACCACCTCGAACTTCGGGCGCGTGCCGAGCACCATGCGGAACCCCGCCCGGTACATCTCCTGGTCATCCACCAGCACCAGACGAATCGTCACACTGTCCCTCCGATCGGCAACACGGCGCGCACCTCGAACCCGCCCGATGCGCGAAGACCGGTCTCCAGCGTCCCCCCGTACGCGGTCGCGCGCTCGCGCATACCCACCAGGCCATGTCCCGGATTCCCAGGCTCTGCGCCGCTCATGACAGGCTCGCGTCCGTCATCGACGATGCGCAGCTCAACTGACTCGTCGAGATAGCGCACCGTGACGGTCACCAGGCTCAGCAGCGGGCCGCCATGCTTACGCGCGTTCGTCAGCGACTCCTGCACGATCCGATACGCCGCCAGATCGATCCCCGAAGGCAGAGCGACCGGCGTCCCGGTGACCTGGAGATCGACACGCAGCCCCGACGCCCTCGCCTCGCCGATGAGGCGGTCCAGCCGTCCCAATCCGGGTTGCGGCGCGCGCATCGCCGGATCGTCGCTCCGGAGCACATCGAGCATCCGACGCATCTCCGCCATCGCCTCACGCCCAGTATCGCGGACTCTAGCCATCGCCGCCCCTGCCTGCTCGGCGTTGCTCTCCACGGTCCGTGTCGCGCCATCGGCCATCACGACCATCGTGCCGAGACTATGCGACACGACGTCATGGATCTCCCGCGCGATCCGGGCGCGTTCCTCTGCCGCCGCGACCTGCGCACGCGCGTCCCGCTCACGCGCCAACTGCTCGTTCAGCTCACGAAGACCCTCCACATGACGCCTCCGAGCCCTGGTCGCCATCCCGATAGTTGCAGCGAAGAATGTCGCCAGCACGAGCACACCTACCTCGCCGACCCGCAGATACTCTCTCTGCAGGATCGGCTCCGCAGCCACGACGATCCACACGGAGGCCACCGCAGCTGCGAGCAACCCAAATCTCCAGCCGCGCTGTGCAGCCAGGAAGTACGCCATCAGATCCAGCGCGACCAGTGGGACGGGGGCGGGGCCGAGATCGGTCACGATGTACCCGCACGAGAACACGAAAACGAGGACAGCAGCGGTCAACGGCCACCTGCGCCGCACGACATACAGCGTGCAGATCGCAGCAGACACCACCTCCATCACGATGAACGCGGGCATCGAAAGTGATCCGAAGCCTGCGTACTGCCCGGCCAGGTACATCGAGTCGTACAGAAACAGCGCCACCGCGACGACGATGTCGATGACCAGGGCGTGACGGTGCAGCCATCCACCAAACGGCGTGTCCGCAGCGGGGGCACGCGAAGATGAACCATCGCCCCAGGCCTGCTTCGCTCGCACGCCACCCGATTCTATCGTCTGCGTCTCCCTTCGCCCCAGGTGCCGGAAGCGAGCAAGCAACCACATGGTGACTGTCCGAGCCGTACTCGACTCGGCTTGTGAAGCGAGACAAGAGACACGCCGCAGCTCAGCCGCCACTCCATCATTCAGAGTGGTGTCAAACCCGACATGTGGTATTTCCCGCGCCGTTCGGGCCGAGCAGGCCCGTCACATGGCCGCTGCGCACCTGGACCGTCAGACGGTCCACCGCCGTCTTCGGGCCGTACCGTTTTGTCACCGCATCGAAAGAGATCACCCGTTCATCATGGGAGGTCGGCACCGGCGGCAACACTGACGAAAGTCAGGGATCACATCGAGGTCGTGCTGAAAGGGTGCCGGAGAAGGGATTCGAACCCTCACACCCGAAGGCACAGGAACCTAAATCCTGCGTGTCTGCCAGTTCCACCACTCCGGCCCGGGCGCCTGGGCGACCCGTGACACGGGATCTCAGATCCCGAGCTCTCGGCACAGCTTGCCGACGTGGCCCGTGGCACGCACGTTGTACTGGGCCAGACCCACGATCGGACGCCCGTCGTCCTGGACGTCCACCAGGAAGGTCGAGCGGATGACTCCCTCGATCTCCTTGCCGTAGACGTTCTTGAGGCCGTAGGCGCCGTATGCTTTCATGACCTTCTTGTCGGAGTCGGAGAGCAGGGTCAGGGTGAGCGACTCCTTCTCGGTGAACCGGCGCAGTTTCTCCACGGGGTCGGGCGAGATGCCCACCACCGTGTATCCGGCCTCGGTGAAGCGGCTGTGGTGGGCGGTGAAGTCCACCGCCTGGGTGGTGCATCCCGGGGTCATCGCGGCGGGGTAGAAGTAGACGATCACGTGCTGCCCGGCCAGCGCTGAAAGGGTGACCGTCCCGCCTCCGGCGCTGGGCAGCGTGAAGTCGGGTGCGATCGTTCCAGGGGCGAGGCGCATGCTCATGACGACCACGATATAGGCTGTCGGCACGGCTTGGCGCGCGGAGTCCGCGTTGTGATGACGGTCCGGGCGCCGTACAGCCGTGGCACGGGGTGAGACCGTACCCGAGGATTCGATGATCGCGTTTCAGGGAGACCAAGATGGCTGAAGGCCGACAGCAGAAGAAGGCGAAGGACACCCGTTCCGCCGATCAGATCAGGCGTGATATCGCCGCAGCGCGGGCCAGGATGTCGTCGACGATCGAGGGGCTCACCGAGGAGTTTCATCCGGTGGCCATCAAGAATCGTGCAGTGGGGCAGGCCAAGGACTTCGCCCAGAAGGAGTACACCAGCGTCCGGGACCGTCTCACCTCCGAGGTCAAGGACGAGAACGGCTGGCGCACCGACAGGCTCGCGGTGATCGGCGGCGGCCTGGTCGCCGCGGTCGGTGCCCTGGTCGTGCTGCGGGCCGTCGTCGGTCGGGCCAGCGGCGCCACCACCCGGCGCAAGCTGGAGAGGGTGCAGCTCGCCCACGCCAAGCGGGCCGCGAAGGCCGCCAAGGCCGGGCGCAGGTCCGACAAGAAGCTCGCCAAGGCCGACAAGAAGCACGCGGGCAAGGTCGCCAGGCTCGCCACCGACGACTCCACCGTCAGCGGCGTCGCCCAGGCGATGCTCAAGCAGGCCGCGGTGCTGCGCGCGGAGGCCGCCGACGAGCGCGGCCACAACGTCGCAGCATCCAAGAATTCGAAGTGAGCGATGTCCCGACGCAATCCCCGGTCTCCGGGGACCTGCCGATCCGGATGCTCGGCGACCGGCTCCTGGTGGCCCCCGAGAAGCAGGGCTCGGAGCGTCACAGCGGCTCGGGCATCGTCATTCCCGCCACCGTCAGGCTCGGCCATCGGCTGACCTGGGGGACCGTCGTGGCGCTCGGCTCGGCGGTCCACCAGGTGGGGCTGGGAGACCGGGTGCTCTTCGACCCCGAGTCGCGCGCGGAGGTAGAGCTGGACGGCACCTCCTACGTCCTGCTGCACGAGGAGGATCTGCACGCGGTCTCCACCGGTCGGCGGGCCGATCCCGGTGCCGGGGGCCTGTACCTGTGAGTCAGCGCGCGTAGCGGGTCACGAAGGCCCGCAGCAGGGTGTGGGCGTGATCGACCCGGGCGGTGCTGACGGTGTCGATGAGTTCGTCCATTCCGGCCGGGTCGAAGTAGCCGTTCTCCCGGTAGATGTGGATGCGCTGGACGATCCCGGCGACATCGAGCTCGGGATGGAACTGGGTGGCGTACATATTGCTCCCGATCCGGAACATCTGAACCGGTGCCGCCGTCCCGGTGGCCAGCAGTACGGCGTCCTCGGAGAGGGTGTGCACGGCCTCCTTGTGGCCCACGAAGGCGTCGAAGCTGTCCGGGAGACCCGCAGCGCGGATGAGCGGGTCCCGCAGGCCCTCGTCGGTCAACGTCACCGTGATGGCGCTGACCGGCTCCGGATAGGTGCGGTCGACCACCGCTCCCTGGTGGACGCCCAGCGTCCCGACTCCGTAGCAGGCCCCGAAGAAGGGGAAGTCGGCCGGGACGACGCGGTCGAGCAGCTGATCGAGCTCCCGCTCGGCGCGCAGCTGATCGGCCGGCTTCCTGTCGTCGGGATCCGAGGTGCTGTAAGGACTGCCTCCCACGATGATCCCCGACAACCCGTCAAGATCGACCGATGGCAGGGGAGCCCGGTCCAACTGGGAGTAGACGACCTGGTCGGGGGCCAGTCCGGTGAAGCGGAGCATGGCGTCGTACTCGCCTTGCGCGGCCTCGTCCTCGGGGCGGGTGGAGATCAGCAGGAAGGGTTTCACGGGCACCATTGTGTCCCAGACGTCGCGGGATGCGCGCAACCGACGTCCCGGATCATCTCAGGTACCTCGAGCAGGTTGAGAAGCATTGACGTGTCGACAAACCTGACCGATGTCATCGAGCGCCGATTCTGTCCAGAAAGTCCAAGGGGTCGGTGTTCCTCGGTTCCGCAGGGCGGATCAACTCGGATCGCGTGACGAGTTCTCCGATCTGTCCGTGGGCCATGGCTGCTGCGTACCCCTCGAGATCGGTGAGCCGACTGAGGCAGCTGTGTCCGTCGTCGCCGCGATAACAGACGATGATGCTGCTGTTGAGCACCCCGGTGAGCACATCGAGGATGGCCGGGCTGTGAGTCGTCAGAGCGATCTGCAGACCGGACTCCTCGGTGGACCTGCGGAGCATGTCGAGCACCAGCCGGGCCTGCGAGGGGTGAAGACCGTTCTCGATCTCCTCGATCACCATCAGAATCCGACCATCGACCTGTTCCTGCTGTGGACTGGCCACGGCAAGGATGTCATCCTCGGTGTCGACATCCAGATCCTGCGCACCTGACTGAAGAGCCGTCGCTACAGCGGCGAAGCGCAGCAGTCCATCACTCATCTCCCGAGCAGGAGTGACCTCGTCCCCTTCGACGAGGGAGAACATGACGTCGTCCAGCGTGGACGTCTCCATCCGGGTGTCGGTGACGGCGTTGGCGGCGATCTTCTTGATGGAGTCAATGACGTTCTGGGCGCGCTGTGGATCGGTTTGTTGGAGATGCCCGATCGCTGCCGAGAAATTAGAGCCATCGCGCTTGAGGGCGACATCCTTTCGCGATGAGTAACCGCGCATGACGCTGGGCACGGGGTCGAGCTCGAAAACGGTGCGAAGAGGACTGACCACAGCATCAACAGCCCGGAGGACCGCTCGTTCGACCAGGTTCTTTCCGGGCAGTCGGACAGCGACCTGTGTGAGGACGAGGCGGCTGTCTCGGAAGAATTCAGCAGGGTTTTGGCCACGTTTGCCGTTGTCGATCCGGGCGGCGATACCGGGTGAACCATCTTCTCCATCGTTGGCCGCCCATACAAGGTCCCGATCCGTCGTCGTCCCGGACTTGGCGTTGCGTCCCGGACCGTGCAGGCGTTCCTGGATGACGCGCAGCTCGGGGCGTGCAAGTATCGTCACCTCATATCGGTAACGGCTGGAGGCGGCGTCATCCAGCTCGACCTCACAGCCCAAGGTGAAGCGATCACTGCCGTGGGGGGCACATCCTGCTGATCCACCACGCACAGGGCCGATCCCTCGACGTCTCCCGTCAAGAGCCTCGCCGAGTTCGTCGCCGGTGGCCAGCCGGGCGAGCACGTCCAGTCCGTCGAGGGCGTTCGACTTCCCGCTGGAATTGAGACCGGTCAGGACGGTGAGGTCATCCAGAGGGAGTATCTCGTCCTGGAACGACTTGAACTCGGTGAGGAACAACTTGGTGATCCGCGCAACTGACATGGCTTCCCTCCACCCGGTCGGACACTGAGCTCAGAGCGGTGATCTCATTATGACGAAGGCCCCTTCATGATGAAGGGGCCTTCTGATCTGTGCGCCGCCAGGGACTCGAACCCTGAACCCTCTGATTAAGAGTCAGATGCTCTGCCAGTTGAGCTAGCAGCGCCAGCAACAGACGATGCTAGCTCTGACGCCACCTGGATGCAAAACTCAGATGCACAACGGGCAGCGCCCACAGCTTCCCGACAGGGATGGCGAAGGCCCCTTCGTGATGAAGGGGCCTTCTGATCTGTGCGCCGCCAGGGACTCGAACCCTGAACCCTCTGATTAAGAGTCAGATGCTCTGCCAGTTGAGCTAGCAGCGCCGACGGGTGGAAACACTAGCGCCTCGGGCCCGCCGCGCAAAATCGGGATGACGCCGGCCTGCCGGTCAGGGGCGTCCTTCCCGCACCGCCGCGACCCTCCTGGTGCGCAGCGCCTCGATCTCCGGCAGGTCGAGGGGATCCAGGGACCGACCGAGAGCCTGTTCCAGGAGATGGTCGGCCAGCTGGGGGTTGCGGGCCAGGATCGGCCCGTGGGGGTAGGCCCCGATCACCTGGCCCTGGACCGCCCCCTCGGTCCTCGAGTCGCCGTTGCCCCAACCCTTCTCGACGGCGGCGAGCGGGGTGGCGTCGGGGCCCAGACTGGTCCAGCCGCCGTGGTTCTCGAATCCCGTGATGAGAGAGGTCGTCCCGTCGGGCAGCGTCCACCGTGACAGGGACTCCCCGACGGCCCGCTCCGGCCCCCTGCGAGTCTCGACGTCGAGCACCCCCAGGCCCTTGATGACCTCATCGCGGGCGCCGATCGTGAAGCTGTGGCCGCAGATCTGGTAGCCGGCGCACACCGCGAAGAGCACGGCTCCGTCGTCCAGGGCGCTGAACAGCCCGCCGTCATCCTTGAGTTCCTTCACCGCGGTGATCTGGGCGGTGTCCTCGCCGCCGCCCAGCAGGTACACGGCCCCGTCGGTGGGCACCGGGTCACCGGGGTCGACGCTGATCAGTTCGGCGTCGATGCCGCGCCACTGCAGCCGTCTGGTGAGCACCATGGCGTTGCCGTGGTCCCCGTAGATCCCCAGCAGCGACTGGTACAGCAGGACGATCCTCACCGGTGCGGTGCTCATGCCAGGCCTCCAAGTCGGCGCAGTTTCTGGAAGGGGGTGTAGGTGGACAGCACGTCGATGGGATGGTCGTCGTCCCAGTGGCCGGCCAGCAGTGGGGATTCCAGGGCCTCGGACAGGTCCTCGATGACGACATGATCCACCTCGGCGTACTGCAGTCGCACCGCCAGGTCCAGGGCCCGGGGGCCGGTGCAGATCACGGTGCGCCCGGCGAGCTGCTCGTAGTCGACGTCCCACAGCCAGGAGACGTCCTTGCCGTCGGCCGCCACGGCGTCGATGGCCAGTACGAGTGGGTCGGAGACGGTCAGCGGCAGGGATTCCGTCCAGCCGGCCGGGTTCTTCGACAGCAGCAGCCGGACCTTCGTCCCCGCGATGGTGGTGGTGGCGTAGCGTCCGGCCGGGGAGGTGACGGTCGCCATCCCGGCCAGCGCGGCGTCGGGTTCGATGCCCATCTCGACGGCGGCGGCCAGGGCGCAGGTGGCGTTGGTGAGGTTGAAATCGCCGGGCACCTGGAGATCGAGGCGATGCCGATCCCCGCGGCGGGAGACCGCGTACCCGTCCTCCACCCACCAGTCGGCCTCGGGTTGGCGCAGCGGGCAGTCCGGGCAGTGCCAGTCGTCCTCATCGTGAACCAGCACCCCGCCGCAGCTGGGGCACAGGGTCGAGTCGGCGGTCCAGCGCGGACGGGTGTCGACCCACACCACTGCTCTGGCCCGCTGGCAGACCCACACGATGAGCGGGTCGGAGGCGTTCGCGATCACCATCGGCCCGTCCTGGCCGGCGGCCGCCAGGGCGGACCGCCAGTCGCGGCCGAGGAAGGTCAGTTCGTGATTGCGGTCGAGCTGGTCGCGGCTGAAGTTGAGCAGCACCAGTACCTCGGGATGCCCCAGTCGCACGGCATCGGCCACCACCCGCTCATCGGTCTCCAGGATCGCCACCGGGGCGTCGGGGGCCTGTCCCAGGGCCGAGACGATGCCGTGATGCAGGTTCGCCCCGTCGGCGTTGGTGACCACCTTGGTGCCGTCGTCCTTCAGCCCGGCGCGGACGGCCGCGGTGAGCATGTGGGTGGTGGTGGTCTTGCCGTTGGTGCCGGTGACCGCGGCGATCCGCCGGGACGCGACGAGTTCGGCGAAGGCTCCAGGATCGAGCTTCGTGGTGATCTGGCCCCGGATCGAGGCTCCCGACCCCCGGCCGGTCAGACGGGAGGCCAGGGCCGCCGCCCGTCCGGCGAGCAGCGCCGCCTCCAGCCGGGCGGAGTTTCGCGGCCGTCGTGGCCGCCGGGGTGTACGGGTCGATCTCGTCATGGGTCCCATCATGGCAGGACCGCGGGAACTGTCGGTGCGCGCTGGCAGTGTGCCCGCCATGGACAGCAGGGCAGGAGGGCGCGGCAACGATTCCCGGATCGCGGCCGCTCTGGCGCATCTTGCGGTGAGTCGCGGGACGGATCCCGTGGCCAACGGGTCTGAGGGAAGGGCCGTCCACCCGGGGTTGAGGAGACTCTTCCCGGGCGGGCTCCAGTCGGAGGTGTACACCCTGTCGGGGGCCGCGTCGGTGGGCCTGGGGCTGATGGTGGACGGCTGGTGCGGGGTGGTCGGGCTGCCCGAGACCGGGATCGAGGCCGCCCGCGACTGGGGGGTCGAACTGTCCCGGCTGGTGCTGGTCCCCGACCCCGGCTCCTGGCTGGAGACCGTGGCCGCGCTCATCGAGGGGCTCGACGTCGTGATGGCGGCCGCACCGGCATCCATCACTGCGGCGGCTGCCCAGCGGCTGGTGGCCCGGCTGAGGGACCGTGGCGCCACCCTCGTGGTGCAGGGCGACTGGCCCGGGGCGCACGCCCGGATCGGCGCCCGGACTCTCGGCTGGCAGGGGCTGGGACGCGGTTACGGGGCCCTGGAGTCCCAGCGTCTGGAGGTCACGGTGACCCGCCATCACTCCAGCAGGTCAGTCACCCTGGTGCGGGGAGACGGGGGTGTCGTCGAGGTCTCCGAGGACGCCATGGCAGGAGGACGCCGTGCCTGACATCCCGCGGGTGCTGCTGGCCCTGGTCCCCGACTGGACGATCCGGGCGGTCAGGATGAGCACCGGTCACACCGATCCGGTCATCGTCGCCGAGAAGGGGAAGGTGGTGGCCCGCTGCGATCTCGCCGCCGCGGAGGGGGTGGAGGCCGGCCTGAGGGTGCGGGCCGCCCAGTTGCGTTGCCCGGAGGCCGTCGTCGTGCCCTACGACCACCGGGTCGAGGAGGAGTGCTTCGCGCCGGTGGTGACGGCGATCGAGCAGCAGGTGGCTCCCGCGGTCCATGTGGTGCGTCCCGGCGTCGCCGCAGTCCGGGCGGGCGGGGTGTCCCGGTTCTACGGCGGGGAGCGGGCGGCCGCGCAGCGGATGCGGCAGGTGCTGGAGGCCCAGGGCCTGGAGGCCCGGGTGGGGATCGCCGACGGGCTGTTCGCAGCCGGGCAGGCCGCGCTGCGCGCCGAACCGGTCCGGATCGTGCCGGCCGGTGGTTCTGAGGAGTTCCTGTCGGGTCTGGAGATCGGCGCCCTGGACGCCGGGGTGCGTCCCGGCCTCAACGATGACCGCGGCCCCTCGGATCTGGTGGGGGCGCTGCGCGGGCTCGGGCTGCGCACCCTGGGCCGGTTCGCGGCCCTCGATCATCAGAAGGTGGTGACGCGTTTCGGCCAGGACGGGGACCGCGCACACCGGCTCGCCGCCGGGATCGACGCCACCCCCCTGACCTCGCGGCGCCCACAGAGCGATGACGTCGTCGAGATCGCCTTCCCCGAACCCCTGGCTCTGGCCGAGCAGGTTGCCGCCGGGGTGGAGCCGCTCGCCTCCCGGATGCTCCAGGATCTCGGTCGGCGCGGGATGAGCTGCGACGAGGTACGGATCGTGATCCGCTCCACCGAGGGCCTGAGTGAACAGGTGTGGCGGCATCCCTGGCAGTTCTCCTCGGCGGATCTGGTCTCCCGGGTGGTCTGGCAGCTGGGCGGGAGGCAGCACCGTGACGAGGACGAGGAGGCCTGCGGCGTCCCGGCGGGGGTGGAGGCCGTGCGCCTCGTCCCGACCGCCCGCCCGGCCGCCGAGCATGCCGAGGGGCTGTTCGGCGCCCGTCCGGCCGAACATCTGATGCAGATCCTCACCCGCCTCCAGGACCGGCTCGGTCCCCGGGCCGTGCTCACCCCGGCGGTCGCCGGGGGGCGGCTGCTCAAGGAGCGCCGGCTGCTCACCCCCTTCGGCTCGCTGCCCGAGGAGCGCTCCCGCCCCGATCAGCCCTGGCCCGGCCGGCTGTCGGGGCCGGCCCCCGGCGTCGTCTTCGAGCAGTTGCGCCCGGTGCGGGTCCAGACCGCTGACGGCTCCCCGGCGCGGCCCTGCGAGCCGGGGGCGGGAGCCGGCCCGGAGTGGCTGACCACCCCCGCCGGTCAGCGCCGGAGGGTGATCGCCTGGGCCGGCCCGTGGCCGGTCCGGCAGCGCTGGTGGGGTGCCCAGGCCACCTCGGTGGACCGCTTCCAGCTGGTGACCGAGGATCAGCAGGCCTGGGTGCTGGCCGCCAGCGGCACATCCTGGTGGGCGGAGGCCCGCTATGACTAGCCGCATGGCCGGTTCCGGGGCCGGGGGACCGTCGTGAGCTATGACAATCCGCCCATCTCCTGGTCGGAGCTGGAGCACCGGATCCAGGGAGGCGCCCCGACGGAGGGTTCCGACGGCCCGGCGTACTCGCGCAGGCGCCGCCCCGTCACTCGACACCCGACCCCTCCGGCGGGACCGGTGGTGCCTTACGCGGAGCTGCACTGCCACTCCCATTACAGCTTCCTGGACGGTGCCTCCAGCCCCGAGGAGCTGGTGCACAGGGCTGTGGAGCTGGGCCTGGAGGCTCTGGCGCTCACCGACCACGACGGCCTCTACGGGGTGGTGCGGATGGCTGAGGCGGCCGAGGCTTACGGACTGCCCACCATCATCGGCGCCGAGCTGTCGATCGGCCTGCCCGCTCCGCAGAACGGTGTCGCCGATCCGGCCGGCAGCCACCTGCTGGTGCTGGCCCGAGGGGCCGAGGGCTACCGCAGACTGGCCGGTGCCATGACCGACGCGTACCTGAGCGACGGGGCGGAGAAGGGGCGCCCGATCTACGATCTGGATGCCCTGGCCGAGCAGGCCGGCGGCCACTGGATCATCCTCACCGGCTGCCGCAAGGGGCTGGTGCGCCGAGGACTGGCCCACGGCGTCGAGGAGGCGGACCGTCAGCTGCATCGGCTGACCGATCTGTTCGGCGACGACAACGTGGCCGTGGAACTGACCGATCATCGGCGCCCCCGCGACACCCGCGACAATGACCTGCTGGCCGGCCTGGCCCGGACGCAGGGCCTGCCGGTGGTCGCCACCAGCGCTGCCCACTACGCCACCCCCGACCGGTTCGAGCTGTCCTGCGCGCTGGCCGCGGTGCGCGCCCGGCGCAGCCTCGATGAGATCGACGGCTGGCTGCCCGCCGGTCCGGTGGCCCGGCTGCGCAGCGGAGTGGAGATGGCCGGGCTGTTCTCCCGTTACCCGGATGCGGTGGCCAACACCGTGGAGATCGCCGAGCAGACCCGGTTCTCGCTGCGCTCCAGCCGGCCCCGGATGCCCGACCAGGAGGTGCCGGACGGCCACACCCCGATGAGCTGGCTGCGGCACCTGGCCGAGCAGGGCCGCCTGGACCGTTACGGGGAGGACCGCGAGGCCGCCGCCAGGATCGCCTCGGAACTCGATGTCATCGAGGCGAAGGGATTCGCCGGGTATTTCCTCATCGTCCACGACATCGTCAGTTTTGCCCGCAGCCGTGGAATCCTCTACCAGGGACGGGGATCGGCGGCGGCCTCCGCGGTCTGCTATGTGCTGGGAATCACGGTGGTCGATCCGGTCTTCTACGGCCTTCCCTTCGAGAGATTCCTCTCGGCGCTGCGTGATGAGGAGCCCGATATCGACGTCGATTTCGACGCTCGGCGCCGCGAGGAGGTGATCCAGTACGTCTACCGTCGATACGGCCGGCGCAACGCCGCCCAGGTGGCCAACGTCATCACCTACCGGCCCAGGAATGCGATCCGCGACATGGCCAGGGCGCTGGGGCATTCCCAGGGTCAGCAGGACGCCTGGACCAGGCAGGTGGAGAGATGGGGGACACGGATCAGCGACGACTCGTCGGGGCCTGAGTCGTCAGGGTCGGGGTCGTCGGGGCCCGGGGAGCCGGCGGCCGACGCCATTCCCGCTCCGGTGCGCGATCTGGCCGGCCAACTGCTGGGGACCCCGCGGCACCTGGGCATCCACTCGGCCGGCATGGTGCTCACCCACGACCCGGTGGGGCTGGTCTGCCCGATCGAGCCGGCCAGAATGGCCGGGCGCACCGTCCTGCAGTGGGACAAGGAGGACTGCGCCTGGATGGGGCTGGTGAAGTTCGACCTGCTCGGGCTCGGCATGCTGGCCGCTCTGCAGCACACCTTCGACCTGACCGCCGAGCACTGCGGGCAGCGATGGACGATGGAGACGATCCCGCGTAACGAACCGGGCGTCTACGACATGCTGTGCCGGGCCGACACCATCGGCGTCTTCCAGGTGGAGAGCCGCGCCCAGATGGGCACCCTGCCCAGGTTGCGGCCCCGTTCCTTCTACGACCTGGCGGTGGAGATCGGGCTGATCCGCCCCGGCCCGGTCCAGGGCGGGGCGGTGCACCCCTATATCCGGCGGCGCACCGGCCGCGACCCGGTGACCTACCCGCACCCCCTGCTGGAACCGGTGCTGCGCCGCACCCTGGGGATCCCGCTGTTCCAGGAGCAGCTCATGCAGATGGCCACCACGGTGGGCGGCTGCACCCCGGGCGACGCCGACCTGCTGCGCCGCGCGATGGGGTCGAAGCGCGGCGTGGAGAAGATCGATTCCCTGCGCGAGAAGATGTTCTCCGGAATGGCCGCCAACGGCATTGGTGATGACACCGCCCAGGAGATATACAATCGCATCGAATCCTTCGCGAATTTCGGTTTCGCGGAGTCTCATGCGCTGAGTTTCGCGGTGCTGGTCTATGCCAGTTCATGGCTGAAACTCCATTATCCGGCGGCCTATCTGGCCGGTCTGCTGCGCTCCCAGCCGATGGGCTTCTACGCCCCGGCGACCCTGGTCGCCGACGCCCGCAGGCACGGGGTGCGGGTACTGCCGCCCGATCTGGCCCTCTCGGGTCTTCATGCCGGGCTGGAGCCGTTGGGCGACTCCCCGGCCGAGCCCCTGGACGGCGCCGGCCGCGGGATGGCGGACTGCCTGCGCAATCACGCCGAGGCCGAGATCGGGCTCTTCGATCCCGGGGCCCCCGACCGCTCCGCCGCTCATCGCCGTGACGGCGGTCTCGCGGTGCGCCTGGGGCTGGCCGACGTCTCTGCGATCTCCGAGGAGACCGCAGACCGGATCATCGCCGAGCGGGACCGCGGGCCCTTCACCGGGATGGACGATCTGGTGCGGCGCACCGGCCTGGACGGCGACCAGCTGGAGGCCCTGTCGCTGGCCGGGGTCTTCGACGCTCTGGTCGGTTCGCGTCGCGGGGCCCTGTGGCAGGCGGGACAGATGTACGGGGTGGCCCCGGGCCAGCTCGGCATCGAGGTGCCCAGTCAACCGCCGCTGCTGCCCGAGCCGACCGCCGTGGAACTGCTGGGCCACGACCTTCGCGCCACCGGGATCAGCACGCAGGATCATCCGCTGCGGCATCTGCGCGCCTTTCTCGCACGGCGCGGGGTGGTGCCCGTCGAGGAGTTGCTCGCGGTGGTTCCCGGCCGGCGGATCGAGGTGGCCGGGGTGGTGACCCACCGGCAGCGCCCGGCCACCGCCGGTGGAATCACCTTCATCAATCTGGAGGACGAGACCGGCCTGCTCAACGTCATCGTGACCCCGGGGGCCTGGAAGCACTACCGGCAGGTGGCACGCACGTCATCGGCGATGATCGTGCGGGGCATCCTGGAGCGCAATGATTCGGTGATGAACCTCTACGCCGACCGGCTGGAGAGGCTGCAGTTGAGTGTGGTCGTCTCCTCCCGGGACTTCCGCTGAGGCCGCGCGGCCGGGGGCTCCGGCGTCTCAACGCCACGTCGACATGGAGGTCAGAGCACCTCGACCATGTGCACGATGGCGACCACCACCGCCACGGCGGTGAGGCCGTAGCCCACTGACAACAGGCTCAGCGGCATCCGGATAGCGGCGCCGAAGCGCGCCCAGACGGGCAGCTTGTCGCGCGGCACGGCGTCCCAGGACTGCTCGACGGCGTCGGCCCGCGACAGAGCCCGGTGGGAGACGACGATGCCGGGGACCGGGACGAGCATGAACAGCCACACCAGACCGGTCGACATGTCCTTGACGTCGATGACGCCGATCAGTGCGAGCACCACCTCGGCCAGCACCACGATTCCCGCCAGGACGGTGAGGACGACCGCCGCCCAGTGGTGCCGGATCGGTGCTGCGGCGTCTCCCGGAACCTGGGCGCCGCTCTTCTCGTCGCCGAAGTTGGCGGCGACACTGAGCTCGTGTCCCTCGATTCGGACCCTGGAGTGCAGGTAGGAGTAGCCGAAGTAGACGACGAAGCCGACCAGCAGCCACACCACGAACCGCAACCAGGTCTCGACCGCCAGATTGCTCATCAGCCACAGACACAGGACGCCGGAGATGATCGGCAGCACGGGGGAGAAGGGCACGGTGAATCCGCGCTTGAGATCGGGGTAGCGCTTGCGCTGCACCGGGATGGAGAAGCTCACCAGCACGAAGGCGCTCAGGGTGCCGATATTGATCATCTCCGAGAGCTGGTCGACGTCGGCCAGGGCGGCGACGATCGCCACGATGATGCCGCAGAGGATCTGAAGCCTGGCCGGGGTGCCGCGCTTCGAGGTATGGGACGCCTGACGGGGCAGCAGGCCATCGCGGCACATGGAGAACACGACGCGGGTCAGGCCGAGCAGCAGTACCATGACCACCGTCGTCAGCCCGATGAGGATACCGATCGTGATGAGGGTCCCCACCCAGTTGGCTCCCACCAGCTTGAAGGCGGTGGCCAGGGAGACGTCCTTCTGCTTGGCCATCTCCTTGTAAGAGACCATGCCGGTGACGACGATGGTCACGGCCACGTAGAGGACGGAGACCAGCGCCAGGCCGCCGAAGATGCCGCGGGGCAGGGTCTTCTGCGGGTCCTTGGCCTCCTCGGCGGTGGTGGCGACGATGTCGAATCCGACGAAGGCGAAGAACACCAGGGCTGCGGCACCCAGCAGGCCGTAGGCGCCGTAGCGGGTGGGTTCGGCTCCGGACAGGAAGGAGAACAGGCTCTGGCCCATGACGCCGGTGGCCGAGCCGGAGGGCACCGCCTCCGAGGGCGGAAAGAAGGGCGTGAAGTTCGAGGCCTTCACGTAGAAGGCGCCGGCCACGATGATGAACAGGGTGACGGTGATCTTGATGGCGGTGAGGATGCCGTTGACCCGGGAGGTCAGCTTGGTGCCCAGTACCAGCAGGGTGGTGAAGAAGGCCACGATGACCGCGGGCGGCCAGGAGACCGCGACCCCGCCGATGTGGAACTCGGTGGCGATGTCGACGTGGAGGAATTCGAAGACGTTCTGGAGGTAGATGCCCCAGTACTTCGAGATGACCGAGGCGGCCATCAGCATCTCGAGGATGAGATCCCAGCCGATCACCCATGCGAGCAACTCGCCCAGGGACAGGTAGGAGAAGGTGTAGGCCGAGCCGGAGACCGGTACCGACGAGGCGAACTCGGCGTAGTTCATCACCGCCAGGCCGCAGACCAGGGCGGCGAGGATGAAGGAGATGATGACCGAGGGGCCCGCGTAATCGGCGGCCGCCTGGGCGCCGACCGAGAAGATGCCCGCTCCCACGGCGACGGCCACGCCCATGACGGCGATGTCCATCGCCCCGAGTTCGCGTTTGAGACTGCGCTCCGGGTCGCCGAGATCCTCCTCGACCTGGTGCAGGCCCTTCTTGACCAGCAACGACATACGCGTCT